>DATDHG010000086.1:0-5803 GCA_036521675.1 Candidatus Dormiibacterota bacterium
TTGCGGCCAGGGAGGGCCACAACGATGCGGATCAGCTCGCCCGTGACCGTGCCGACCAGCACCCCGCATCCCTCCACCGGATAGGCGCGCCCGGCCATGCTGCCGATCTCGGCCAGCACCTCCGGGCCGGCCACCACGCGGGCTCGCATCAGAGACGCGAACGCGTCCCGTAGAGCCCGCTGCTCAGGTAGCGGTCACCGCCGTCGGCGAGGACGATGACGATCACCCCGGTCCTCGCCTCCCGCGCCAGCCGGCCCGCGACCAGGAGGGCGGCGCCGCCGGAGTGGCCGGCGAGGATGCCCTCCCGGCGCGCCAGCTCGCGCGCCACCTCATACGCCGGCTCGGTCGCGACCCCCACGTTCTCGTCGGCGAGGTGCTCGTCGTAGATCCCGGGGACGATCGAGGTGGGCATGTGCTTGAGCCCCTCCAGGCCGTGCCACGGCTCGTCCGGCTGGACGGACACGCAGTGGATGCGGGAGTTGAGCTCCTTGAGGCGCCGCGTCGTGCCCATGAACGTGCCGCTGGTCCCCAGGCCCGCCACGAAGTGGGTCAGCCGGCCCCCGGTCTGCGCCCAGATCTCGGGGCCGGTGGTGTCGTAGTGGGCGCGCCAGTTGAACTCGTTGTTGTACTGATCGGGCATGAAGTAGCGGTCGGGGTGCTCGTCGCGCAGCGCCCTGGCCATGCGGATGGCCCCCTCGCTGCCCTCGAGCGGGTCGCTGTGGACGATCTCAGCCCCGAACGCCGTGACAAGCTGCTTGCGCTCCTCGCTCACGTTGGTGGGCATCACCAGTCGGACCCGGTACCCCTTGGCGGCGCCGATCATGGCGTAGGCGATCCCGGTGTTCCCGCTGGTGCTGTCGAGGATCACCTTGTCGGGGGTGAGGCGACCGTCGCGCTCGCCCTCCTCGACCATGCGCAGCGCGGGCCGGTCCTTGACCGAGCCGCCCGGGTTCATGAACTCGGCCTTGGCAAAGACCTCGACCCCCGGGGCCTCGTGCTCGAAGAGGCGCAGGCGCAGCATCGGGGTGTTGCCGATCCTGGTCAGGATCCCGCCCGGGGCGGGGGCGTCCAGGATCGCGGCGCCGCTCCGCGCGGGGAATTGCTGACTCATGCGGTCAATTATGCCGGGGCGCCTGAGCCGGGCCTTCCGGGTCGCCTCTACGCAACAGTTTGCAGGGGGCTGACGATTTTGTGACACGCCCGCCGCCGAGAGGTGGCAGATCGAGCCCTAGGCTGGCAGCCGGCACGAACCAGAGGTGCGGGCCCGGTCGTCCCCGGCCCGTGCCCCGCATGGGGAGTCAGGCGCGACGAGGTTGCCCCTCGCCCGCGAACAGGTCACGGATCGGTATCCCAGGGGAATCTTGAACCGTTTGATGCGATGCTCCGCCGAGATGCGAGATGGTCAGGCGGCCGGCACGCTCGTGCGCGCCTCTCGGAGCGGCCGGCGTCGCGGGCGCGGCCAGGCCATGGTCGAGTTCGCCCTCTGTGCGCCGATCGTGTTCGCGATCCTCTTCGGCGTGATCAACGGCGGCCTGTTCATGTACGCGAAGAGCGCCGTCGCCAGGGCGGCCAACGTCGGCTCGGTGACACTGGCCGCCGCGGGGGTGGATCCGAACGCCGACCAGGCGACGCTGACTGCGATGCAAAAAGCGGGGGTCGGCGCGAACTCCCTGGTCAACGTCCAGTGGGTGAAGGTCGAGAAGGTCAACTACAGCTCCAGTCTCGGCTATCAGACCGACATGACCGGGTGTAAGGACTCCTTCGGCAACCCCAACCAGCCCTGCGTCAACCAGTATCAGATCGACGGGACCCCGATGTGGACCTATGGTGGGGCCGCCTGCACCGCGGACCCCTATCACTGCCCGCCGTGGCCGCCCTCAGCACGCAGCGTGCACGCGGGGGGTGCGAACCCGGCCAGCTTCGTCCGGCTGACCATCCACTACACCTTCGTGTTCCCCGCCACCGGCAAGAGCTTCACCTTCGATGAGGCCCAGGTCTTCAGGCTGGAGCCGAAGGACCTGTGATGGGACCGCTCTGCACCCAGTCCGCATCGCCCGCGCGCCGCGCCCGCCGGCGCGGTGAGCGCGGCCAGGCCCTCATCGAGACCGCGATCGTGGTCGTGTTCGCGCTCACGCTGTTCGTGGGCGTCTACGCCGTCGGCGTGGCCATCAGCGACTCCAACATGGCCGGCCAGGCCACCCGCACCGGCGCGCGCTTCGCCGCCCAGGTGGGCAACAACAACTACCAGCTGGGCACGACCGATGCCTGCCAGGTGATTGCCCCTCCCGCCAAAGACCCGTGCGGCGTCGACAAGCAGGTCGTGGCCAACGTCGCCGCCACCATCCTCGACAACTCGAACAACACGCTGCTGAACTACGGAACGATCCGCAGGGTCATCATCTACCAGCCCAAAGACACCGCCGTCTGCGTCAGCGGGACGACGGGGTCGCCCTATCAGAACGGCGACCGCGGCGAGATCTACACCTACGCGGGCAGCGGCACGTGGAGCCCTGCGACAGCCCCGGGCGGCCTCTACTCGCTCGATCTGCGCACGCAGACCCATCCCACTGAAGGCGCCATCGGCGTGCAGCTCGATTTCGACTACCAGTCGCCCACCCCGCTGATCAGCGTCAACCTCAGCCACACGGAGTACACGGTCAATTGCCTCGCACCAAGCTCCCACTGACCACGGTCCGCGGTCCCGAGCGCGCGTCTCGGCGCCACGTCCGGGGCCAGTCGCTCATGATCTTCGCCGTCTCAGCCGTCGTGCTCTTCGGGATCTGCGGCCTGGCGATCGACAGCGGCCTGAGCTACCTCTCAGCGAACAAGGTCGAACGTGCGGCCGCCGCGGGAGCGCTGGCCGGCGTGACGTACATGCCCAGCGACTTCGCCACCGCGCAGTCCGCGGCCACCGCGGCCGTCGAGCGCAACGGGTACCCGGCGTCCTCGGTGACCGTGTTCAAGGTCAGCGGTGACAACCCGCCCAAGCTCTGCGATGACGTCGTCGTCCTCTGCGCGACCAATCGGTTGGGGGTATCCGTCAACACGAGCGTGAGCAACACGTTCACCAAGCTACTTGGCTTCGGGCCGCAGCACACAGTGCTGCAGCGCGCGGTGGCCGAGTTCCTGTCGACCCTGACCCTGGGCCAGCCCGGCTCCCACATCGGCAGCCAGGAGGATCAGATCAACGCCAGCCCGCAGCAGGGCTTCTACTTCCTTCGTACCGAGGGCTGGGGCACGCCGCGCTCCGAGGGGGACGCCTACACGCCCAGCAACACGTGGGATGGTACCACTGACATGCACACGATCAGTGGCAAGCTCGGCACCGAGGCGACCCTACCCGGCGGGTGGATGACGCTCCCCGACTGCGGTGGCTACGACTTCCAGATCACCGTTCCCCAGGCCGAGTTGGGGAAACCGGTGCACGTCGAGGTCTACAACCCGTCGTTCGGTCCGGATCAGCCGTCGAGCAACAAGTACCGCGAATCGGACGGCACCTTCGACAAAACCAAGGCGGCGCAGTACGACACCATGCTGTACACGCTCTTCCAGGAGAACGACCGGTTCAACCGCCAGACCGACACGCCGCTCAGTCAGACCCTCTTCGACCCGATCAACGGGACCACCACCGCCCCGCCTCCGCCGACGCCGTCGACCTGGACAGATGAGCGGACGGGCGCAACCCTGACCGCGGCGACGGTCAACGCCTTCTACCACCAGTGGGTGGATCCCACCTCGTCCGCCTCGCTCAGCGGCGCGCAACTGGTCAACCAGAACCTTCCCGGCGGTGTCGTCCCCCATTGGACCGGGAGCCTCGCCCCCAGCAACACGCCCTACCGGCTGCGGGTCGACACGCTCGACGGCGCCGCCAACGGCTGCAGCGCGTCCAGTGTGGCCAACGGCGCGGGCGGGGGCCACAAGGGCTACGCGGTGCGCGTCGTCGACGCGGCCGGGGTCGAGTGCGCTGCCTGCACCATCGGCGGCCTCAACGAGCTCGCCTTCTACACGCCGCTGGTGGCGTCGGGGGGTGGAACCACGTCGTTCGACATCCCGATGGTCAACATCCCGGCGGTCTACGCGGGCCAGACCATCGACCTCTTCGCCTTCGACCCCGGCGACGTCGGCAACGCCACCAACTACATCGACGTCATCGACCCGTGCCCCACGGTCGTGGCCGGCAGCTGCACCGCGCCCGCCATCGCGTCCGACCCCTCGAACGTCAAGGTCTACGACCTCGGTACCAACAAGGCGACGACCCCCAGTGCGGGACTGCAGCTCGATGCGACGCACTGGCCGGATCAAACGCAGGCCAGGATCCTGACCTCGCAGGGCGGCGCCCATCCGTACAACGGGCACTGGATCCTGTTCAAGATCCCGGTCCCCACCACGTACGCGCCGACGACCGCCGCCAACCAGTACTGGAGCCTTCGCTACGAGCTGACCGGCGGGACGGCGACCGACACATTGACCATCGCCGTCGGCTTCGACGGTCCGCCCGTCCACCTCGTGCCCAACCCCTAGACCCTCATGGGCGCGCGCCACCTCCGCTTCCTCCTGGCGGCCGTCGCCGTGGCCCTGGTGACCCTTCCCTCGCCGGTCGTGCGGGCCTACGCCGGCACCTGCGGCGACGACAGCTCCCCGCCGTGCCCCCTCGGCCAGACAGTCGTGCCCAACGTGGTCTCAGCACCCGTGCAGGACGCCACTATTGAGGTGCGCGGGAGCAGCCTTGCGGATGTGGCCTCCGCCAACCTGCAACCCGGCGGCGCCTCGCTCTCGATCATCGCCCGGACCCCGAGCAGCCTGACGCTACGGCTGCCCGACGGGCTGGGCGCGGGCAGCTACCAGATCCAGATGGCACTGCCCGGCCAGACCCAGGGATTCGCCGTCACCCCGTTCTTCGAGGTGGCCGGCGTGGCAGCCGGCGCCACCCTCCCCCACTTCTCCTTTGCACCCGCGCCCGCGGTCGGTCAGGCTTCGGCCACCGCCGCGGTGCCGCCGCCCGCAAGGCCGGTGGTCGCCGCGAAGCCGATGACGTCGGTCGCCACCAACCTTCTGCAGTGGGCGATCCTCGTCCTGGCGGTCGGGGTGCTCGGTGGCGGCGTCATCACCCTGGCCCACGCGGCGCTCCGCCGCCGCCGCGAGGTCCGCCTCCGTGACATCACCTACGCCGCGATGGACCGGCGGCTCAAGGAGCTCTGGGCCCTCGGTGACCAGCGGACCGCGCCGGTGTCCAGACCCCCTGACCGGGAGGCCTCCCCCGCTCGTCGATACTGAGGGGCATGTTCGGCCGCTCCGCGGCCGGGCGGGCAGAGGAGGCGGCGACCATCCGCTGGCTGCTCGCCGGCCAGCTGCTCATGTTCTGCGGCATCGCCGCGATCTTCCCGGTGGCACCGCTCTACGTCGAGGCCCACGGCGGCGGGGCGGTGGCGGCCGCGCTCTTCATCGCCGGGGCTCTGGTGGCCAACGCGGTCGTGCAGATCCCCGCGGGCAGGCTGGTCGACCGCATCGGCCGCCGGCCGTTCCTGCTGGGTGGTCGCATCGTCTTCGCCATCCTGTCCCTGGCGATCTTCTTCCTCGATTTCGCCCCACTGTGGGTGCTGGCCATCCTGAGGACCGCCATGGGGGCGGCGAGCGGCGCCTACATCCCGGCGCTCCTGGCGACCATCACCGATCTGAGCCCGCCCACGCGCCGCGCGGAACGCTTCAGCCAGCTGCAGGCGGCCGAGCTCGTCGGGCTGCTGGTCGGCCCCTTGATCGGCGGTCTGATCGCGTTGTGGAACCCCTCGGGGATCTTCCTGGTCGC
>DATDHG010000087.1:0-16404 GCA_036521675.1 Candidatus Dormiibacterota bacterium
CAGGGCCGCACCGCGCACGGCCGCAGCCGGGGCGTGGTCCCCGCCCATCGCGTCCAGCGCGATCGGCAGCGAGGGCTCAGGCATCACAGGAAGGCGCCTCAAGGGCGCGGCAGGGAACCATCAGATGTCCAGGTTGCGAACAGACTTGGCGTGCGTCTGGATGAACTTCTTGCGCGGCTCGACGTCCGAGCCCATCAGCTTGTCGAAGATCTCGTCGGCGCGGAGCGTATCCTCGACCCCCACTCGCAGCAGCACGCGGCGCTCGGGATCCATGGTGGTCTCCCAGAGCTGCTCTGGGTTCATCTCGCCGAGTCCCTTGTAGCGGGCCACGTTCCCGCCGCCCAACTCCTTCAGGCGGGCATCACGCTCGGTGTCGCTGAAGGCGTACGCCGTGCGCTTGCCCTTCTCGATCTTGTAGAGCGGGGGCTGGGCCAGGTACAGGTAGCCGCCGCGGACCAGCTCCTGCAGGTGGCGCCAGAAGAAGGTCAGCAGCAGCGTGCGGATGTGGGCGCCGTCGACGTCGGCGTCGACCATGAGCACGATGCGGTGATAGCGCAGCTTGGTCAGGTCGAAGGCATCGCCGAATCCGACGCCCAGAGCGGTGATGAGGTTGCGGATCTCCTCGTTGGCGAGGATCTTGTCAGCGCGGGCCTTCTCGACGTTGAGGATCTTCCCCCTGAGCGGCAGGATGGCCTGGTTGCGGCGCTCCCTGGCGCCCTTGGCGGAACCGCCCGCCGAGTCGCCCTCCACCAGGAAGATCTCGCACAGCTCCGGATCACGCTCGCTGCAGTCGGCGAGCTTGCCGGGCAGCGTGGCCGACTCCAGCGCCGACTTGCGCTGGACCAGGTCGCGGGCGCGGGCGGCCGCGTTGCGGGCCCGCTGCGCGGTGAGGCACTGCTCGAGGATGCGCTTGGCATCGCCCGGGTTCTCCTCGAGGAACTGGGAGAGCGCGTCGCTGAGCACTGTGGAGACCTGCCCCGCCACCTCGCTGTTGCCCAGCTTGGTCTTGGTCTGCCCCTCGAACTGCGGCTCCTCGAGCTTGACGCTGATCACCGCGGTGAGGCCGTCGCGCACGTCGTCGCCGGTGAGGTTGCCCTCGTTGTCCTTGAGGACGCCGGCCTTGCGCGCGTACTTGTTGAGCGTTGAGGTCAGAGCTGACCTGAATCCGGTGAGGTGGGTGCCGCCCTCCTCGGTGTGGATGTTGTTGGCGAAGGGCAGCACGTGATCGCTGAAGGTGGTGTTCTGATACTGGATGGCCAGCTCGATGGCGGTGCCGTCCACGACCCGGTCGGCATAGATGAGGCGGGCGTTGACCGGATTGCGACCTGCGTTGAGATGCCGCACGAAGGCCTGGATGCCGCCCTCGAAGTAGAAGGTGTAGGAGGTCTCGCGGGCCTCGTCGCGCAGCTGAATGGCCACGCCCTTGTTGAGGAAGGCCAACTCGCGCAGGCGCGTGGCGACCAGCTCCCAGCTGAACTCGATCTCCGGGAAGATCTCGGGGTCGGCCCAGAAGCGCACCGTGCTCCCGTGTTCGGTGGTCTGGCCGGCGGTCGCCACCGGCGCGTCGGGGACGCCGCGGCGGTAGGTCTGCCGCCAGACCCGGCCATCGCGCCGGACCTCCACCTCGAGGAGCTCGCTCAGCGCGTTGACGACGCTGAGGCCGACGCCGTGGAGGCCGCCCGACACCTTGTAGCCGCCGCCGCCGAACTTGCCCCCCGCATGGAGCATGGTCATCACCACCTCGAGCGCTGAGCGCTTCTGCACGGGGTGCTCATCGACGGGGATGCCGCGACCGTTGTCGACCACCGAGACGCTGTTGTCGCTGTGCAGCGTCACCACGATCTCGTCGCAGAAGCCGGCCAGGGCCTCGTCGATGGAGTTGTCGACGATCTCGTAGACGAGGTGGTGCAGACCGCGGGCGTCGGTGGATCCGATGTACATGCCGGGCCGGCGCCGGACGGGGTCGAGGCCCTCGAGGACCTGGATCTGGGCGGCCGAATAAGCGTCGCCGTCGCGCCGGCGCTTCGCCGCAGCCGGCGCGCCGGCCGGCCTGGAAAGGGCCGCGGCCGGGTCCCCGGTGGGAGCATCGATGAGCAGGTTGTCGGGGCGTGCGTCGTCAGTCAGGGTGCGTGAAGCTCCGGTGCAGGGGCTGGTGGGACGGTGCGCTGGTCGCGGTGCACGGGGGGATGACTCCGACCCTGCGAATGCGAACCGCTGCAAGCAGATTCTACCAGGGTCTGGGGGCACCGGGCAGCTTTGCGGCATCCCCCCACGCGCCCCCCGCCGCCTGCCTCTTGCAGGCGCGTCCAGCCGCCCACCGGTAGGCTTTGCCGGCGATGGCGCTGGAGGAATACCGCCGCAAGCGCGACTTCGCGCGCACCCCGGAGCCCTCGGGTGCCGCCCCCGCCGCGATGGGCGCTCACGCCGCCCGCCCGGTGCTGTTCCCCGGGTGGGAGCGGCTGCCGCTCGGCCGCCGCTTCTGCGTCCAGATGCACGACGCCTCGCGGCTGCATTGGGACCTGCGGCTGGAGCTCGACGGCGTCCTGCTGTCCTGGGCGGTGCCGAAGGGGCCCACCCTCGACCCTGCGCAGAAGCGGCTGGCGGTCCATGTCGAGGACCACCCGCTCGACTACGGCGACTTCGAGGGGGTCATCCCTGGCGGCTATGGCTCCGGCACGGTCTTGCTCTGGGATGCGGGGACGCTGGAATGGATCAAGGAGTCGGCGCCCGACCCGCGCGCCGGCCTCGATGGAGGCGACCTCAAGTTCGCCCTCGACGGCGCCAAGCTGCGCGGGGAGTTCGCCCTGGTGCGCACCGGGGGCCGGCGCCGCCCCGCGGCCGCCGCCGGCGCCGCCGCCGCGCGGCAGTGGCTGCTCATCAAGAAGCGCGACGCGGCCGCCGTCCCGGGCTTCGACGCCGCCGACCTCGAGATCTCCGTGCTCAGTGGCCGCAGCCTCGCCGAGATCGCCGCGGGCGCCCCGGTCAAGGCAGGCGATGCGGTGGCGCACGCCCAGTGGCGCGCCGGCGACGGGCTCGACCCGGCGACCCTGCTGGAGGCGGCACCGCGCCGCCTCGTCCCGGCCACGGTCGCGCCCATGCTGGCGACGCCGGTGAGCGACGCCTTCAGCCGCGCGGGCTGGCTGTTCGAGATGAAGTACGACGGCGTCCGCGCGCTGGCGTCGGTGGCCGGTGGCAAGGTGCGGCTGCGCTCGCGCCGCGGCCGGGACGAGACCCGCCGCTACCCCGAGCTGCAGGCGCTGGCGGGGGCGCTGAGCGTCGCGGACGCGGTCATCGACGGCGAGGTGGTGGCGCTCGATCCCGAGGGCCGGCCCGCCTTCGAGCTGCTCCAGCAGCGCCTCAACCTCGGCGACCTGCGCCAGGTGGAGCAGGCCCGCGCGGCCGTGCCCGCCGTCTACATGGCCTTCGACCTGCTCGGCGCCGCCGGGCACGATCTCCGTGACCTGCCCCTGCGCGAGCGCAAGCGGATCCTCCGCTCTCTGCTGGAGGACTCGGACGTGGTCCGGTACGCGGACCACGTCGAAAGCGAAGGCCAGGCGCTCTTCGACGCGGTGGCCGCCCGCGGGATCGAGGGAGTTGTGGCCAAGGATGGCAGTTCGCGCTACGAGGCGGGGCGCAGGTCACCGGCGTGGTTGAAGGTGCGGGCTTGGCGAACCCAGGACTGCGCCATCGGCGGCTTCACCGCGGGGCGGGCCGGCCGGGGTGCGCTGGGGGCGCTGGTGCTGGGGGTGGTGGACGGCCAGGACCTGGTCCCCTGCGGTCGGGTGGGCAGCGGACTCGGCGAGGCCGCGCTGCGCGACCTCCGCGCGCGGCTCGAAGAGCTGCGTGCCGACGAGTGCCCCTTCGCCACGGTACCGGTCACGGACACGCCGCCGACCTGGGTCCGCCCCGAGCTCGTGTGCAGCGTGCGCCACATGGGCTGGACCAGAACGGGCACCCTGCGCCAGCCCATCTTCCGCGGGCTGCGTCCCGACCTGGGGCTCGCCGACTGTGTGCGTGAGCGCGAGGTCAGCTCCGCCGCCGTGCTCCCCGCGACGCCGCAGGCGCCGGTGCGCTCGGAGGTTGCTGCCGAAGGCGGCCGCAACTCGCGACGGCCCGTCCACCTCGGCGTGACAGCTCATGAGGCCGCCCTGGAAGAGCTGCGCACGATGCCGGCCGACGGCTTCTGGGAGCTGGAGGGCCGCCGCCTCCGGCTCACCAATCTCGACAAGCCGCTCTGGCCCGCCGACGGTATCCGCAAGCGCGACCTGATCGCCTACTACGTGACCGTCGGACCACTGCTCCTCGCCCACCTTCGCGACCGCGCCGTGGGGATGCAGGTCTTCCCTGACGGCATCCACGGCAAGCACTTCTGGCGCAAGCGCATCCCCGACCACGCTCCCGACTGGATCCGCACCTGGACCTACTACGGCGACCGCGCCGTCACCTACGTGCTCGTCGACGAGGTGGCCACGCTGGCGTGGATGGCCAACGCGGCGGTCATCGACATCCACCCCTGGCACTCTCGTGTCGACGCCCCCAATCAACCCGACTGGGCGGTGTTCGACCTAGACCCCTTTCCGCCCAGCACGTTCGATGACGTCCGCCACATCGGCCGGCTCGTCAAGAGCGCCCTCGACCACTACGGGCTGCGCGGCCTCCCCAAGGTGAGCGGTCAGACCGGCCTGCAGATCTACGTGCCGCTGCGGCGCGGGCCCGACCAGGACCAGGTCCGCGCCTGGGTCGAGGAGGTGGCCCGGGCCATCGGCCGCGTCGCTCCCGACCGGGTGACCTTCGAGTGGGCGGTGGCGCGCCGCACCGGCAAGCTGCGCATCGACTACACGCAGAACGTGGTCGGCAAGACCCTGGCCGCGCCCTACTCGGTGCGCCCGGCCCCGGGCGCGCCCGTGTCCACGCCGGTCACGTGGGAGGAGCTGGACGAGGACTCCATCAGGCCCGACAGCTGGACCATGCGCAGCGTGATCGGCCGCGTCGCCCAGGTCGGCGATCTCTTTGCAGCGGTGCTGGAGGGCGGGCAGGCGCTGCCGACGTCCGGATGAGAGACACGCGCTGCCCGCTCTGCCGCTCCCCCGTCCCGCCTGCAGCCACCAACTGTCCGCGCTGCGGGGCGCGCATCGCCACCCTGCCGCGGCGCCGGCGGGCGGACAGGGTGGTCACCCCCGCGGCGGCTCCCGCCCCGCGCGGCGAGGCGCGTCGCGCCGGGCTGCTCGCGGTTGCCCAGGGGATCACCGCCGGCCTCGGCCTGACCGCCGCGTGCGCTCTGCTCGCGGCTGCGGTCCACCTCGGTGGGGGCAGCGCCTACGCGACCTTCGGGGACGCCACGCTGGCGGCCGGCGGGGTGTGCGTCTGCGCCGCCGTGCTCGCCGGCGGCGTGCGCCTCACCCGTTGGGGCGAGTACGGCGAGATGCGCAGCCGGCTGGAGCGCACCCGTCATCTCGGCAATCGCCGGGCCATCCTGATGAGTGCGGGCCTGCTGCTTCTCCTCGTCAGCGCCCTGACCGCCGCCCGGCACTGAGGGAGGACCGCCCCAGGTTCCATCCCGGTGCGGCGGCCTCCGTCACCGAGCGGAGGCGCCGCGTCCGTAGAATGCCGCCATGTCAGTCCTGCTGCTGAGCGCCTCGATGCAGCCGCTCAACGTCATCAGCCGGCGGCGCCTCTGCGTCCTCCTCAGCAAGCAGCGCGTGGCCTTGCTCGATGAGGCCGCCGAGCTGGAGGCGGCGGCCGCCTTCGCGGGTCGGCGTCTGCCCGACGGGATCGTCATGGTCCGGCTGCTGCGCACCGTCCACGTGCCCCGGCGCCTGCTCAAGCCCAACCGCCGCAACCTGCTCCTGCGCGACGACCACCAGTGCCAGTACTGCGGCGTCACGGCCACCGCCCCCGAGCTGACCGTCGACCACGTGGTTCCCGTGAGCCGCGGCGGCGCTCCCAACAGCTGGGAGAACCAGGTTGTGGCCTGCAAACGCTGTAACTGGCGCAAGGCCAACAGCCGCCCCGAGGAGGTGGGCATGCGTCTGCGCCGCAGCCCCCGGCCGCTGACCCAGGAATACGCGCACGTCCTCTTCCTGCGCTATCCGGAGCTGCGCGTCGCCTACGAGGCGCTCATCGCGGCCTAGTTCTTCCGCGGCGCGCGCCGCCGGGCACGCGGCACGACCCTGCCTTCGGCGGTATCCTCAGCCCATGCCCCGCTCGATGTGGCGCGGCGCCATCAGCTTCGGCATGGTCGCCATCCCCATCCGCCTGTACCTGGCCACCGAGTCCAAGTCGGTGAGCTTCCGCCTGCTCTGTCCCTCCTGTCACCGCCCCATCCGCAACAAACGCTTCTGCCCGCACGAGAACATCGAGGTCGCGTGGGGCGACGCCATCCGCGGCTACGAGGTGAGCAAGGACGAGTTCGTCGAGATCAACGACGCCGACCTGGACGGGTTGCCGCTGCCCACAGCGCAGGCCATCGAGATCCTCGAGTTCGTCGACGACGCCGAGATCGACGCGGGCGTCTACCTCAAGCAGTCGTATTACCTGGAGCCGGAGAAGGTCGGCCAGAAGCCCTATGAGCTGCTGCGCCGCGCCCTGGAGAAGACCGGGCGGGTGGCCGTGGGGCGGCTGGCGCTGCGCGACCGTGAGCACCTGGTGCGCCTCGCCGTCCACGGTGACCACGGCCTCATCCTCAACACCCTGCACTGGCCCGACGAGATCCGTGACGCCTCCGAGCTGAGCCTGCCCGGCGACGACATCGAGGTGGCCAAGGGCGAGCTGGACATGGCGGTGATGCTCATCGACAACCTGGCCGCGGCCTTCGATCCGTCCCGGTTCACCGACCGCTATCGCGAGGCGCTGCTCCAGGTGGTCGACGAGAAGCTCGGGACCCTGGAGGTGCGGCGGCCCGCCGCCGAGGAGCCCCCCAAGGTCATGGACCTCATGGCGGCGCTCAAGGCGAGCGTCGAGGCCGCCCAGCGCCGCGAGGACGGGTCCGCCGAGGAGGCTGCCGCCACTCCGGTCACGGCGACCGCAGCCCGCCGGGCTCGCGGCAGCGAGCGCGCCGCGGAGCCGGCCCGCCGTCGCAAGACGGCCTAGGAGCCGGTCCATGGCGACGGTCGGGCAGGGGCCCAGGCGCGCTCAGCCGCACCGCCCGAGCGGGGACGCCCTCTTCCTGCCTCTGCCCATCGAGGCCACGGGCCCGGTCCAGCGGCTGGAGCCCGAGGAGGCGGTGGCCTGCGCGGCCGCGTTCGACGGCGATGACTGGCGCTTCGGCGTCGACTGGGACGGGATGCGGGTGATCCTCACCACCACGACCGACGGCAGCGTCCGCCTCCACGACGAGCGGCTACGTGACGTCACCGGACGCCTGGCGGAGATCGCCGCGGCTGCGGCCACCGCCATCGGCGGTCGCGCCGCCGTGCTCGACGGAGTGGTCGCCCGCCTGGATGGCGAGGGGCGCCCCGATCTCGGCGGGCTCTTCGACGCGCTCGCCGAGGCCCCCGGGGACGGTCCCCCCGTGAGCGGCCTGGTGCTGCTCGCCGGCGACCTGCTCCACCTGGACGCCGCCTCGCTGCTCGCCTGGCCGTTCGACCGCCGTCGCAGCGCCCTGCATGAGGTGCTGACCCCCACCCCTCACATCCAGCTTCCCGACCTCGTCGAGGGGCAGGGGCGGGCGGTCGCCGAGGCGGCGGCGGCCCGCGGCCTGGGCGCCGTCCTGGCGCGGCACGCGAGAGCACCGTACCGCCCCGGGGTCGCCTCGCACGAGCGGCTGCGGATCGCCCTCGAGGACCGCGACGACACCGTGGTGGTCGGGGTGGTACCGGCCTCGGGACGCCGCGGAGCGCTGAGCGCGCTGCTGATCGCCGAGTGGGAGGATGGGCGCCTGGTGGATGCCGGCCGCGCGGCCTTGCACGCCCAGGCGCCGGTGCAGGGCTGGCTCGGGCAGCGCGTGGACGGGCTACGCACGACGACGCCCGCCCTCGACAGCGTGGCCGCCGGCGAGGCCGGGGCCGGGGTGGTCTGGTTGCGGCCATCGCTCGTGGCAACAGTGCGGCACCACGGCCGCGGCGGCGACGGCCGCCTGCGCCTGCCCGTGCCCGTCGCGGTGCGCGAGGACCGCGCCCTGCGCTGGTGCATCCGTCGGGAGCCTGTGGTCCCCCCGGCGCCAGGCCCCGGTTCGCCGGCCGCCTTCCGTCCCACGGTGATCACCACCCTGCCGCTCGGCGACTAGCCTGGCCTGGTTGGCCGAGCGCGTGTGCCGCACCGGTACGCCGCCGCCGCCCGGCGACACTTCCGCGACCGGGCCGCGTCGTGGGTCCGCCGCCCCTGTGGCATCATGCCGGCACCGGGCGCCGCAGGAGTTCCCCGCCAAGGACGCGATCGGCCTGTGCCCGGCCATGGGGTGACGTGATGTCGATCCTCATGTGTCGACCCGAGCACTACGGCGTCGAATACGAGATCAATCCCTGGATGCACGTCGAGATCGAGGTGGATCGGGGCCGGGCCGTCGAGCAATGGGAGGCGCTGCACCGCACCTATCGCGACCTCGGCGAGACCATCGAGCTGGCGCAACCCGTCGCCGGGCTGCCCGACATGGTCTTCACAGCCAACGCCGCCGTGCTCTGGGGCGACCAGGCGGTGCTCAGCAACTTCCGCCACTGCGAGCGCCAGGGCGAGGAGACGCACTGGGCCGCCACCCTGGAGAGGCTCGGCTACACAGTGCACCGGCTGGCTCGCGACCTCGCCTTCGAGGGCGCGGGCGACGCTCTCTTCGTGGGCGATCGGCTGTTCTGCGGGCACGGGTTCCGGACCGACCACGGCTCGCACCACTGCGTGGCGCGGCTCCTGAACGTCGAGGTGGTCTCGCTCCACCTGGTCGACGAGCGCTTCTACCACCTCGATACCTGCTTCTGCCCCCTCAACGACACCACAGTGCTCTTCGCGCCCGAGGCGTTCGCGCCAGAGTCGGCTACAACCATCCGGCGCGTGGTGCCGCATGTCATCGAGGTGCCCGTCGCGGTGGCGGCGGGGTTTGCGTGCAACGCGCTGGTGGTGGGCGACCGTGTGGTCTCGTCGCTGGCCGCCGAGAACCTGGAGCCGAGTCTGGAGGCAGCCGGCTTGCGCACCATCGCGCTGCCGATGGACGAGTTCATGAAGGCAGGCGGCGGGGTCCGCTGTCTGTCCCTCCCCCTCGGCAATTCCCGCTAGGAGCCGCAGCCGGGCGCGTCAGCTGATCCGCGTCTCGGCGGTGTGCTCCACCTGGGCGGCGGTGTTGGCGACGATGTCGGCGTTGGCGGCGCTGTAGGCCCACAGCACGCCCACCACGTCGCTGTCCTGCCAGAGGCAGGCGACGTCGGTGGCGCCCGGCGCGCGAGGATCGTTGATGGGCGTGCACTGGAAGTCGGTGCCGTTGATGGTCTTGGTGACTGCGCCCGCGCGGTCGACGCTGATGTCAGGGTTGTCCGCGGCCAGCGCGTTGAGCACGTCGTCGGTGGTGAGGCTCTGCCGGCTGACGAGCACCAGGTGGAGCTCGTAGGCGTCGACCAGGCTGGTCTGGTCGCCGTTGACCCTGCCGTACACCGCGCTCAGGACCTGCTTGACGTCCTTCTGCGCATGGACCATCTGGTTGTAGCTGGCCATCGCGGAATCGATCGCGCCGTAGCCGGTCACCTTGGTCTCGCCGGCGATGGTGGCGGGAAGGCTGATCGCGTGGGTCCCCGAGGCGCCGTTCAGGTAGTGGCGGCCGAAGAGGCCGGCGCCGA
Organism: Candidatus Dormiibacterota bacterium; assembly: GCA_036521675.1. GTDB lineage: Bacteria > Chloroflexota > Dormibacteria > Aeolococcales > Aeolococcaceae > DATDHG01. The sequence continues at coordinate 9,756 of DATDHG010000087.1, forward strand.
GCACACCGACCAGCGCCAGCGCCGCAAAGCGCATGCCGGCCCGAGTGCTCAGCAGGCCGACCACACCGCCCAGCAGGCCGAGCCCCCCGGGGCGCCGCCGTGGGGCCGGACCGTGGGTGGATGCCGGCCAGGTCGCGGGCACCCCTAGGGGGGCCTCGGTGGCCGGGGCCGGAGCGGAGCGGACGGGTCGGGCCACTTCGTCGCCGGACAGGCGCATTGCCGCGGCGCGTGGCGATTCCCGGACCGCCCACCCGTTTCCGCCGGAGCCTGCGGAAACGGCGCTCCCGTTGCCGGGCGGGGCGCTCCCCTCCGGGGCGTCGGTGGGCACAGGATCACTGGTGCCGGCCGGGCCGCCGGTGGGCGAATCAGCCACGTTGGTGCTGCCGGCGGCAAACGGCGTGGCCGCGCTGTAGGTTGGGCCGGAGGCGGGCACCGCGGCGGCCGCCGCCACCAGTGGCGCGGCGGCATCGGCCACCGGCGCCTCGTCAACGGCCACCGCCGGTTCGTGGCCGAGCTGCTGACGGGCCGCGGCGAGCGACCCGTAGCAACGCCGGCAGTGCTCGGCAGCGGCATCGTTCGTGGTGAGGCAGCGGGGACAGGAAAGTTCCACTGGCTTCCTTGGGGGTGGTCGGGCACAACACTAGTCCGCGGCTCAGGCAGTGAACCGCCCGCCGCGCGACCGCCATCCGGGTGTGACCGCTGTGTCACGCAACTCCGCATCCCCAAGTCGGAGCGCCCTCTTCAGGGGGGATCAGCCCTCCACCCAGCCCTCGCCCGCATCGAGGGCCGCCAGGATCATGCCGTCGCGCAACCCCTGCAGGGAGACGGAGATCGCCTCGAGGTGGTAGCGCTCCCTGACGGCGTCGATGATTTCGACACCTCCAGCGAGAACCCGCGCCCGCGCGGGCTCGATCCCATACCGGCTGGCGACGTGGGCGCCGGGGTGGTGCCCGAGGATGGAGCGGCAGGCGTCGAGGTCGGCCCGCGACAGGTCACCCCCGGCGGAGCCCAGCGTTCGGCCGAGCAGCGCGGGCAGTGTGGAGGCCGTCCCGCCGGTGACGATGCCGCGCCCCGGATGACCGGCGGGTGCGCTCGTCAGCACCTCGCGCACCCCGGCGGCACACGCCTCGCGCTCGGTGGCGTCCGGGGGGTCGGTGAGCAGCCAGCGCTCAGTCGCGCTCCCCGATCCGACCGGCAGGCTCACCAGGGCCAGGATCCGGCCATCCTCGCCCAGAACGCATTCGGTGCTGGCCCCGCCGACGTCCGCCACCACGACCAGCCCTGCGCTGCCCTGGGTGGCGGTGGCGCCGCGAAACGACAGCCGCGCCTCGGTCTCGGGACTGATCAGGTGGCAGGGGGCGCCGGCGGCCTCGGAGACCGCCGCGAGGACCAGCTCGCGGTCGGCGGCGCGGCGCACAGCCTCGGTCGCGCCCACCAGGAGCAGCTCGGCGCCGTGCTCGCGGGCCAGGGTCGCGAGACGGCCCACCTCGAAGCGCAGCTCAGCGAGTTTCTGCTCGCCGACGCGGCCCGTCTCCTGGACGTCCTTGCCGATCCGCGGCATCACCACGTCGTGGAACACCTCGCGCAACCCGCCGTCGTGCGGCTCGGCGACGAGGAGTTGAAGAGTGTTGCTCCCGATGTCGATCGCCGCGAGGCGGCGGGTCACCCGCCGGTGCTGGGCTGTCCCGAACTCCGCCGCGTGCGCCTGGCCGGCGCCTTGGAGGCAGTGGTCTTGGCCGGTCCGCGACGCCTGGGGGCGGGGGCAGAGGTGGTGGTCGCGGTCGCACCGGCGGCGCGCCTCCCCGGCGCGCCTCGGGTCCGTTGGGTGCTGGCCGGCTTGGCAGCAGAGCCGGCGGCGACGATCTTGCGGGCGGTGGTCCGGCGCGTGCCGGCGCCGGTGCGACGCGAGCGCGGGCGGGCCGCCGGACGCGCCGCCGGGGGGGCGGCGGGGCTCGCCTCGCCGACGTGGGCGAGCAAGTCGCGCTCGGCTTCCTGCAACTGCTCCAGCAGCTCAGTTGTCAGCTGGCGCAGGCCACGCACCTGGTCGAGCAGGTCCTCCGGCCCCGCGTTTCGCTTCTTGGCGCGCTTCCCGGACTTCTTGGCCATCTCGATCCTCTCCGTGGAACGGGTCGGGCGAGGCCCGTGCCGTATGAAACTGCGCGCCGAACCTTACACGCCGGCAGAGGACATGGACAGGCGGCCGGCGGCGGGCGCCGGGAGGCGCGTTACTCGCGCCTCATCAGCGCGATGACGACGTGCTGGTACTGGCGGGTGTCCGTGAAGAGCCCGTGCCTGGCGATGCTGGCGTCGCCCTGGTAATAGGCCGCCAGCGCCGCGTTGGCGTCCCCCGCATGGATGGTGAGCAGGTGGTGCAGCAGCAGGCAGCCGGCGGTGACGTTGTCGTGGGCGTCATGCAGGTTGAGGGGTCGGTCCGCCAGGTAGCGCGAGATCCACTCGCCCGTGTAGGGCTCCACCTGCATGAGACCGATGGCGCCGGTCGGCGAGGCCACGTCCTGCTGCCACCCACTCTCCATCCAGGCGACGGCGCGCACCAGCCGCGGGTCCACGCCCTGCGCCTGTGCCACCGACGTGAGCAGGGCGTTGACGCGCGCCAGCCGTCCGGGGATCTGGAGGACGGCGCCGCGCAGCAGAAGCGCATTCACCCCGATGCCGTTGGCCCGGGCCAGCGCGGTGGGATCGACGCCGAAATGCCGGGCGACGCGCAGGAGCCCGTCACCGGCGGCCACGGTGTACTGGTCATGGTCGACCGCCCCGCGCGTGTACCCCGGCAGCCCCGCCGAGGTGTCCGGGATGCGCAGCAGCTGCCCCACCCGGATGAGGTCGGGGTTGGTGAGATGGTTGGCCGCAACCAACGCGCTCACCGTGGTGTGGTTCTGTCGGGCGATCGCTGTCAACGTGTCGCCGGGGCGGACGACATACGACGACGCGACGACGGTGGCGGGGATCGCGGCCGCGGCGGTGGCGCCGAGCAGGGCCGCGGCGCGCGGGCGAGTGGTCATGGTCGCTCCGTGAGCAAGACGTGGAGAGGACGGCAGGAGCCGGGCCAGACCCGGGACTCGCCGTCAGGGTAGGGGAAGAGCCGTACCCCGTCAAGGTGATTCCGCAGGTGGGCTGGTCACGATCCCATGGAGGCGGGTCGCTGCGGCCGCCTTCTGACACCAGGATCGTCCCCACCGGCATCAGGGAGCGGTGCTACGCTCGCGTCCTGACATGAGCACGGTGCCCTCCCGCGTCACCATCTCCGCCAAGGGTCTTGCCGCCCTCTGCGGCGCCGTCGGTGGCCTGCTCGCCTTCGCGGCCGCGGCCGCGCTCTGGCGCGCCGGGCAGGCGCACATCGCCGAGCTGGCCGCCCAGGCGTTGCTCCTGCTGACCCTGGGCGTCATGGCGGCGGTGACGCTGCTGGCCCAGCCGGCGCGCATGCGCAGGGCGCGCGTGCCGGCTGGCCGGGCGCTGCCTCACGCCTGGTGGCCCGCCCCCGCCGACCCCGTGCCCGCCATCGCGCTCTACGCCGGCACTCCGATCGCGGCAGGCGCGACCGCCGCGATGCTTCTGTTCCGCTGACCACAGGCTTCTTTCTCACCGCCTCGAAAGTCCAGTGATCGCCGTCGTCGGGGCCACCGGGTTCACCGGCCGGTTGGTGGTCGCCGAACTCGCTGACCGCGGCGTCGCGGTACGCCTGGTGGGGCGCAACCGAGCCCGGCTGATGGAGGTGGCCGAGGCCGGCGACGGGGACGTTCGGGCGGTGTCCGGCTGGCGGCGCGAGGACCTGGCGGCGGCCCTTGAGGGGTGCGCCGCGGTGGTCTCCTGCGCGGGCCCCTTTATCGAGGCCGGTCGGCCCGTGGTCGAGGCGGCCATCGACGCGCGGGTGCCGTACACGGACTCGACGGGCGAGCAGGCGTTCATCCGCGAGGTGTACGAACGCTTCGACGCGCCCGCGCATGCCGCCGGGGTGGCCCTGGCCCCTGCCTTCGGGTTCGACTTCGTGCCCGGCGACCTGGCGGCGGAGATCGCCGCGGAGGGACTCGGCCCGCTGGCGCGTGTTGACGTCGTGTACGCCGTCGAGGGCGCCGAGAGCAGCGTGGGGACGCGGCGCAGTGCTGTGGGGATCCTGGCCCACCCGGGCTACCAGCGCATCGACGGGGCGCTGCGCGCGGAAGTGGTCGGAGCCCGCCGCCTTACTGTGGCCACCCAGTTCGGCCGCCGCACCGGCGGCAGCATCCCCGGGGGCGAGCCGCTGATGCTGCCCCGCCACCTTCAGGTCGGCACCGTCGTCGGCTACATGGCCCTCCCTGGCCGCCTCAGCCCGGCCCATCGTCTGGCGCGCCTGCTCCCCCTGGCGGCCCGCCTGCCCGGCGCGAGCGCGCTGCTGATGCAGGGCGCGGCCCGTGGCTCCGCCGGCCCGGCCGGCGCGGCGCGAGCGGCCCAGGTGGCGTGCGTCGTGCAGGCCACCGCGCTCGACGGGCGCCGGCGCGCGGTGCGCGTCGAGGGCCGTGATGCGTACGGCTTCACGGCGCGTTCGCTGGCCGAGCTCGCGGTGCGCATGCGCGACGGACAGGTTGACGCCGCGGGCGCGCGCAGCCCCGCCGAGCTGGTCGAGGCCAGGTCGTTCCTCACCGCCACGGGGATGACCGTCGTCGAGATCGAGCCCGAGGACTGATCGGCCCCGCAGCGCCGCTCAGCGCGACCGCGGATCGGCGTCCCTCCCCGGTCCGGACGGGGCGCCCCGCGGCGATCCGCCCGAGGCCCGGCATCGCCGCGTGCCACACTGTGGGCCATGGTCGCCCCTGCCGCCGCCGCCGCCCCCCTGGTCGACGCCCAGGGCAGGGTGGTCGACGACCTGCGCATCAGCGGCACCGATCGCTGCAACTTCCGCTGCGTCTACTGCATGCCGGCCGAGGGGTTGCGGTGGCTGCCCCGTGACGAGGTACTCAGCTTCGAGGAGATCACCCGGCTCGCCGCGCTGTTCGTGGGCGCGGGCACGCGCACTGTGCGGCTCACCGGAGGCGAGCCCCTGGTGCGGCGTGAGCTCCCCGTCCTCGTCGCCCAGCTGCGCGCACTGCACGCCGACCTCGACCTGTCGCTGACCACCAACGGCATGCTGCTGCGCCGAGACGCTGCGGCCCTCAAGGCCGCCGGGCTCAGCCGCGTCAATGTCTCGCTGGACTCCCTGCGCGCCGACCGCTTCGAGCGCCTCACGCGCCGCGCCTCGCTGGCCCAGGTGCTCGACGGGATCGAGGCGGCACGGGAGGCGGGCCTCGCGCCCATCAAGGTCAACGTTGTGGTCATTCGTGGCGTCAACGACGACGAGGTGGTCGACTTCGCGCGGATGGCGCGAGAGACGGGCACCCACGTCCGCTTCATCGAGTACATGCCGCTCGACGCCGAGGGCACGTGGGGCCGGGACAGCGTGGTCGCCGGCGATGAGCTGCTGGAGGCCGCCGAGGCCGAGTTCCCCCTGCGCAGCCGGGCGACCGAGCACGACCCGGCGGTGCGCTTCGGGTTCGCGGACGGGGCTCCGGGCGAGCTGGGCTTCATCAACAGCGTCAGCGAGCCCTTCTGTGACCGATGCAATCGGGTGCGGATCACGGCCGACGGCCAGCTCCGCACCTGCCTGTTCAGCCTCACCGAGACCGACCTGCGCGGACCGCTGCGCGGCGGCGCCGACGACCTGGCGCTGGCCGCGATCATCCGCGACGCGGTGTGGCGCAAGGAGCCGGGCCACCGCATCAACGAGCCCGACTTCGTCCGCCCCGCCCGGTCGATGTCCCAGATCGGCGGTTAGAAGCGCGCCCACGGGTCGCTCAGCGCACGAGCGAGACGATCAACAGCGCCTGGGCCAGGTGGTAGGTCACCGCCACCGCCGTGGGTCCCCAGCGCAGCGGGGTGATGAACCGGTTCCAGGCCAGGGTCGTGTCCGAGGCGACAAAGCTCCAGGCGCCGGCGCTGGCGAGCAGCGAGGCGGTGGCCACTGCTGAGGCCGTCATCGCGCTGAGCACGGCGATGTAGGCGATCACCGGCAGGCGCAGGCGCTGCTCGCCGCGGGCCACCAGCGCCCGGCTGATCACCGTGCCCAGGGGGACGGCGATGACGGCCACGGCGAGCAGCGCCAGCGCGACGCGGTCGAGGCCGGGCCCGACCACGCGAAAGCCGGCGATGTAGTTGAGATGGGCGAGGAGAAATGCTGCCAGTCCGAGCGCGAAGGGGTCGAACCAGGCAGGCAGTGAATGGGGCGGGTCGGCGGGCGGCACGCGCGGCCTGGGCCCCTCGGAGCGGGTCACCGCCTGTGCCTCGCGCTCCCCGCCCGGCAGCATGAGCAGGACATCGCCCGCCAGCGAGAACAGCAGGGCGGTGACGAAGTAGGCGCGCTGCAGCCCGTCCACCGGCTGCAGGGTGACGGCGACCCCGATGAGAAAGGCCAGCGTCAGGGGCTTGACGACGTACTCCACTGGGTGCCGGCGGGTGGCCACCGCCGCCCAGTCGACCAGCGCGCTCGCCCCCGCCAGGGCGAGCAGGATCCAGGCGGCCTGGGTCATCCCCGGGGGTGCGGCTCCCGGCATCAGCGCTTAGCCCCGCCCGCCAGCCGGGCCAGCGCCCACGAGGCGGCCTCGCGCACCACCGGGTCGGGGTC
>DATDHG010000088.1:0-1879 GCA_036521675.1 Candidatus Dormiibacterota bacterium
CGTCCTGCAGTGCGCGGCCCCCCTCCTCGTGCTCGTCGGGCTCCTCGTCGCGGGCGCTCCCCCCGTCCTCGCCCTGCTGCTGATGGTGATCGTCCACTGCGCGACCTATTTCGTTTTCGTCGCCACCTCCAAGGTGCTGTCGGGCAGGGTCAGGAGCGCTCTCTTCTTCGGGGTCATCGGCATGGCGGTGCTCGGAGTGCTCGCCGTCTGGCACCGGCTGACTGGCGGCTCGAACGAGGTGCGCACGCCCGCTCCCGCGCAGGCGTAGCCTGTCGGCGGGCGGTCCCGCCGCGCTCCTGTAGCGCGGGTGCTGCCCCAGCGGCGTACAAGGACACCATGGACGTAGTGGTCGAGCCCAGTGGGGGTCCGGGCAGGCGCGTGGGCCGGCGCCTCTTCCTCGGCCTCGTCGGCGCCGGCGTCGCCGGCTTGGTCTGGGAACGATGGGCACTGCGCGACGATGACGCGACCGTCACCGACGTCGCGGTGACGGTCCCGCTCACCGACGCCGGTCAACAGGGTCAGCGGGAGGCCCAAGAGGGCGTTCATCCCAACGTGGCGCCCGAGGGCCGCTTCCGGTACTACAGCGTGGGCACCATCCCCTCGTACACGGAGCGCACCTACCGTCTGACCGTGGACGGCGACGGCCTCGACGGCAACCTGCAACTGCGCTACAGCGACGTCAAGTCGTTTCCCAACGTGGCCATCCGGTCGACCTTCCGCTGCGTCAACGGCTGGCGCGTGAAGAACAACATCTGGCGCGGGGTTCGCCTGCGCGACGTCCTCGACGCCGCGGCCCCCAACTCGCGCGCTCGATTCGTCACGTTCTACTCCGGTGACGGGGTGTACACCGAGTCGCTGACCTGGGCGCAGGCGCGCAGCAACAACGCCCTGCTCGTCTGGGAGCTCGACGGCCAGCCCATGATCCGCGAGCAGGGCTGGCCGATGCGCCTCATCTACCCCGACATGTACGGCTACAAGAACATCAAGTGGCTGGCGCGTGTGGAGGTGAAGTCGGGGCGGGACCTGGGCTTCTGGGAGTCTCACAGCGGCTGGGAGATCGACGCCTACGTGTACAACCCCGACCAGGTGCAGCAGGGTTGACGACATCGGCGCCACCGGCGCCGGCCGCGCCTGCGGCGACCGGGCGACCGCGCTTCATCCAGCGCTTCGGCGTCGCCGAGCGGCTGCTGCACTGGCTCTTCACCGTCGACGTCACCCTGCTGGTGCTCAGCGGACTGGGGCTCTATCTGCCCCCCGAGCACAACCCGGTGCTGGAGCGACGCGCGTTGATGCACACCATCCACATCGACGCGGCCATCGGCATGTTCGTGCTGCCGCTCCTGTTTGTCGCGTTGTGGCCCGACACTGCGCGCCGCCTGTGGCACGACGTCGAATGGTTCGACGCCGACGACTGGCGCTGGCTACGCCGCGCCGGGATTCCGAGGTTCCTGCGCCGCAATCCACTGCCCGCCCAGAGCCGTTTCAACGCCGGGCAGAAGCTCAACACGATCGCTGTCGCCGCTGCCACTGTGGGCTTCATCGGCACCGGCATCATCATGGATTACGGCGCCCGCCTCCCGCCCAGCTGGTCCGACGCGGCCGACACGTGGCACATCTGGCTCATGTACCTCGGCGCGCCGCTGCTCGCCGGCCACGTGATCCTCGCGGTCCTCCCGCCCTCGACCAGGCCCGCGATGCGCGGCATCGTCACCGGCTGGGTCCGCCTCGACTTCGCCCGCCGCCGCCACGCGAAGTGGGTGGCCGAGGTGGCACCGGAGAGCAGCGACTCCGAGTAAGCCGCTGCGCTGTCACTGACGAGCGCCGCGGAGGACTGACAAGCCGCTGCGCGGGACGGGGGGTGCGCCCTGCGGGCACGGTG
>DATDHG010000089.1:0-31070 GCA_036521675.1 Candidatus Dormiibacterota bacterium
GGCGCCGATCTTGCGCTCGCCCATGCTGGCGGCGGCACGCAACACCTCGTCGACGACGCGGTTGACGCCGACCGCGCCAGGGTGACCCAGAACGGTGCGCACCGGGTTCAGGCGGCCGACCTGGTCCAGGGCCCGGCGCAGCTCCGGCTGGAAGAGCACCACCATCGCCACGATCAGGGCCTGGCTGGTGTTCTGATAGAGGAACTGGATGAGCCGCAGGTCGAGCTTGTTGGCGGTGAAGCCGACCAGGGAGATGACCAGGATGCCCACGAGCAGCTGCGCCGCCTGGGTGCCGCGCACCAGCTTGAGCAGCTGGTAGATGACGATGGCCACGATGAAGATGTCGAGGAGGTCGCGCCAGCCGACCTGGCCGAGGAAGATGTGGACGTTGTCGACGACGTTGCTCATGCCAGGGATCCCGCAGGCGGGGGCGCCACGCCGCCGCCGGCGATCACCAGGCTGAGCAGCGCCTGCTGGACCCACACCCCGCCGGGAGCGCTGTGCCGATGGCCGCCATCGATCCCCGGAGCGCGGAGCGTCACGGTCACAGTTATGCGCTACTCACAATTGGGGTCGGGCGATTCCTGCCGATGCTACGCCCCTCAAGCTTGGCTGGCACACGAAACACGGATCGAGACGGGCGCATGATGAGTCTGGAACGTCCGCGCGGCCGAGGCGTTCCGGTCGCGGGCGGGCATCCGGCTGGAAGAGCTTCGAAAAGCGGGCGCCCTTCGAGTCTGCCGTCACCGCCACGCCGGGGCATCGTCGTGCAAAACCCACGTCGTGCCCTCGTGCCCGTCGCGCATCTCGACCCCGAGGGCTGCCAGCTGATCGCGAACGGTGTCGGCGTCGCTGAAGCGACCCTCGCGTCGGGCGGTCTCTCGCTGTCGCAGGGCGATCTCGACGAAGGGCCCGATCACGTCTCGGGGGTCGCGGACGCCGGCGCGCGCCAGCTCGCCAAGCGCCACGACCATGCCCCGCAGCTCCCCACGGGCGCGGTCACGCGCGTCGGACTGGAGCGTGTCGTTGGCCCATGCGACGAGGAGGTCGTCGATCTCGAGCACTGCCCGCAGCATCCCGTCGAGGTCGCGCCGGCACCTGGCATCGTCGAAGTCCGACCGCCGCGCCGCAAGCTCCTCGAGGAGCGGGTTGCCCAGATCCTCCCGGCCGCGGTCCGGGGGGCGCGCGCCCGCGACCGTCAGCGTCGGGGTCACGACGCCGCCGCGTGCTGTCCCGCCGCGCAAGCGGTCCAGCGACACGGTCTCGCCTGCCTCGACGCGCTCCTCCTCGCCGCGCCGCCGGACGACGAGCGCCCCGCGGCCGCGCACGGTCGCTGTGTCGGCGTCGAGGTCGAGGATGAGCGCGGTGTGCTCCTCGACGCCGACGATGAGTGCGCCAGCGGGCAACTGCTCCTCGAGGAGGCGCAGCCGCCGCTCTCCGAGGTAGGAGTAGCGGGTGTCGTGGGTCCCGCCCTCGGCGTTGTCGTAGTGGGGGATGACCGCGCAGCGCAATCCGGCGACCCCGAGCAGGTCGAGACCCTCGAGCCAGCGGGGCTCCTCGCCGACCTTGTAGACCTCGTAGACCGGCACCGCGACGACGCCGATGGTGCACGCCGCGGCGCTGGAGAGGGTGATGACCACGCCGCCTTCGCGCAGTCGCTGGGCGAGCAGCGCCGGGACGCGGGTCCGGCGCCACTGGCGGAGGGCATAGCTCGGGCTTCCCGGGCCGGCAAAGATCCATGCGGCCTGACGGAGCTGCGTCAGAGCGGTCTCGAGCTCCAGCGCGCCGGCGTCGGCTGACCGCAGGCTGGCGGTCGCGACGTCGGCGTTGCCCACGCTGCGGAAAAACGCGGCGGCGCGCGCGACGATCTCGCTGGCGTTCTCCTGGAACCCGAAGGGGGTGTCGAGGAGCACGGCGAGCCCAGGTGGGACGCCCGCGCGACGGAGGAGGTCGGCGTGGACGGAGGACATTGTCGGCGCCGTCTCCCCCGAGCCCATGATGCAGACCACCCTCGGCTCGCCCATGCGGGTCATCGTCGCCGAAGGGTGAGCCGAGCCGCCTGGCCCCGACCTCGCCGACCTCAAGGCCCACCGGACCCGGGCTTTCGCAACTCTGTCGCGGCTAAGAGCAGATGCCGTCTAGCACTCAGTCGCCAATCCTGGTACCCTCCCGGACCCAGCGGTCTAGTGACGCGGAGACCAGGAGGGACGGGCATGGCGGCAGCGGGAGCTCGGATCCGGCTGATGCGGCAGACCCTCACAGGGCGGGAGTGGGCCCGTCTGGGGGCGTTCTTTGCGGCCGTCGCGGGCCTCACCGTGCTGGGCTGGGGGACGCTCATCATGTTCGTGACCCCGCAGTACGCCGCCATCGGATTGGGCACGGGCCTGACCGCCTACGGGTTCGGCCTGCGGCACGCCTTCGACGCGGACCACATCGCGGCCATCGACAACACCACACGCAAGCTCATGGCCGACGGCCAGCGCCCGCTCGGAGTCGGCTTCTTCTTCTCACTCGGCCATTCGACGGTCGTCTTCGCGCTCGCCGTCGGCATCGCCTTCGCAGCCCGAACGGTCACCAATCAAGTGGGGCCGGACGCACAGTTCCATACGCTGGGCGGATATATCGGGACCAGCGTATCGGCGACCTTCCTCTACCTGATCGCGGCCCTCAATCTGATCATCCTTCTCAGCATCCTCCGCGTTTTTCGCGAGATGCGCAGAGGCAAGTACGACGAGGCCCAACTGGAGCAGCAACTGCAACAGCGCGGCATGATGAACCGTTTTTTCGGCCGATTCAACCGCGGCGTGAACCACAGTTGGCAGATGTACCCGGTGGGCGTCCTCTTTGGCCTCGGCTTTGACACGGCGACCGAAGTCGGCCTCCTCGCCCTGGTCGGCGGGGCTGCGACCGCCTCGCTCCCCTGGTACGCCGTCCTGTGCCTCCCCGTGCTGTTCGCCGCGGGCATGTCGCTGATGGATACCGCCGACGGAGCCTTCATGAGCCAGGCCTACGGCTGGGCGTTTGCCAAGCCGGTACGCAAGGTTTTCTACAACATCACCATCACCAGCCTGTCGATCGCGGTGGCATTCCTGGTGGGCACCATCGAGTTGATGCAGATTCTCGCCCAGCGGTTCGACTGGTCGGGGCCGATCTGGGGTTACGTGTCGACCATCAACATCAACACGCTCGGCATCACGATCGTGATCATGTTTGTCGCTGTCTGGGTGATCGCTGTGTCGGTGTGGCACTTCGGAAAGATCGAGCAGCGGTGGGCGCTGGCGCCCAGTGGATTGCCGCCGGCTCCGCTCCCTCCGCGCGCCGAAACCTAGAACGCGGCCGGGCAAGATCGAGGGCCAGGGCAGGTGGGCTGGTGGCATTGCCTCCCGCCCGGTCATGCGCTGCTGGTGCGCTGTGCGACCAGTTATACGCTCACTGTGAGCTTGGAATAGATCAGGCTGAGCAGCGCCTGCTGGACCCAGAGGCGATTCTCCGCCTGGTCGAAGACGATCGACCTCTCCCCATCGAGCACTGCGTCGGTGATCTCCTCGCCGCGGTGGGCGGGCAGGCAGTGCATCACCAGGGCGCGGGGCGCCAGCTCGAGGAGGTGCTCGTTGACCTGGAGATGAGCGAAGTCCTCACGGCGGCGCTGCTGCTCCGCCTCCTGGCCCATGCTCGTCCAGACGTCGGTGTAGACGATCTCCGCGTCATCGAGGACGGGCGCGGGATCATGGGAGAGCAGCAGGCTGCCGCGCCCGTCGCGCAGCTGCGCGGCCCGCTCCAGCACATCGGGGGGTGGCTCGTAGCCCGGCGGGCAGACGATGCGCAGATCGAGGGCCAGCAGCGCCGCGGCGTAGAGCCACGACGTGCAGACGTTGTTGCCATCACCGACGTAGGCCACGCGGGCGCCGGCGATGCGGCCCGCGTGCTCGCGCACGGTCAGCAGATCAGCGAGCACCTGGCAGGGGTGCTCGCTGTCGGTCATGGCGTTGATCACCGGCTGGCGGGCCGCCTCGGCGATCCTCACCAGGTCGCGATGCGAGACGAGACGGGCCACGATGCCGTCCACGTAGCGGTCGAGGATGCGGCTGATGTCGCCGACCGACTCCCGCTCGCCGATCTGGATTTCGGGGTTGAAGAGGGGGATGGGGTGGCCGCCAAGCCTCCGGATGGCCACCTCGAAGCTCACCCGGGTGCGATTGCTCGGGCGCTGGAAGATGAGCGCCAGCGACCGGCCCAGGAGCGGCCTGCCGAGGTCCTCACCTCGCTTCGCGGCGTCCGCCTGATCGAGGATGGAGATGATCTCGTCGGCGCCGAGGTCGGCGATGCTGAGCAGGTCGCGGCCGGCGAGCGACGGGTCCATCGCGCCCCGAGTATAGGCGCGCTGCGGCGCGCGTCCGATCGTGACCGAAACTGATGAACCGGCTGGTTGACGGCGTGCGCACGCCTGCGCTGCGGGCCGCAGTGCAGACTCGGGGCCCATGAACGTCGCCGTGGTCGTCGCCGGAGGCCTGGTCGAGACGCTGCAGGCTGCCCCGCTTCTGGGGGCGCTGCGCGCCAGCGGCAATGGCCCCGTGCTGCTCGCGGCGCCGCCGGTTGCGGACCGGCTCGGCGCGGCGATGGTCGGAGCCGACCAGCTCACCCTGGTGCCCGCGCTGGCCAGCCACGCGGGCCTGCTCGGCGGCGTCGTGACCCTGCGCCGGCGCCGCCTCGAGGCCGCCCTGCTCTGCTCCTCGCGGCCGCGTGACCGGCTGCTGGTCTACGGCGCCGGGGTGGCGCGGCGGCTCGGGCCCGGTGGTGGCGGGCTGGCTCACCTGCTCACGACCAGGGTCGAGGACCCGCCCGACGCCAATCGCGGTCTGGTCTGGCTGCGACTGGCCGGCGAGCTGGGCGTTGCCGCGGGACCGGAGGAGCGCGGCTTCGATCCGGGGCCCGTCGCCCGGCGCGTGGCCGAGGGTCTGCTCCTGGGCGGCGGCTTCGAGGACGGGAGTCCCCTGGTGGTCCTGGTCCCCGGGCTCGCGGCCACCGTCGGCGGCATCGCGCCGGATCGCCTGCGCTGGAGCCCGGAGCGTTTCGCCCATCTCGCCAATCAGCTGGCGCAGCGATACGGCGCCAGGGTGGTGCTGTTGGGAGAGGAGGACGAACGCCCGCTGGTCGAAGCGCTGCTGGTGGACTGCAGCGCGTCGGTTCTCGATCTGTGCGGCCAGCTCACGTTGATCGAGATGGCGGCGGTGGCCGAGCGCTGCGACCTGCTGGTCGCCTGCGACTCCCCCCTCCTCCACCTCGCCGCCGCTGTGGGAACCCCGACCGTGGGCCTGTTCGGCGTCACTGACGGCCGGCGCCGCGGGCCCCACGGCACCGAGCACCGCACCCTGCAGGCGCTCCCGGCCGGGTCCGTGCCCGCCCCGGCCCAGCGCATCCGTGTGGACGATGCGCTGGCGGCCATCGAATCACAGCTGGCCTGAGCTGCTCCGCGCCGGCTCCTAACGCACGTAGAGGAAGGTTCGGCGCACCACCTCGAGGGACTCCAGCGCGATCGCGGTCCCGCGCGCCACGGTGAGTGCGGGCTCGAAGGCCACGCTGGCCGGCAGCCCGAGGACGGCGCCGAGGTGACGGTCGAGGCCGCGGAGCTGGGCGCCGGCTCCGCTGAGGGTCAGACCCGCGCGCCGCAGGCCGTCGTTCAGCGGGGCGGGCGTCTCCTCGAGCAGCTGCGCGAGCGCGAGGTCGAGCGGCCCCAACCAGTCGCGCACCGGCTCGTCGAGCTCCGCCGAGGAGACCACGATCTCGACCCCCTCGCCGGCCCGCTGCGCACGGACGCGCAGCGTGCGCTCCTCGGCCAGGGGCACCGCTGAGGCGATCTCCCGCTTCACCTCCTCGGCGGCGGCTGTGCCCACCTCGGTTCCGTGCAGGTGGCTCAGCCGCTGCGCGATGGCGGCGGTGAGATCGGCGCCACCGCGGCGCAGGCAGGTGCGGGCTACCGCGCCCTCGTTGGCGATGACCGCGGCGTCCATCGTGGCCGCCCCGAGCTCGACCAGCAGCCGCGCCTGGGTCCCGGCGACGGGCACGGCCGAGCCGATGGCGGCGGCCAGGGGGCGGTCGATGAGGTACATGGTCCGCGCCCCGGCCCGGGCGCAGGCCTCGAGGACCTGGAGCCGGTCGGCGCCGGTCATCTCGGACATCACGGCCACCATGACGTCCGGCTTGAAGATGCGCTGCCGGCCGCAGGCGCGCGTCACGGCCGCCTGCATCAGGGCATCGAGCCCGGCGGCGTCGGCGACGGCGCCGGCGCGGAGCACGCTGCGCAGCTCGACACCGGGTCGGACCGCGGCGCGGGCATGCAGCCCGGTGGCCACGATGCGCGGCACCGCCTGTTCGACATCCACGGCGACTGCGCTGGGTTCGGAGGCCACCACCCCCTCCCCCTTGACGTGCACTCGGATCAGCGTCGTCCCCAGGTCGATGCCCACCTTCTTGCCAAGCATGGCTACAACGGCCAGCAGGGTTCAACACCCTGCTAATCGCCGATCACTCCACTGAGGTCGCGGGTCGGGGCGCCATCGGCGGCGACCAGGCGAACCAGGCGCGCCCCGAGCGCGGCCAGCTTGGTGTCGAGGGATTCGTAGCCACGGTCGACGTGATACACGCCCGAGAGCCGGGTGGTGCCGTGGGCGCGGAGCGCGGCGATCACCAGGGCGGCGCCGCTGCGGATGTCGGGAACGGTGACCTCGGCGCCGTGCAGCTCGCTCGGGCCCTGGATGATGGCGCTGCGGCCCTCCACGTGGATGCGCGCGCCCAGCTTGCAGAGTTCGGCGACGTGCAGGAAGCGATTCTCGAAGAGCGCCTCGCTGACGGTGCTGGCGCCCTGCGCCCCCGTCATGAGCGCCACCCACTGCGACTGCAGGTCGGTGGCGAAGCCGGGGTGCGGCCAGGTCGTCACGTCCACGGGGAGCAACTGCCCGCCAGCCTTGACGCGGACGTGGCTGGCGCCCTCGATCACCTCGCACCCGGTCAGCCGGAGCTTGTTGATCAACCACCGGACGTCGCTCGGGCGCATCTGCTCGACGACAACGTCACCGCGGTTGGCCGCCGCCGCCACCATGTAGGTGCCGGCCTCGATGTAGTCGGGGGTGACGCTGTGGGTGGTGCCGTGGAGAAGCCCGCCCTGGCCCTCGATGACGATCGTCTCAGTGCCGGCTCCCTGGAGGCGGGCTCCCATGCCCACCAGGCAGCGCGCCAGGTCGTAGACGTGCGGCTCGCGCGCCGCGTTGTTGATGACGGTGATACCGTCGGCGAGCACTGCCGCCATCATCAGGTTCTCGGTCCCGGTCACCGTGGGCATGTCGAGGTCGATACGCGCCCCCCGCAGCCGGCGGGCCCTGGCCACATAGGCGTCACCCTCCTCGACGACCTCGGCGCCCATGGCGCGCAGTCCGTTGAGGTGCTGCTCGACGCGACGCATGCCGATGTCGTCGCCGCCCGGCTTGGCGATGCTCGCCTCACCCGCCCGCGCCACCAGCGCGCCGAGCAGCAGAAAGGAGCCGCGCAGCCGTCGCGTCAGGTCGGCGCCGACGGCGTTGCGCACGATGGTGGCGGCCTCGACGTGCCAGGCTCCCGGCCCGCTCTGCTCCACCCGGACGCCGAGGTGACGGAGCATCGCCGCCATCGTCTCGATGTCCTCGATCGCGGGCACGTTGGCGAGGTCGACGGGCTGATCGGTGAGCAGCGACGCCGCCAGCACCGGGAGGGTGGCGTTCTTGCTCCCGGAGATCGCGACCGAGCCGCACAGGCCCGCGCCGCCCTGGATGTGGAGCTGCTCCATGGGCGCCAAGCCTATAGCAGCGTGGAACCTGCCGCCGGCCTCACCAGGCGCGCGTCAGGACGTCGCGGGCGGCGGCGGCAGCGGCGCAGTCGGCGGCTCCCCGCGCGGCCCCCGGCGACGCTTGCGCAACTCGGCGACCCGGATGCGGAAGATGGCCCGCTCCAGCGCCGCCCGCGCTTCGGCGTCGGCGCCGTCGGTCTGCTCCAGGAGCTGCTGCGCCCGCTTGCGTGCCTCCTCGGCGCGCTGCTCGTCGATGTCCTCGGCGCGCTCGGCGGCGTCGGCGAGGATCACGACCTTGTCGGGGAGCACCTGCAGGAAGCCCCCGGCCACAAAGATGAACTGCTCCTGGCCGTCGTTGCGGATCATCACCTCGCCGGGACGCAGCGGGGTCATCAGCGGGATGTGCCGGGGCAGCACGCCGAGCTCACCGTCGGCGCCGGGCGCGATCACGAAGTCCGCCTCCCCGCTGACCACGCGCTGCTCGGCGGTGACCAGCTCGACGGTCAGCTTGGCCACGTCGCGCTACTCCTCGCTGCCCATGCGTTTGGCGTTCTCGACGGCCTCGTCGATGGTGCCGCACATGTAGAAGGCCTGCTCGGGAAGCTCATCGTGCTTGCCGTCGAGAATCTCCGCGAAACCGCGGATGGTCTCCGCCAGGGGGACGTATTTCCCCTCGCGACCGGTGAACACCTGGGCGACGAAGAAGGGCTGGGAGAGGAAGCGCTGGATGCGGCGCGCCCTTGCCACCGTGAGTTTCTGGTCCTCGCTGAGCTCCTCCTGTCCGAGGATGGCGATGATGTCCTGCAGCTCCTTGTACTCCTGCAGGGTCTTCTTGACGCCCTGGGCGACGCGGTAGTGCTCCTCGCCGACCTGCCGCGGGTCGAGGACGCGGCTGAAGGAGTCGAGCGGATCCACCGCCGGGTAGATGCCGATGTCGGTGAGCGCGCGGCTCAGCGACACGGTGGCGCCGAGATGGGCGAACGTGGTCGCCACGGCCGGGTCGGTGAAGTCGTCGGCGGGCACGTAGACGGCCTGGACGGAGGTGATCGAGCCCTTCTGGGTCGAGGTGATGCGCTCCTGGAGGTCGCCCATCTCCGTGCCCAGCGTGGGCTGGTAGCCGACCGCCGACGGCATCCGGCCGAGCAGCGCGCTCACCTCGGCGCCCGCCAGGGTGTACCGGAAGATGTTGTCGATGAAGAGGAGCACGTCGGCGCCCTCGACGTCGCGGAAATGCTCGGCGATGGTGAGGCCGGTGAGCGCGATGCGGGCGCGGGCGCCGGGCGGCTCGTTCATCTGTCCGAAGACCAGCGAGGTCTTGTCGAGTACGCCAGAGTCCTGCATCTCTCCGTAGAGGTCACGCCCTTCGCGGGTGCGCTCGCCGACGCCGGCGAAGACCGAGAAGCCGGAGTGCTCGGCGGCGATGTTGCGGATCATCTCGGTGACGATGACCGTCTTGCCCACGCCCGCACCGCCGAAGAGCCCGATCTTCGAGCCCTTGCTGAAGGTGCAGATCAGGTCGATGACCTTGATCCCCGTCTCCAGGACCTGGATGTCTGTGTTCTGCTCGGCCACCGACGGGGGCAGGCGATGAATGGACGCCCACCTGGGATTCTCCAGCTGCGGCTTGCCGTCGATGGGGTCGCCGACCACGTTGAACATCCGGCCCAGCGTCTCCAGGCCGACCGGCACCTGGATGGGCAGGCCGGTGTCCTTCACCGCGACCCCGCGCTGCAGCCCCTCGGTGGAATGCATGGCGATGGTGCGCACCACCCCGTTGCCGAGGTTCTGCTGCGTCTCGAGGACCAGCCGTTCGGCGCCGCTGCGGCCGCCGACCTCCAGCGCGGTGAAGATGTCGGGCAGGTCCTCGCCATCGAACTCCACGTCCACGACTGGGCCCATGACCTGGACCACGCGGCCTGTGGTGGTGGCCCGCTTGCTCGCAACTGCCATGTTTGTGCTGTCTCCGTTAGCCTTCGAGCGCCGCCGCGCCGCCGACGATCTCCATGAGCTCGGTGGTGATGGTTGACTGACGAACCTTGTTGGCGGTGAGCGTCAAATCGCCGATCAGCTCAGTGGCGTTGTCCGAGGCGTTGCGCATCGCCACCATCTGCGCGGCCTGGAAGGAGGCCAGATTCTCCAGCACGGCCTGGTACACGCGGCTCTCGACATACCGAGGCAGCAGGGCGTCGAGGACGTCCTTGGGCTCGGGTTCGTAGACGAAGTCGGCGGCCAGCGAACCGGCGCCCTCGGGGGGCTCGACGGGGATGACGCGCAGCAGCGTGGCTTCCTGGCGCCCGGCGTTGATGAAGCGCGCGAAGATCACGTCGACCTGGTCCGCGTCGCCCGCCTCGTACTGGTCCATCGCCACGCGTACCGCGGGCAGCACGTCACCCATCGTGGGCCGATCGCCGAGCATGCTGACATCGGCGATGAGGTCCTTGCGCAGCCGCCGCATGAGGTCGCGCCCCTTGCGGCCGATGGTGACGACACTGACCGGAATATTGCTGGTATTGATCTCACGCAGCGCGAGGCGGTTGTTGTTGCCGTTGAGCGCGCCACAGAGGCCGCGGTCGGCCGTGACCAGGATGAGCACGCGGCGCTGGAGCTCGCGCGTCTGCAGGTAGGGGTGCTTGTACTCCGGGGAGCGGGCCATCAGCTCCGACATCACGTTGGTGATCTCGTCGGCATACGGCCGCGAGGCGGCCACCCGCTCCTGG
The DNA here is from genome assembly GCA_036521675.1 of Candidatus Dormiibacterota bacterium. Lineage (GTDB taxonomy): Bacteria > Chloroflexota > Dormibacteria > Aeolococcales > Aeolococcaceae > DATDHG01. The sequence goes on from DATDHG010000089.1 coordinate 10,534, forward strand.
GCGCGGCGCATCTTCGCCGCGGCGACCAACTCCATCGCCTTGGTGATCTTGCGGGTGTTCTGGACCGAGCGGATCCGCCGCCGGATGTCGCGCAGGGTTGCCATGCCTAGCCTGCAAAGCCCTTTTTGAACTCCTCGATGGCTGCCTTCAGCGCCGCCTCGGTCGCCTCGGTGATGCGCTGCTGCTCGGTGATGTCCTGCTCCACGCCCGGCTGCTCCTGCTCCATGTACCGATGTAGCGAGCGTTCGAAGTCGCCCACGCGGTCGATGGGGACGTCGTCGAGGTAGCCACGCGTCCCGGCGAAGAAGGAGATCACCTGCCGGGCAAAGGGGAGCGCAGCGTACTGTGGCTGCTTGAGTAGCTCGGTCATGCGCTGGCCGCGCTCCAGCGTGGCGCGCGTCGCCCTGTCCAGGTCGGAGGCGAACTGCGCGAATGCGGCGAGCTCACGGTACTGGGCGAGGTCGAGCTTGAGCTGGCCCGCCACCTGTTTCATGGCCTTGGTCTGAGCGTCGCCGCCGACGCGCGACACCGAGGTGCCCACCGAGATGGCGGGCCGGATGCCGGCGTTGAAGAGCTCGGTCTCGAGGAAGATCTGGCCGTCGGTGATGGAGATGACGTTGGTGGGGATGTACCCGGAGATGTCCCCGGCCTGGGTCTCGATGATGGGCAGCGCGGTGAGGGTCCCACCGCCCTGGTCATCGGCCATGCGCGCCGCCCGCTCCAGCAGGCGCGAGTGCAGATAGAACACGTCGCCGGGGTAGGCCTCACGCGACGGCGGCCGGCGCAGCAGCAGCGAGAGCTGACGGTAGGCCGTGGCGTGCTTGGAGAGGTCGTCGTAGATGATCAGCGCGTGGCGACCGTTCTGCATGAAGTACTCGCCCATCGCGCAGCCCGCGTAGGGGGCCAGGAACTGCAGCGCCGCCGGCTCGGACGCGGTCGCCGCCACGATGATGGTGTGGTCGAGGGCCCCGTTCTCCTGGAGTGTCGCGGCCACCTGAGCCACCGAGCGCGCCGTCTGGCCGATGGCGACGTAGATGCACACGACCCCGCTGTCGCGCTGGTTGATGATGGTGTCGATGGCGATGGCCGACTTGCCCGTCTGGCGGTCGCCGATGATCAGCTCGCGCTGACCGCGACCGATGGGGATCATGCCGTCGATGGCCTTGATCCCCGTTTGCAGCGGCGTGTCGACGCGCTGGCGGAAGATGACGCCCGGGGCCACGCGCTCGACGGGAAGCGACTGCGCGGTCTCGATGGGGCCCTTGCCGTCGAGCGGCTCGCCGACCGCGTTGACGATGCGACCGATGAGCTCCTCGCCCACAGGCACCTCGGCCACGCGCCCGGTGGTGCGGACGGTGTCGCCCTCCTGGAGGTGCTCGTACGGTCCCATGACCGCAGCGCCCACTCCATCCTCGCGCAGGTCCAGGGCCAGGGCCACCCCGCCCCCGGGGAGCTCGAGCAACTCGCCGGCCATCGCCTTCTCGAGTCCGTAGATCCGGCAGATTCCGTCCGATACCGAGGTGATCACACCCTCCTGGGCGTCGACAACGGGGGCCTCGAAGGCGGCGATGCGCTGCCGGAGGATCTCGCCGATCTCGTCGCTACGAATGGCCATGTGTCGTTCTGTTCCTTCCTGTGCGGATCAGGCGAGTGACGCCTGGAGCTGTTGGAGCCGCGCGCGCACGCTGGCGTCGATGACCCGGTCACCGATGCGGATGACCAGGCCCCCGAGAATCTCAGGGTCCTGCTTGACGACGGTCTGCACCTCACCCCCGAGCCTGGCGGTGAGCGTCCCGGCGATGCTCTCCTCGAGCGCGCGGTCGACGGGGACCGCGGCGACCACCTCGGCGCGAACCACGCCAGACGCGCGATCGGCGAGCCGGTCGTACTCGGCAAGAACCTCGGTGAGAAGAGCCAGGCGGCCGCGCTCGACGAGCAGCCGGGCCAGGTTGCGCGCCTGGGGCGAGACGTCGTGGAGCAGGGACAGCAGACCGCGAGTGCGCGCCGTCCTGGCCAGCCGCGGATTGGTGAGCGCCTGGGCGGCGTCCTCGTCGGTGACCACCGCGATGGCGCGCGCCGCCTGCTCGCGCCACTCGGGGACGGCCCGGGCCTGCACCGCCAGGTCGAAGTAGGCCTTCGCGTAGCGCCAGGCGATGACGTTCGACTGCGCCATCAGCGCCGCCGCCGCTGGTCAGTCACGCGCGCTCACCTGGCTCAGGGACTCCTCGATGAGCCGGCGATGCGCCTTCTCGTCGATGTTCTCCCTGAGCACCCGGCCCGCCGCGTCGACGACCAGGGCGCTCATCTGCGCCCGCAGCTCCTGGATGGCCCGGTCACGCTCGACCTCGATGTCGCCCCGCGCCTTTTCGACCTGCGCCTGGGCCTCGCGGCGCGAGCGTTCGCGCAGCTCTTCGCCCTCGGCGGCGGCCTCCTTGTGGGCCCGCGCGATGACCTCGCGCGCCTGGTCACGCGCCTGCGCGATGGTGGCCTCGACCTCGTCGCGCACCGCCAGCAACCGTTTCTGTGCCTCGTCGGCGGCGCGCAGCCCGTCCTCGATCTGGCGCTGGCGCCCCTCCGCCGCTCGGATGATCGGCGGGTACGCGTACCGCGCCAGGATGAGCAGCATGATCACGAAGACGATGATCTCGGCGAGCAGGGTGGCGTTGATGTCGAGGAGCCCCGCATCCGCCGGGATGGCCTTCACTGCGGGCGGCTACCCGGTGACCGAGTTGGCGACCGAGGTGATGAAGTAGAAGGCCAGCGCCAGGTTGATGAAGTACATGGCCTCGACCAGGCCGATGATGAGGAACATGATGGTCTGCAGTCGACCCTGCGCCTCCGGCTGACGGGCCACTCCGCTGATGGTGGCGTTCCCGGCCAGTCCGTCGCCGATGGCGGCACCGATGGCTCCGCCTCCCAGCGCCAGACCGGCGCCGATCAGAGCCCCGGCGATGGCGATTGCGTGGTTCATGTGTCCTCCTTGGTCGGTGTCAGGTGGTTGCTGGCATGGGTTGGGCGGCGTGATGCCCTTCCTCCTCCAGCCCCTCACGCGCGTGGCCGAAGTAGATGATGCTCAGAAGCATGAAGATGAAGGCCTGGATGGTCCCCACGAAGAAGACGTCGAAGAACTTCCAGACCAGCATCAACGCCACTGCGACGCCCCCGAACAACGTCTTGGAGATGAAGGCGGACCCGGCCGCGAAGAGCTGCCCCAGCAGGTAGATCATGACCACGCCCGCGAAGATGTTGCCGAACAGTCGTAGCGACAGTGTGATCGGCTTGACCAGCTCCTCGACGACGTTGAGGATGATGAAGGGGCCGCGGATCCACCAGCTGGCTTCCAGCGGCTTGGTGAAGCGGCGCAGATAGCCGCGCCAACCCTGCACGTGAACGCTATACCACTGCACCACCAGGATCACCACCAGCGCCATGGCCAGGGTCTGGTTGAGGTCGGAGGTGGCGGGCTCGATCGGTTTCTGGAGCGGGAGGAAGTCGAGCCAGTTGGCGACCAGGATGTAGAAACCGATCGTGGCGGCGATGGGGATCACGAAGCCGGCCTGGTCCGACACGGTGTCGCCGACCATCCTGCGCACGTAGTTGAGGAACAGCTCGAAGACCATCTGAACCTTGCCCGGCGCCGTTCCGGTGCGGACCCGAGAGGCGACGAGCAGTCCGAACACGATGGTGATGGTCACCGCGATGAGGCTGCTGATCAGCGTCTGGTAGTTGAAGGTGAGGCCGAGCACCTGCACGGTGGCGTGCGTGCCCGGAGTTTCGTCGGCCAGCAGCCGGCTCATCGCCGGTTGAGTTCGCGAAAAGCGCTGCCCGCCATGATCAGCTGGGCAACACCGAGGCCGAGCACCACGAGCCACACATGCCCGAAGCCGAAGATAGCGCCGACGGCGACGGCAGCCGCGGTGAGCAGAGTGATGCGCAGCATGCTGGTGAGTCCGAACGGGACGCCGATGTCGAGCAGCCGGCGGGCGATGTGCCCATTGGCGGCGCCGATCACCATGCCCACACCGATGGCCGCGCCGGCGGCGGGGCGGCCTGCGAACAACGCACCGATTACCACCAGGACGGCGCCGGCCAGGCACGCGACCGTGCTGAGTTGGACCAGCCGCCCGGTCTCTCCGGCCACGCCTCCCCGCATCACAGGTAGCGTTTGAACCTCATGTAGACCCCGGCAAACCCGGCAAGGATACCAAGGACCAGTCCGATCCCGATTCCGAGTGGCGCGCTGCCGAATGCGGCGTCGGCGCGGAGGCCCACGAACAGGGGCACGACCACCACTGCGGCCAGGAAGACGCCCATCCCGGCCAGTTCCAAGCCGGACGGACTGGGTGGCGGTCGTTCCGGAGGCGGCGCCCTCTCGTCCGGTGACACCGCTAGTCGACTTCGCGGCCGGAGTTGGCTCGCGCCCTCGCCACCGCCGGCACGCGCTGCTCCGGCGGTCGCCGGCGGTTGCGCCAGAGCAGTGCCACCAGGAACAACGAGAGCAGCACCACGGCGACCGCCAGGATCCTGCGGTGGCCGAACAGCGCCAGCGAGAAGCAGCTCAGGATGGCGGTGACCAGGTAGAACGTGACCGCCGTCTCGCGCGGGGAGAGCCCCAGGTCGAGCAGCCGGTGATGGATGTGGCCGGCGTCCGGCTCGGTGATCCCCTGGCCGTTGCGATACCGGCGCACGATGGCCCACGCGGTGTCCCCGATGGGCATGCCGAGGGCCACCAGGGGGACCGCCAGGGCCAGCGCCACGGCCACCTTGGCCACTCCCTGGATGGTCATGATCCCCAGCGCCACCCCCAGGAAATGGCTCCCCGAATCCCCCATGAAGACGCGCGCGGGCGCGAAGTTCCACACCAGGAAGCCGAGGCAGCAGCCGATCAACGCGCCGGCCATGACGATCACGCCGTCCTGGACCTGCGATTGCGGGTTGAGCCGGTTGACCGCGGCCAGCAGCATCACCATCGCCACGATGGCCACCACCCCCGCGGCGACGCCGTCGACGCCGTCGATGAGATTGATGGACGTCTGCATGCCCACCACCCACGCCACCGTGATGGGCAGCGCGAGCAGCTCGAAGTGGAGGACATGCCCGCCCGGCAAGGAGAGGAACTCGATGGTTATGCCGGCCGCCGCCACCGCCAGGCCCGCGCCGATCTCGAGAAGGAACTTCGACCACCAGGGCAAGCCGAGCAGGTCGTCGACCACCATGGCCGCGGCGATGGCCACACAGATCGCCACCACCGCCCAGCGATCCTCGACGTTGGCGCCGAAGACGGCCAGGGCAAGCGCGAAGCCGGCCACCATGGCCAGCCCGCCCAGGCGAGGGGTGGGGTGGGGATGGAGATGGCGGTCCCCGTCGGGCATGGCCATCGCCCCGGTGCGCCGCGCCAGCCAGATGGTCGCCGGGACGACGGCCGTGCAGACCGTCGCCGCCACCACCAGGGGGAGGATCGCCGGCGCCCAGGGGGCGTCGACGCCGGCGAGGATCGACGTGGGCATGACGGCGGCTCAGGCCCCCCGATAGGCGAGCGGGAAGCGCTGGCACAGGGCCAGGCTGCGCGCCCGGACCGACGTCCGCAGGGCCATGTCGTCGAGGCCCTCGAGCATCTCGGCGATGAGCCCCGCGATCTCCACCATCTCGGCCGGGCCCATGCCCCGGGTGGTCACAGTCGGGGTTCCCAGGCGCAGCCCGTTGGGGTTGAACGGAGTGCCGCCGTGGCCCCGGAAGGCGTTCTTGTTGAGCGTGATGCCCACCTCGTCGAAGGCGGCCTGGACCTCCTTGCCACGCCGCCCGTGGGGCCGCAGGTCGATCAGCATGAGGTGGTTGTCTGTGCCCCCGGTCACCAGGCTGATCCCGCGGTGGGTCAGAGCGGCGGCGAGGGCCCGGGCGTTCTCCACGACGCGGTGGGCGTAGGCGGAGAACTCCGGCTGCATGCAGTAGTTGAGCATCACCGCCTTGGCGGCGATCGCGTGGTTGAGGGGCCCGCCCTGGAAGCCGGGGAAAACCGCCTTGTCGATGGCGGCGGCGTGCGCGGCGCGGGAGAGGATCATCCCGCCCCAGGGACCCCGCATGGTCTTGTGGGTGGTCAAGGTCACCACGTCCGCGTGGGGCACAGGGCTGGGATGGGCGCCGCCGGCCACCAGACCGGCGAAGTGGGCCATGTCGACCATGAGCAGCGCATCCACCTCGTCGGCGATGCGCCGGAAGGCGGCGAAGTCGAGGAGCCGTGGGTACGCCGTGTAGCCGGCGACGATGAGCTTGGGGCGGACCTCGCGGGCGAGCGCGCCGACCTCGTCCATGTCGAGGAGGTTGCTGCCCTCGCTCACGAAGTAGGGGTGGATGTCGTAGAGGCGTCCGCTGAGGTTCACGGCGGCGCCGTGGGTCAGGTGCCCGCCGTCCTCGAGGCTGAGCGCCATGACGCGGTCGCCGGGCTCGAGCAGGGCTGTGTAGACGGCCAGATTGGCGCTGCTGCCGCAGTGCGGCTGTACGTTGGCGTGCTCGGCGCCGAACAGCTGCCTGGCGCGGCCGATCGCCAGCGTCTCGATCTGGTCGACGACCTCGCAGCCGCCGTAGTAGCGCTTACCGGGATATCCCTCGGCGTACTTGTTGTTGAGCCACGACCCCAGCGCCTCGAGCACCGCGGGCGGCGCCAGGTTCTCCGAGGGGATCAGCTCCAGGGTCTCCTCCTGGCGCCGCAGCTCGGCGTCGAGGAGGGCGGCCACCTCGGGGTCAGCGGCGCGCAGAGCGGGCTTCAGCGGGGTCTCGATCAAGGGCGCGGCCTCGTGGGGGTGGGGTCGCCCCGCGCCGTGGGCGCGGCCGGCGGGATCGGGAGATCATCCCCCGAGATACGGACGGAGCACCTCCAGGGTCAGGGGGCCCGCTCGCAACACACGCGGGGGTGCCTCGGCGAGGTCGATGATAGTCGAGCTCCGACCGGCCGCGGGCGGGCCACGGAACACGGCGTCAACGCCGGCGTCGAGCCATGGCAGGCACTCCTCCCAGGTGACCGCCGGGGTTCCACCGTGGCGATTGGCGCTCGTCGAGGCCAGCGGCCCGGTGAGGCGCAGCAGGGCCCGCAGCGGGTCACAGTCGGGGATGCGCAGGCTGACTGTGGCCTTCCCGTGGGGCACCGCGAACCGGCCGGCGGCCACGACCGGCACGATGAGGCTCAGCGCGCCCGGCCAGAAGGCCGCGGTCAGCCGGCGAGCGGCCGCGTCGAGGCGGCCATGCTCCTCGAGCTGCGCGACGGAGTCGCCCAGGATGGACAGCTCCATGCCGGCGGGGCGCCCCTTCAGCGCCTCGAGGCGCGCGGCCGCGACGCCGTCGCGCGGGTCGCAGACCAGCCCATAGACGGTGTCGGTGGGGACCGCGAGGAGCCCGCCCTGGAGCACCAGGGCGGCGGCCCGCTCGAGGTCGCCGGCCCCCAGAACGCGAGTCGGTCCCGCAACGCTCACACGCGCACCGCCTCCACGACCCGGTCGAGGCCGGCGAGGTCGGCGTGCACGGTCGTGACGGCGCCCGCGAAGCTGGCGGCGACCAGGGCGGCGACCGGCGCGGCGCGGCCGGCGTCGACCTCGAGGACGAGCGCGGCCGCGCGGGCGAGCAGCGGCACCAACGTCGGCAGCAGCGCCCGGTAGGAGGCGAGCCCGTCGGGACCGCCGTCGAGGGCCAGGCGCGGCTCGTGGTCGCGGACGTCGCGCATCACCGCGTCGAGCTCGGCCGAGGCGATGTAGGGGGGATTGCTCACCACCAGGTCGAAGGGCCCCAGCCCGCGCAGCGGCTCGGCCCACCGGCCCTCGACCAGCTCGACCCGCTCACTCACGCCCAGGCGCCGGGCGTTCTCCTCGGCGACGGCCAGGGCGGCCGCGGAGAGGTCCGAGCCGCGCACCACCGCTCCCGGCAGCTCGGCCGCCAGGGTGACGGCCAGGCAGCCGGTGCCCGTGCCCAGGTCGGCGATGCGCAGCCCCTGGCCCTCAGCTCCGTGGGACGCCCGTGCCCAGCGCAGCGCGCGCTCGACCACCAGCTCCGTCTCGGGGCGGGGGATGAGCACCTCCGGCGTCACCCGCAGGCTGCGCCCCCAGAACTCGCGCTCCCCCACCAGGTAGGCGACGGGCTCGCCCAGGCCGCGACGGCGCACCAGCTCGCGCAGCGGCGCCAGCTCCGCCTCGCGCAGAGGCCGATCGTGCTGCAGGTACACGTCGAGCCGGCGCAAACCCAGGGCGTGGGCGGTGAGCAGCTCGGCGTCGAGACGGGCGCTGGGGCTGCCGTGGTCGGCCAGGTAGCGGGTGCTGCGCCGCACCACCTCCATCAGGCTCGGGGTCGCCACCGGCGACGACCGCGGCTCAGGCGACCCCGTTCTCCTCGAGCAGGCGGCGGGCCTCATCCTCCTGGAGCAGGGGGTCGATGAGCATGTCCAGCTCGCCGTCCATCACCTTGGGAAGCTGGTACAGGGTCAACTCGACGCGGTGGTCGGTCACCCGCGCCTGGGGGAAGTTGTAGGTGCGGATCTTCTCGGAGCGATCACCGCTGCGCACCATGGAGCGGCGCGTCTCCTTGAGCTCGGCGTCGCGCCTGGCCTGCTCGATGTCGTAGAGCCGGGCGCGCAGCTCCCGAAGGGCCTTGGCACGGTTCTTGTGCTGCGACTTCTCGTCCTGGCATGTGACCACCAGGCCGGTGGGCAGGTGGGTGATGCGCACCGCCGAATCCGTGGTGTTGACGCTCTGGCCGCCCGGCCCGGTGCTGCGGTACACGTCGATCTTGAGATCGTTCTCGTTGACCTCCACCTCCACCTCGTCAGGCTCGGGAAGCACCACCACGCTGGCGGCGCTCGTGTGGATGCGGCCCTGGGATTCGGTCTCGGGGACCCGCTGCACCCGGTGCACACCGGACTCGAACTTGAGCCGCGAGTAGGCGCCGCGGCCGTGCACCTCGAAGACCGCTTTCTGCACGCCGTGGGTGCCGCTGGGGCTGAGGTCGAGCAGCTCGGTCGCCCAGCGGCGACGTTCCGCGTAGCGCGTGTACATGCGCATCAGCTCGGCTGCGAACAGCGCCGCCTCCTCGCCGCCTGTGCCGGCGCGAACCTCGACGATCACGTCGCGCTCATCGTCGGGGTCGCGGGGGAGGAGCAGCGCGCGCAGGCGGTCGTCGGCCGCCTGCGCGGAGCGGTGCTGGAGGCGCGCCTCGTCCGCGGCGAGCGCGATGAGCTCGGGGTCCTGCTCGACTCGGGCCATCTCCTCGGCCTCGCCCGCCGCCGCCAGCGCGGCGCGCCAGGCGCGCCCCGTCTCGACGACCTCACGCAGCCGGGCCTGCTCCTGGGAGAGTTCCTGGACGCGCTCGTGGTCCCCGTACACGGCGGGATCGGCGAGCGCCGCGTCGATGTCGGTGAAGCGGTCCTCCAGGGCGCGTAGGCGCGCCTCCACGTCGGCCATGGATCCAGTTACGAGGCGAGGGAGAGGGCGTCCGCGGGCCGGTCCCCCTTCGCGCGCACCGCGGCGAGCGCAGCGATGGCCACCTCGATCTGGGAGTCGTCGGGCTCGCGTGTCGTCAAACGCTGCGTGGCCAGGACCGGCACCAAAAGCACCCGGCCGACCGCGGTGCGGCGGATACGCGTGAGCAGCCGGATGCCCTCGTAGGCGACAGACGCGATCACCGGGAGGAGCAGGAGCCGGCTGAGGATCAGCAGGGGCCAGGGCAGCACCGCCAGCGGGACGAAGACGATGAATCCGACAAAGGCGACCACAACGATGAAGCCGGTCCCGCAGCGGGGATGGAGCGTGCTGGCGCGGCGCACGCTGGCCACGGTCACCGCAGCGCCGGACTCGAACGAGTTGATGGTCTTGTGCTCGGCGCCGTGGTACTGGAACAGGCGGCGGATGGGGGGCAGCGTCCCGATCAGCGCCAGGTAGGCGACCAGGATGGTGGCCCGGGCCACGCCCTCGATCACCCCGAACACCAATCCCGTCTGGCCGCGGTGGAGCACGCCCGCGAGGACCAGCGGCAGGGCCACGAAGATTCCCAGCGCCACCACCACCGACCCCACCATGGAGCCGCGCATGGCGCCGCTGCTGAGCTCGATCCCCTGGTCGCCGGCCTGCACCCGCGCCGACCACTGGATGGCGCGCGTGCCCAGATGAAGCATCTCCAGCAGCCCCTGCACGCCGCGCAGGAAGGGCCGGCTCCACACCCGCGACGTGTACAGCTTGGAGCTCAGCGGCTCCTCGACCAGCGTGATGCTGCCGTCACGCCGGCGCACCGCGCAGGCCCAGTGACGCGGACCGCGCATGAGCACGCCCTCGATGACGGCCTGGCCGCCATAGAAGAAGGGCTCGGCCCGTTGCGGGCCCCCGCGGGCGGCGACGGCACTGGACATGGGCCGCGGGGGCCGTCGGTCAGGCCTTGCCGGCCTTCTCGGCGCGGCGTCGGAAGCGCTCGACCTGGCCGCCGGTGTCGACGATGCGCTGAGTACCCGTGAAGAATGGGTGGCATACCGAGCACACCTCGGTCTTCAGCTCGGGCAGCGTCGAGCCGGTGATGAAGGTGTTGCCGCAGAGGCACTTCACCACGGCGTCGGTGTGGTATTCGGGGTGGATTGCAGCCTTCATGGGTCAGTCCGTGATCGTGGCGGTGTGGCCCAGAAGCGTACCACGGGGTCGTTCGCGCTCAAACCGCCCGTCACCTGGGCCGCCGACGCGCACGCACGAGCCGGCTGGGTGCAACCCCGCCGGCCCCCGCGGACACCGAGAGCGTTGGCAACCCTGCTAGTCCCCGTCCCCGGCCTCTCCGGCCAGCGCGGGGACGAACCTGGCGGCGTTGATGGTGCCGAGCCCGCTGGCCAGGTCGTAGCCCTTGCCGGCGGAGAAGCCAGAAACGGTATAGGACTTGCCGTCGCTGTTGGTGAACGGCCCGAAGGTGTTGTTGCCCTGGGTCACGTCGACGAGGCCACCATGCCCGTAGCGCAGCCCGTACAGGGCGTTGTTGATGTTGCCCAGCCGGTGACCGGCCACCTGGTCGGCCATGGCGACGATGCCCGCGAACTCGGGCGCGGCCTCGCTGGTCCCGGCCACGGTGTGCCACGGACCCTTCATGTCCTGAGCGTCGCTCGGCAGATAGGTGTGGTAGTAGACCACCGCGCCGTCGACGGCCGCGCTCATGGAGATGTCGGGCGTGCCGCGGGCCTCCCCGACGACGCTCTCGACGTCATCCTGGAAACCGGGCTGCGCGAAGACTTTCGACAGCCCCCCGCCCCCGGCTCCACCGCCCACAGTGTTGAGGTCATTCCAGACCACATCAGGCTGCAGCCGGTTGCCTTTGGCGTCGAGGGTGAGCATGGTCCCGCCGATCGAGGTGACCAGTGGATCGGACGACGGCCAGCTGTTCACCGGGAACGTGTACAGGTCCGTGAGGTTGGCCTGGAAGTCGGTGGAGCCCTGGTCGCCGGAGGACCCCAGCACGGTCACGTGGTGGCGCGCGGCATTCTTGAAGGAGCCGCGCAGGGCGAGCAGCGCCGCCTTGCCGGGGAAGGTCTCCTCGGTGGCGCCGAAGCTCTGGGAGATGACGTCGGCCAGGCCGTGGTTGATGGCGTAGTTCTCCGCCTTGACGATCTCCGGGAACCCCTGGACGCCCTCGGTCTCGCTGACCGGTGTCTCCTCGAGCACGATCCTCGCGCCTGGAGCGAACACATGGCTCCATTCCACGTCGAGCGTCGTCTCCGCCGCCCAGCCGGCCATGTCGCTGTTGTTCGGATCGAACGGAGGCGGGGCCCCCGCGTCGTGGCGGATGGTGAAGCTGGGTGGGTCGGGGATGCCGAAGGTCTGGTCGAAGACCTTCAGGTCATGGGCGATGGTCGGCGAACCGAAGCTGTCGACGATGAGGATGCTCCGACCACGCCCGTCGATCCCCGCCTTGTGCAGCGCCGTGAGTCCGTAGGCTCTGGCGAGCTGGAAAGGCTGATAGCAGTGGAACCCGAAGATGACGTTCAGGCACTCAGCCGTCGTCGGCGGGCTGTGCAGGGCCCCGAGCTCGTGGATGAACGGATGCGGCGCCACGGCGGCCACGCGCGGCGCAGGCGCCCCGCCGGCGCCGGCGGCCGCACTCCCAGCCACTACGCCGATGGCGGCGAGAATGGGCGCGGACCTGGTCAACCTCAATTCGCAGTCCTCCGACCGAGCGATCGTCTGGGGGACCGGCGATCGCGCCCCTGACCGGGCGGACTGACACTACCCCGTGGTGGCGCCGATGGCGCGGACCGACATCACAATGCGACCGGCGGGGCTGCGGGTCGGGTGAAGTTGCCGTGGTCCACGCCGGGGAGCGCGGCTTCGAGCCGGCGCCGCGCGGCGCGCATCCCCATCCCCTCCCCCAGCTCCGGCATCACCGCCGCCAGCCAGTCGTGGTCAACGTTGAGAGAGCGCCACTGAACCTGGGCCACGCCCATCGCGGTGCACGCGGCCGCGGTGTGCTCGAGCTCCTCGGGCACATCGGTGATCCCCGGGAAGCTGAGCAGGTTGAGGCAGACCTGCCCGCCGGCGCGGCCCACGACACGCCCGCACTCCACCACCTCGTCGAGCCCGTAGCCGACCGGCCGGTAGTAGGCGCGGAACACGGCGTCACTGAAACTGATGGCGCTCAACCGCACGCTGTTCAGCCCCGCGTCGACCAGCCGCTGCAGCGCCGTCGGGCTGCTGCCGTTGGTGTTGACGTGGATGGTCGCGTCGGGCCGGCGCCGGCGGATCAGCGCCACCGCCTCCTCCAGGCAGTCGGGGCGGGTCAGCGGCTCGCCCTCGCAGCCCTGGCCGAAGGCGACGATGCGGGCTTCACTCCCGGCCAGGTGGTACGCGGCGAGGTCGGCGAGCTCGGCCGCAGTCGGCGCGTAGGCCATGCGCAGCTGGGGCGCGGGGACAGCGCCGTCACTCTGGAGCGAGATGCACCCAAGGCAGTCGGCATTGCAGGCCGGCGACGCGGGGAGCGCCCCCTCGAAACGCCGGTGGAAGGTGTTCTGCGCGGTGTAGCAGTTGTGCTCCAGGGCACAGACGGCGAGCTGCTCGACCACGCGATTGCCCGGCAGCGCGCGCCGTGCGGCCGCCACGGCCTCCGGCAGGTCGGGCTGGCGGAAGCGCACCGGGTTCCACCAGTCGAGCCGGTCGCTGCGCAGCGCGGCCACCATCGGCTCGCCACCGCGCTCGGCGACCGCCGCGTAGCCGAAGAGCGGTAGCCGGGGCGCGCCGGGCTCCGGTCGCGAGGCGGGCAGGAGGAGGCGCAACCAGCCCACTGGCAGGATGGCCGCCACCGCCAGGCGGTCCGGTACCTCGACCGCATCGCCGTTGCGCGCCGCCCCGATCGCCGTGCGCCCGGGGAGATGGGCCAGAGTCGCTCCCGCCGGCAAAGGGACGAGGTCGTGGGATCGCAACGGCACCAGGCGGCGACCCGAGCGCGCCACCGCCGCCACCCCGGAGGCGACATCGAGCGACCCGTCAGGGCGGGCGACAAGGCAGCCTGGCTCAGCAGCCCGAGCCACGCCAGCCGGGCCGCCGCCAGGGTTGGTCGCTGAAGGCGGCGCGGACAGCGTGGCGGATGGACGCATCGCCGGCGACGTCGGCACCCGTCAGCGCCAGCGCCTCGGTGCCGCGCACCAGCGCGTCGTAACCGCGGTCGGCATCGGCCGCCTCGCGGAACTCGTGGGTGTGGCAGCTGACCCCCTCGTCGATGATCGCCACCTCGGGATGCAACGTCGGCGCCGCGTACGACAGGTCGCCGACATCGGTGGAGCCGACCCGGTCCCAGGGGATCGACTCCCGCGGCGCCAGGCCGACCTCGTCGAGGTGCGCATGGCACCGCTGCGCGAGCACGGGATTGCTGCGCAGGTCCTTGTAGGTCGTCCCCGTGGTCAGTTCGAGGGTGCAGCCGGTGGCCGACGCCGCCGCCGCGAAGATGGCCCGGAACCGGGTGTCCATCTCCTCCAGGTAGGCGTGTTCGCGCGCCCGGGTGAGGAACTCGCCGCTGGCCCGCTCCGGGATGATGTTGGGAGCGGTGCCGCCCTCAGCGAGGAAGCCGTGGACGCGGGCGCCGTCCTTGAGCTGCTGGCGCCACAGCGCGACCCCCGAGTAGGCGTGCACGAAGGCGTCGAGCGCATTGATGCCCTTGTCGGGGTCGGCGGCGGCGTGCGCGGCGCGGCCCGTGAACGCGAAGCGCCAGTGGGTGCACGCCAGCGCCCACATCACCGCCGCGGTGCGGTCGCCGGGGTGGAAGATCAGCGCCGCGTCGAACTCGTCGAACACCCCGCCGTCCGCCAGGGGGATCTTGCCCCCGCCCCCCTCCTCTGCCGGCGATCCCACCACCCGCACCCGCCCCGGCAGGCCGGCCTGGCGCAACGCTCTGGCCAGGGCTATGCCCGCGCCCGCGGATCCCGTGCCGATGAGATTGTGGCCGCAGGCGTGGCCGAGCCCGCGCAGGGCGTCGTACTCGCACACGTAGGCCACCGCGGGCCCCACGCTGCCGGCGTCGGCGATGAACGCGGTCTCCATTCCCGAGGCGCCCCGCTGGACGGTGAAGCCGTGGCGCTCGAGCAGGTCGCATAGCAACGCTGCGGAGCGATGCTCCTCGAAGCCGATCTCGGCCAGGCCATGGATCTCGTGGGCCACAGTGCGCATCTCGCCGCGGATCTCGTCGAGCGCATGGCGGATTCCAGTGGCCAGGGCGGCGGTCGGCGCGGTGTCTGTGATGGTCACCGTTCATTCTCCAGGGCAGCGGCGGTCAGCGCGTCGCATTGTCGCGCTCGGCGTCACGGGCCGCAGCCTTGCGGGCTGGGGGTGGCTCAGCGGACGGTGCTGCCCTCTTCGGGCCGCAGAGCGACATGGTGCTTGGTGGAGATCTCGCGGATGGTCCCGCTGCGGGCTCGCATCACCAGGCTGTGCGTCTCCGCCCACCAACCGTGATAGAGCACCCCGCGGAGCAGGCTGCCTCCGCTCACGCCCGTCACGGCCACAGCCACGTCGCTGCCGGGGACCAGCCTCTCCATGCTGAGCGGCTCGTCGGGATCGAAGCCGGCGGCCCGGACGGCGGCCGCCTCGCCCTCGTGGCGCACCCACGGGCGGCACTGCAGCTCGCCGCCCAGGCAGCGCAACGCGCACGCGGCGAGGACCGCCTCGCGGGTGCCGCCCGCGCCGAGCATCACGTCGACCCCGGTGCCCTGGACCGCGGCCATGATGGCGGCGCCCACGTCCCCATCGCTGATCAGGGCCACCCGCGCCCCCATGTCCCGAACGCGCTCGAGGAGCGCCTGGTGACGGGGCCGGTCGAGCATGGCCACCGTCAGGTCGCGGACGTGCACATCCATGGCGAAGGCCACGCGGCGCAGATTGTTCTCCGGGGTGTCGGTGATGTCGACCGAGCCGCGCGCCGTCGGTCCGACGGCGATCTTGTGCATGTAGGCGACCGGAGGCGGGGCCAGGATGCCCCCGGGCTCGGCGACCGCGCAGGTGCTGAGCGCCTGGGTGAGGCCGCGCGAGACCAGGCTGATGCCGTCCACCGGCACCAGGGCCAGGTCGCGCTTCTCCCGGCCTGCGCCCACACGGTGGCCCGCACCCAGGGGATCCTGGGCGTCCTCGTTGCCGATCACGATGCGGCCGTCGAAGGGGAGCTGGGCGAGCGCGTCCGCCATCGCCGAGATCGCCGCCTCGCGCGTCCCCGTCTTGTCCCCTCGCCCCAGCCAGCGCCCCACCGACAGCGCGGCTGCCTCGGTGGCGCGCAGCAGCTCCAGGCCGTGGTTGTGCCCCGAGGCCTGGCGGGGTCGGGCGGCGACCGGTCGGGAGACTGTGGTCATGGTCGGCCGGCCATGGACGTGCGCGACGCGGCGCTCAGACGGAGACCGCCCCCGCGTCCGCGGCGGCGGCGGCGGGGGCCGTCGCCGGCAGCACCTCGACCATCCGGCCGCGCGCAGCGCCCACACCGGCGCGGGCGGCGGCGGCGCGCAGGAACTCGAGGAACATGGGGTGGGGCGCCTGGGGCCGGGAGCGCAGCTCGGGGTGGAACTGCGAGGCCATGAAGAAAGGATGGTCGCGCAGCTCGACGATCTCCACCAGCCGTCCGTTCGGCGAGAGGCCGCTGAAGTCCATGCCCGCGGCGTGGAGTTGCTCGCGATAGTGGTTGTTGAACTCGAAGCGGTGGCGATGGCGTTCGTAGACCACCTCGTCGCCATAGGCGGCGCGCGCCCTCGACCCCGCCTCCAGGCGGCAGGGATAGACCCCCAGCCGCATCGTCCCCCCCTTCTCATCGACGTCACGCTGCTCGGGCAGCAGGTCGATCACGGGGTGGGGGGTGAACGCGTTGAACTCCGTGGAGTTGGCGTCCTGATTGTCCAGAACCTCGCGAGCGAGGTCGATGACCGCGCAC
The DNA here is from genome assembly GCA_036521675.1 of Candidatus Dormiibacterota bacterium. Classification (GTDB taxonomy): domain Bacteria; phylum Chloroflexota; class Dormibacteria; order Aeolococcales; family Aeolococcaceae; genus DATDHG01. Next base: position 26,929 of record DATDHG010000089.1, read on the forward strand.
TGCAGCCCCAGGCAGAGACCCAGGTAGGGGATGGCCTCGTGGCGGGCGTGGCGGGCCGCGCGCAGCTTGCCCTCGATGCCGCGGTGACCGAAGCCGCCGGGGACCACGATGCCGTCGACGCCCTCGAGGGGGCTGAGGTCGTCGCCCTCGAGGGCCTCGCTGTTCACCCAGACCAGCTGCGCCTCGACGCCATGGTGCGCGGCCGCGTGCCGGACCGCCTCGGTGACGCTCATGTAGGCGTCGGGCATCTGCACGTACTTGCCGACGATGGCGATGCGCACCCCCGGGCGAGGGGCGAGCAGGCGCTCCACCATGCGTCGCCAGCTGGCCAGCTCGGGCGGCGCCGCCTCGATGTCGAGGAACTCGCAGATCAGCGCGCCCATGCCCGCCTCCTCGAGCACCAGCGGCACCGCGTAGATGGAGCGCGCGTCCGGCACGCTGATCACAGCGCGCTTCTCGACGTCGCAGAAAAGGGCGATCTTGTCCTTGATCGCCTGGGAGATCTCCCGCTCGCTGCGCGCCACGATCACGTCGGGCTGGATGCCGATGCTGCGCAGCGCGTTGACGCTGTGCTGGGTGGGCTTGCTCTTGTACTCCTCGCTGGCGGCCACGTACGGCACCAACGTGAGGTGGACGTAGCAGCAGTTACGGCGGCCGATGTCGTTCTTCAACTGCCGGATGGCCTCGAGGAAGGGCAGCGATTCGATGTCGCCGACGGTGCCGCCCACCTCCACGACCACCACGTCCGGCCGGGGCTCGTCGTCCTCGGCGACGCGCAGCACGCGTTCCTTGATCTCGTTGGTGATGTGAGGGATGACCTGGACGGTGGCCCCCAGGTAGTCGCCCCGGCGTTCCTTGGCGATCACCCCGGAGTAGACCTTGCCGGTGGTCACGTTGCTCGCCTTGCTCAGCGAGATGTCGACGAAGCGTTCGTAGTGACCCAGGTCGAGGTCGGTCTCGGCGCCGTCGTCGGTGACGAACACCTCACCGTGCTGATAGGGCGACATGGTGCCGGGGTCGACGTTGAGATAGGGGTCGAGCTTCTGCATCGACACCCGCAACCCGCGCGCCTTGAGGATGTTGCCGATCGACGCCGCGGTGATGCCCTTGCCCAGCGAGGAAACCACACCGCCGGTCACGAACACGTACTTGGCCATGGCATCACCCTCGCACAGGCGGTTGTTCGCCGACTCTAGCAGAGCCTCCCGCGCGCGTCGCACCGATGTTCGATGCCGCGCGAAGCCGCGGGGTCACCCGGCCAGGCGCGCCTCCAGGACCACCACCCGGGTCTCCTCGACGTTGGAGACGCTCCCGGTGAGGTTGATCTTCGGCTGCGGCGTCCAGCCCTCGGCGAGCCCCATCTCCTTGGCGAAGCGCTCGACCGGTTCGAAATCACCGGGGATCCCCTCGATCGCATAGCGCACCGGGACCACGTACGCCGGCTCCAGGGCATTGACCAGACGGGCCGCCTCCACGGCGTTGAGGGCATCGCCTCCGCCCACCGGCACGGCCAGCACGTCGACGTGGCCGATGGCGTCGACGGTCTCCTCGCTGAGGTCACCGCGCAGGCGACCGACGGCCACCACGCGGACGTCGTCGACCTCGACCCGCATGATCGTCACCCCGCCGCCGGCGTCGATGCCGTCCACCCGCACCCCGCGCAGCTCGTATTCGCCGGGACCGCGCACGGTCTGGGGCCGGCCCTCGGCGCCGCGCAGCAGCGCGGGTTCGGCCGCGCCTTCGGTGGCGACCACGATGTCGGGACTGAGGCGCGGCGCCCGCGCGCCGGCGGGCAGCGGATCGACGAGCACGTCGGCGTCGCGACCGCGCAGCCGGACGCACGAGAGGCCCAGGTAGGTGATCTCCATTGAGGACCCATCCTAGTGGCCCGGGGGCAGCCCGCCGCCGGAGCGGCTGGCGGGCGTCCGCGCTCAGGTGACGGTCAGGGCCACCGTCTGTTCCTGGCCGTCACGGACCACGGTGAGCTGCACCAGCTGGCCGGAGCTGATGGCCAGGGCGGTGGGGTCGAGGGGATGGTCCGCGTCGATCGTGGTGGAGTTCACGGCCGTCACCACGTCACCGATGCGCAGCCCGGCGGCCTCCCCCGCTCCGCCGGGCGTGACCGCGACCACGAGCGCCCCGGGCTTGGCCCCCACCGCTCCCGCATGGGAGGCGTCGAGGAGGCAGCTCTGGACCCCGAAGCTGGGCCGGGCCCCGGTGTCACCGCGGGCCAGGGCGGCCACCAGCTCCGCGGCGCTGCGTCCGTCCAGCGCGACCAGCCCGGCGCCGCCATCGTCGGTCACCACCCCCACGACCTGGCCGCCGGCGTCGAGCAGCGGCGCGCCGTCGTCCTCGGGAGCGGCGGTGGCGCTGACGCGCATGGCCCCCAGGCTGCCGACGCTCGACCCCGTCGGGATCGAGGGCTGGACCGCGCAGCCCGTGGCCGTCACCGTCCCCGGGGTCACGGAGAGCCCGCTGAGCGCCCGCATGCCGACGGCGATCACCAGGTCACCGGCCCGCGCGGCGTGCTGGGTGAAGTCGGCGAAGCTCAGCGGAGCCGGTTTGCTCTGCGGTGCCTGCGCGGCGCGCAGCACCACGATGCCGTGGACCGCGTCAGTGCCGGCCACGCTGGCGTCGATGACCTCGCCGTCGGCGTACGCGAGCCGCAGGCGGGTGGCGCCGGCCAGGGCCCTGGCACTGGTGACGACCAGGCCGTCGCCGGAGGCCACGAACCCGCTCCCGAAACTGGCCGAGCCGCTGGCCAGGTCGCCGGCCGCGACCGGGTGGGTCACCACGGTCACCAGTGACGGCGCCGCCGCCTGGGCGATCGAGGCGTAGGTCGTGGTCGAGGGCGCGGTGTTGCCGCTTCCCCCGGGGGCGACGACCGGCGCCGACACCACCCGCTCGGCCGGCCCCAGGCTGCGGTAGATGGCCCAGGCGGCGGAGGCTCCACCGACCAGGCCGACGGAGGCGCTGAGCAACACAGCGGCGAGCAGGGGCGGCCGGCGTCGGGGCGAGGCTTCGCTCACCCTGCGGCCGCCTCGCTGCGCTTGCGCAGGTAGCGCTGGATCCCAGCGGCGTTGCTGTGGACGCCGTTGAGGATCTCGGCGCGCGCGCGGATCTCCTCGGGCACGCGGTCCTCAGGGATGCCCACCTCGGCGTTGAGCGCCGCCGCGATCTCCTCCACCGAGGCATCGGCACCGCGTTCGCGGACCACCGCCTCGGCCACCGCCACCCAGCGATGCAGCAGGCCCTCGGCCTCATCGAGGGTGGCCAGCGGGTCGGGGACTGGGCCGTAGTGGGTGAGCACCACCTGCTGCGGCCGCAGGGCTTTGAACCGGCGCAGCGACGCGGTGGCGGCCTCGAGATCGAAATCGGGAGGGGGCACCGCCGGCTGGAGGATGCCGACGTCGGGAAGGCGAACCCCCACGGCGTCGCCGACCAGCAGCGTCCCGGTGTGCTCGTCGAGCACGGCGTGGTGGTGGCGGGCGTGGCCCGGGGAGTCGACCATGGTGAGCAGCCGTCCCGCCCCCACGTCGATCTGCAGGCCGTCGGCGGCGGCCAGGATGCGCTCCTCCGGAACGGGGGCGAGGGTGCCGTAGAGGGTGTGGAGCCGCTCGCCGTAGACCTGGGCGGCGCTGGCCACAAGGCGTGAGGGATCGACGAGATGGCGCGCGCCGCGCTCGTGGACCACCACGGTGGCGGCCGGGAACGCCACCGCCAGGTCGCCGACGCCACCCGCGTGATCGAGGTGGATGTGGGTCAGCACCAGCCAGCGCAGGTCGTCGGGCCCCAGCCCGACCTCGCTGAGGGCGGTACGCACCGTGGCCACGCTGGTGCGTGCCCCCGTCTCCACAAGGGCGGGATGCTCGCCCTCGACCAGGAACCCGGCCGTGAGCCGGTCCCAGCCCCCCAGCAGGGTGTCCAGCTGGTGGATGCCGGGAGCGATCGTCTCCATCGAGCGCAGGGTACCCGGTCGGGCGCCGGCCCTCGGGCCGGTCCCGCCTACGGTGTGGGCGTGGGCGTGGCGCCGGGCGGCGGAGTGGTCGTCCCCACCACTCCGAACCCCGGGCCGAGCAACGCCCGGAGCTGGTCGAGATCGCGCTGCACAGCCGCGGCGTTGCGCCCGTAGGCGTCGTAGT
>DATDHG010000090.1:0-4898 GCA_036521675.1 Candidatus Dormiibacterota bacterium
CGTGGTGGCGACCGCGCTGCGCGAGGCCCACGAGGAAATGGGCGTCGAGGCCTCCCGGGTCGAGGTGATCGGCACGCTTCCGCCGTTCATGACCAGGACGTCGGGCCGTCCCGTGGACCCCGTGGTGGCCTTGACCACCGCTCCGCTGGAGGCCCGACCCGACGCGTTCGAGGTGGCCGACTGGTTCTGGGTGCCGCTCGCCGACCTGCTCGCCGCGCCGGTGACCGAGCGCACCCTGCCCCTGGCTCCCCTCGGTCGCCCGGTGGTCTTCATCGAGGTCGGCGGGCGGATCATCTGGGGCGCGACCGGCGCGATCGTGGTCGAGCTGCTCGCCCGGATCCGCTCCCGTCTCGACCCCCCCGGTCCGCCGCCTCAGCGGTAGCGGGGGTGCACCACGAAGGGGTTGTAGAGCATCTCCTCGCCGATGGTGGTGCTGGGCCCGTGCCCGGGTCGCACCACTGTCTCCGGGGGCAGCGCGTAGAGCGTGTTCTCGATGCTGAACATCAGCGTCGCCCAGTCGCCGCCGGGGAGGTCGGTGCGGCCCACGCTGCGCTGGAAGAGGGTGTCGCCGGCGATCAGCTCAGGGCCGACCAGGAAGCAGACCGAGCCGCGCGTGTGCCCCGGCGTGTGCAGGATGGAGATCGCGAGCCCCTGCCAGGTGAAGCTCTCCCCGGGGACCAGGTCGACATCGCAGACCACCTCGGGCTGGTCGGCGGGGATGCCCGGGAGCATGCGCACGAACGCCAGGATCTCGCGGTCGTCGGGGTGGATGGCGGCGTCGCAGCCGTGCGCCGCGCGCACGGCCGGCACGCCGTTGACATGGTCCGGGTGACCGTGCGTCAGCAGGATGCGATGGCAGCGCAGCCCGCGATCCTCGAGCACGGCCAGCGTGCGCCGGTGCTGCAGCCCGGGGTCGACGACCAGGCACTGGTCGGTGTCACGGCGGTGGAGGATGTAGCAGTTCTGGTCATACATCTCATCGACGACGACGTCGAGGTCGACGAGGTCGCGCAGGCGCTGGGCGGCGTCGCTCACCTCAGAACTGCCCCAGTGTCCCCTGGGCGCGGGCGCGTTCGAAGCCCAGCCGGAAGCTGATCACGCCCAGCGGCATCACCACCACGCAGAAGGCAGCGGTGATCACCAGCTGGCGGAGCTGCGAGGCGAGCGATGCGTCCAGCAGCATCCCCTGGCGCAGGCCCTCCAGGGCGTGGGTGTTGGGCAGGAAGGCGCTGATGGTCTGCATCCATTGCGGCAGCACCGAGACGGGGAACAGCGCGCCGATGAGCAGCGTGTTGACGGCGGCCCAGGCGGTGCTGAGCGGGTCGCCGATCTTGCTGACCATGATGATCCCCGCGCTGATCAGCCCGAAGCCGGACATGGTCACCACCGTCAGGAGGAAGAAGACGGTCACGGTGAGCCAGTTGGGATCGAAGTGGACGCGGAGCAGCAGGACCAGGAACGTGAAGGTGATCAGCGTGGTGATCAGCGGCCAGAGGAACTCCCACACCGTGCTCAGCACCACCAGGCGCGTCAGTGAGGCGGCACTGAGCAGCCAGTGCTCGATGGTGCCGAGGAACATCTCGCTGCGGATGCTCCCGCTGTAACTGGCCAGCGCCACGTTGACGAACGTGGTGAAGGTGGTTCCGACGACGATGAAGCCGGCGGGGTTGTCGGCGTACGGACCGAGTTTGTTGCCGCTGACGACGTGGCTGAGGAAGTAGTAGCTCACCAGCCCGATGAGCACGTTGACGACGCTCAGGCTGAAGTTGAGCCGGTAGCTGGCGTTGTGGACGAAGCCGCGCTTGACGAAGATGCCGGCCTGGAACGCCAGGCCGCGCGGACCGCGCGCGTTGGCGGCCGGCGGCGGGGGCCGGACGGCGGCCAGGCTCACCGGTGGGGCCGCCGGATGCGTACCTTGCCGGGTGCGGCCATGGCGGCGACGACCTCCTCGGGCGCGTCGCCGGTGGCCTCCTCGACGAGGCGCACGAACGCATCGCTGAGCTCGGGCCGCACCACGGTCACGCCGGCGATGGGGAGGTCGTCGCTGGCCGCCCACAGCAGCAGGCCGCGCACATCCGCCTCCGGGTCGGCGGTGCGCACGCGCAGCCGTCCCTCCCCCTGGGCGAGCACCGCCTCGACCACGGGCAGGGCGCGCAGCCGCTCACTGACCCGGGCCGCGGCGCCCAGGTCGCCCAGCTCCACCTCGATCTCGGTGGTGGGCACCAGGCGGCGGATCACCTCGGGCCGGTCGTGGCGGATCATGCGCCCCGCGTAGAGCATGCCCACCTCGTCGCAGAGCTCGGTCGCCTCCTCCATGTTGTGGGTCACGAGGACCACCGTCTTGCCGGCATCCTTGAGGTCGCGCAGGATGGCGCGGATCGTCTCCCCGCTGTGCGGATCGACCCCGGTGGTGGGCTCGTCGAACAGGTAGATGGGGCGGTCGACGAGCAGGGCGCGCGCCACGTTGAGGCGCCGCTTCATGCCGCTGCTGAACTCACCGAAGCGCAGCTTGGTGTCCGGGGCCAGCCCCACGCGCTCCAGGCACCAGCGGCTGCGCGCCCGCGACGAGGTGGCGTCCAGGCCCTGCAGGGCGGCGAAGAACTCCAGGTTCTGATAGGCGTTGAGCCGCCAGTAGAAGCCGCGCTCACCGGCGCTGGCGTTGAAGGACAGCGCCTGGCGGGCGGCGCGGGCCTCGTGGAGGATGGAGTGGCCCATGATCCACGCCTCCCCCTCGGTCGGCCGCATGAGCGTGGCCAGCATGGACACCAGCGTCGACTTGCCGGCGCCGTTGGGACCGATGAGACCGACGATGCGGCCCACCGCCACGCTCATGTCGATGCCGTCGACGGCGGTCTTGGTGACGCTGCCGCGGGTGAAAACCTTGCGCAGCCCGCGCGCCTCGATGGCCAGTGCCGGCGCAGGCGCCTGAGGAGGGGTCACAGCAAGGAGTCTGCCCGTTGCGCCGGCGCGGCCCGGACTCAACGCCCGGCGGGGAGCTCGGCCGCCACCTCCCGGTCGTCCCGGGCGGCCGCCCCCGGCTCGGCCGCGGCGGGCCCGGGTGTCTCCACGGCGAAGCCCACGGGGCGGCGCTTGCCGGCGGCGCCCGCGCCGGCGGGCAGCAGGGCCACGTCGAGCACCTCGTCCATGGTCTCGACGCCCACGATCTCCATGGAGTCGAGGATCTCGCTGTCCACCTCACGCAGGTCGCGCTCGTTCTTGCGCGGCAGCACGAAGGTGCGGATCCCCGCCCGGTGGGCGGCGAGCAGCTTGTCCTTGACCCCGCCGATGGGCAGCACCCGGCCGCGCAGCGTGACCTCGCCGGTCATGGCCACGTCGCGGCGCACCTTGCGCTGGGTGGCGGTACTGACGAGCGCGGTTGTCATGGTGATCCCCGCCGAAGGACCGTCCTTGGGAATGGCGCCCGCAGGCACGTGGATGTGCACGCCGTGGCTGTCGAAGAAGCCGTGCCGGGCCCCGTAGTGCTCGGCGTTGACGCGCGCCCAGCTGAGCGCCAGGCGCGCCGACTCCTCCATCACCGAGCCCAGCTGGCCGGTGATGAGCAGCTCGTTCTTGCCCTCGATGGCCAGAGCTTCGACGGTGACGATGTCGCCGCCGACGTCGCTGACCACGCAGCCCGTGACCGCGCCGATCTGGTCCTCCGTCTCCTGCTCCCCGTAATCGAAACGCCGCGGGCCGAGCAGCTCGTCGAGGTCGTCGGGGCGGACCACGACGCTCTTCGCCGCAGGCTTCTCCGCGAGCTTGCGCGGCACCTTGCGCGCGATCTGCGCGATGGCGCGGTCGAGCTGGCGCACGCCGGCCTCTCGGGTCCAGCCGCGCAGCAGCTCCACCATCGCCGGCCGTTCGAGCACCAGCTCGCCGGCATCGAGGCCGTGCTGGTCGAGCTGGCGGGGAAGCAGGTGGCGCTCGGCGATGCCCAGCTTCTCCTCCTCGGTGTAGCCGCTGATGCGGATCATCTCCATGCGGTCGCGCAGCGGCGGGCTGATGGTCTCGGCGACGTTCGCGGTGGTGATGAAGAGCACCTGCGAGAGGTCGTACGGGACCTCTAGGTAGTGGTCGCTGAACCCGAAATTCTGCTCGGGGTCGAGGACCTCGAGCAGCGCCGACGAGGGGTCGCCGCGGAAGTCGGCGCCGACCTTGTCGATCTCGTCGAGCATGATCACCGGGTTGCGCGTCCCCGCGGTCTTCATCGACTGGATGATCCTGCCGGGGAGGGCACCGATATAGGTGCGGCGGTGACCACGGATCTCCGCCTCGTCGCGGATGCCGCCCAGGGAGAGCCGCACGAATTTGCGCCCCAGCGCGCGGGCGATGCTCCTGCCCAGTGAGGTCTTGCCCACTCCGGGCGGCCCGACGAAGCAGAGGATCGGGGTCTGCAGGCGGACGGGCCGAGGTGGCGGGGCGGGGGCCTCGGACGGTGGCTGTTCCTCGGCGGCGGGCGCCTGCAGGGCTGCAGCCTCGGACGGCGGCTCCTCCTCGGCCGCGGACGCCACCGGCGGTGCGGCCGGCTCGCCGGCTTCGGGCACCGCCGGTCGCGCATCCGCCTCGGCTTGGCGGCGCGCCTCCTCCTCGCGGGCGCGCAGCTCGAGCCGCTGCAGGGTGCGCTGGCGGACCGCCAGCCACTCCAGGATGCGGTCCTTGACCGTGCGCAGGCCGTAATGATCCTCGTCGAGGATGCGCGCGGCATGGTCGATATCGACCATGTCGGGCGGCGGGTCCGCCCAGGGCAGGTCGAGCAACCAGTCGACGTAGGTCCGCACCATGCCCAGCTCGGGCGAGGCGCTGGGGATCTGCTCGAGCCGCTGCACCTCCTTCAGCGCGCGCTTGCGGATGTCCTCGGGCATCCCCGCGTTCTCGACACGCGTGGCCAGATCATCCTG
>DATDHG010000091.1:0-3880 GCA_036521675.1 Candidatus Dormiibacterota bacterium
GGCCAGCTCCGCACCGTGGCTGCTCTCGAGGTCGGCGACGACCACCCGGGCGCCGGCGGCGGCGAGCCGTCGGGCCGCGGCCGCGCCCAGCCCGGAGGCCCCACCGCTCACCAGCGCGGCGGCTCCGTCGATCTCCATCCACGCCTCCAGGGGACGCCGGCACGGCGGTCCGCGGGACAGGGTAGGCAACGCAGGTGGCGCGCCGCCCGGGCGGGGCCGTCGCGCGGGGCAAGGTACAATCGCGGCCCCTCGGGCGGCGCGAGGCCCCCGACGCCTGGTCAGCTAGCTCAGTTGGTTAGAGCGCGCGGTTCACATCCGCGAGGTCCAGGGTTCGAGTCCCTGGCTGACCACCAGTTCACAATGAGCCGCCGTCAGGCCCGGGTGCGCCTGTTCTCGACCCGCCTGACGCATACTGTCGGACGCGGCCATGTGCCACCGGGCCCAACGTTCTCTCCACGTCCTCGCCTGCGCCCCGGTCCTCGCCCTCGCGGCGATCGCCCTCGCGCCGTCGACGCCTGCCCGCGTCCTGGCGAGCGCGACGCCCGCCGCGACGGTCCTGCCGGTGGTCGTCGTCCTCGATCCGGGCCACGGCGGCAGCGCCAACAACGCCGACCCCAGCCAGCTCTACGACTCGGGCGCCGTGTCGACCCTCGGCCAGCAGGAGAAGGACATCGCCCTCGACGTGGCCCGACGCACCGCCGCCCTGCTGGCTGCCGACGACGTGACGGTGGTGCTCACCCGCGACAGTGACGTGTACATCGACATCCCCTCGCGCAGCCAGGTGGCGATCGACCACCACGCCGACGTGTTCACCTCAATTCACATGAACGGCTTCACCGACCCCGCCGCCGACGGCTCCGTCGTCCTCTACCCGAACGCCGCAGACCACCAGTTCGCGACAGAGATGGCCGCATCTCTGGACCGGGCGCTGGGGCCGTACGGGGTGAGTTCGCGGGGCACCATGCTGCGCGACAACTGGTGGATCCACATCCCCTGCCCGGTGGTCACTGTGGAGCCGGTCTTCCTGACCAACCCCACCGAGGCCCAGCTGATCGCTCGCGACGACGTTCGCGGCGCCCTCGCGGGCGCCATCCGCAGCGGCATCGAGGCCCAGGTCCCCGCCATCGCGGCGCGCAAGCCGGCGCTCGAGGCGTACCGGGCGGCGCACGCAGGCAGCCTTCCGGCCACGCCGGTGGACGCCGCCACCGGGACGGTGGTCGCCGCGCCTCAGAGCCGGCCCGCGGACGCTCACGCGGACCCAGCGAGCGCCCCCGTCGCGGCCCCCGCGCGCACCGCGGCGACCATCCGTTCCGCCCCCAGCCCGAGCCCCGCCGCGACGGGCGGCACCGACCTGAAGGGCGGCGCCGAGAGGGTGATCGTGGCGCTGCTGGTGCTGGCCGTGCTCTGGAGGTTCCGCCGGCGCGTGCTCCGCGGGGCCGCGGTGCTGAGCGCGAACGTGCTCGATGTCGTGGCCCGCATCGAAGGGCGCGAGGCGCCGCTGCTCGTACAGCGCTTCTCGCGCCGCCACCGCCATGCCGCACGCCGTCGCCGCGTGCTCGCCCGCAGCCGCGCGGGGACGGTGGCTCGGGGGCCCTGGAACTATCCGCGGAGCGCGACGGTCACCGCGGCCGCCAGGCCGATGGCGACCACCACCCCGCGCAGCACCGGGTCGGGCAGGCGGCGGGCGAGGCCGGCGCCCAGGTAGCCGCCGACGCCTGTCGACACCATCAGGGCGAGCGCCGGCCCCCACGCCACCGGGCCGAAGAGAGCGAAGATCACTGCGGAGACGCCGTTCACCACGAGGGTGATGGCGGTCTTCAACGCGTTGGTCCGTTGCAGGGTGTCGGGCAGCAGCAGGCCAAGCGCCGCGATCACCATGATGCTCATGGCTGCCCCGAAGTAGCCGCCATAGATCCCGACCGCGCCGATGCACAGAGGCGCCGCGAGGGGATGGGGGCGCGCCCGCCCGGCGCGCCGGTTCAGCCAGGCCGTGACCAGCGGCTGCACCAGCACCAGCAGAGCGGCGGTGGCGATCAGCGCGGGCACGATCGCGCGGAAGGCGGCCTCCGGCGTGTTCAGCAGCAGCACGGCGCCCAGCAGTCCGCCCAGCGCGCCCGCCGCCCCGAACCGCCGCATCGCGTCGCCCCGCCCGGCGAGCTCACGGCGGTAGCCGACCACGCCGCCCACGTTGCCGGTCGCGACCCCCACGCTGTTGGTGACGTTGGCCACCAGCGGGGGGTGGCCGAGCGCGAGCAGCAGGGGGAAGGTCAGCAGCGAGCCACCTCCGGCCACCGTATTGACCGCCCCCGCCACCAGCCCGGCCACGAGCAGGACGAGGATCTCGGCGCTCAGAGGCGCTCGAGGACGAGGAGATGGGAGAGGCCGACCACGTCAAGGGGCGTGGCCTCGACGCGGTGCAGAGCGTCGCGCAGCAGGGTTCCGGGGGGACCCAGCCGGGCGGTGACGTTGTCGTACCCGCCGAAGATGCGGTGGTGGCTCACCTCCCGAACGGGCAGGGCCGCGAAGAGACCCCGCAGCCGCCGGGACGTGTAGGTCCGCACGTGGGGGGCGAGGCGGTCGCGCAGCCGGTCGGGAAGGTAGTTGACGAGCGGCACGTTGCCGAAGTGGTAGGCGCCCCGCCAGTAGACGCCATGCTGCTCGACCGGATACCAGCGGTTGGGGCAGAACAGCACCAGGCGGCCGCCACTGCGCAGCACCCTGACCATCTCGCGGGCCGAGAGGGCGTCGTCGGCGACGTGCTCGATGACCTCGTTGGAGAGCACGGCGTCGAAGCTGCCGTCCGCAAACGGCAGCGCCTCGTTGGCGCCGTTGACAAGGCGCGGCGGTCGCAGCCGGGCCGCCGCCTGGTGGGCGCGATCGCGTTCGTACTCCAGCCCCACCACGAAGGGGGCCAGGGCGGCCAGCTTCTCGACGTAGCGCCCGACCCCGCAGCCGATCTCCAGCAGGCGCGCGGAGGGCAGGTCGGGGAGCGCGGCCCTGATCATCGTGAGCCGCCGCTCCTGGCCGGAGCGCCACACGTAGGAGGGCTCCCCGCAACTGGCCGCCCGCTCCAGGTCGCGCGACGGTGCCGGCGGTGGGGCCGCTTGCATGGACACTCAGGCGAGTGTAGGCAGGCGGTCGAGGGGCCGCGGCGGCCTCGGCGCGGCCGCCTCCTCAGTGGCCGGCGGCGGTGAGCGCGGTGTACCCCGCCTCGTCGAGCAGCGGCACCGACCCCTCGGTCACCGCCTCGAGCCGCAGCATCCAGCCGGCGCCGTAGGGGTCCTGGTTCACCCTCTCCGGGGTGTCGGCGAGCGCCGCGTTCACCTCGGCGACCCGCCCCGCCACGGGGCTGTAGAGATCGCTGGCCGCCTTGACCGACTCGATCACCCCGAAGCGGTCGCCCGCCTGCAGGACGGTACCCACCTCGGGCAGCTCCAGGAAGATGACGTCACCCAGCTGAGCCTGCGCAAAGTCGGTGATGCCCACCTGGGCGCCGCCGCCGTCGACGGTCTGCACCCACTCGTGGGAGGCGGTGAAGCGGAAGCCGCTGAGGTCGGGCACGGGCTAGCTCCTTTGCATGGTGGCGGGCGCCGGTCGCCGGTAGAAGGGCAGGGAGACGACACGCCCGCTGACGGCCTCGCCGCGGACGTCCACGTCCAGGCTGGCGGCGCCGGCGTGGGCGGTGTCGACCATGGCGGTGGCGATCCCGCAGCCGAGCGTGAAGCTGAACGTCCCGCTGGTCACCTCGCCGACCACGGCGCCGTCGTGCAGCACGGCCTGGCCGTGACGGGCGATGGCGCGCCCCTCGAAGCGCAGCCCCAGCGTGTGCCGGGGCGGCCCCTGGTCGTGGAGCCGGCGCAGCGCCTCGCGACCAAGAAAC
>DATDHG010000092.1:0-4659 GCA_036521675.1 Candidatus Dormiibacterota bacterium
GTCGAGCGGCAGGGCCAGCACGATGGTCGCGTCGACCTCCTTGCGGGTCGGCGGACGCACCTCCGACCAGCGCCCGGGCATGACGTGCTCGACGATGCAACGCATCGCGGCGCGCTTGGCGGCGCCCTCCTGTACCTCCACGGCCCGGCCGATGACCACCACTGAGCGGTAGTTCATCGAGTGCGCGAAGGCGGACCGCGCCAGCACCAGGCCGTCGAGTAGCGTCACCGTGACGCACATCTCGATGCCACCGGCGAGCGTCTGCAGCATGCGGCTGAGCGGCGACCCGTGCAGGTAGAGGAGCTCGTCGTCGCGGCCGTAGGTGGTCGGGATCACCCAGGCCCGGCCGCCCTCGTTGAAGCCGACGTGGCAGACCAGCGCCTTGTCGAGCACCGCCAGGGCGGCGGCGCGGTCAGCGACGGCCCGCTCGGGGTGGCGGCGGACCATGAGGGCGGTGGACAGAGTCTCCGTCATTTGTTACAGTACTAAATAGTGAACGTTGCAGCACAATGGTACATCAGCGGCGGGAGCGGGGTCGAGGTCGCGGCCAGCATCGAGGCCGGCATCCGCGAGGGCCGTCTCCCCCCGGCGAGCCGTCTGCCCACAGTGCGCGAGCTGGCCGGCAGCCTCGGCCTGAGCCCCACCACGGTGGCCGGCGTCTATCGGGACCTCGGCCACCGCGGGCTTCTGACCGCAGCGGGCCGGCTGGGCACCACCGTCTCGGCCCGCCCGCCAGTGGCGCTGAGCTGGCGCCAGGTGTTCGCTCCCGGTATCCACGACTTGGCCAGCGGCAACCCCGACCCGGCGCTCTTTCCGAAGCTGGCCCGCCACCTGCGGCGGCTCGAGGTGCCCACGACCAACTACGGCGACCCCGCGAACGACGCGGAGCTCGTCGAGCTGGCGCGCCGCAGGTTCTCAGCCGACGGCGTCCCTGCCCACCACCTCACCGTCGTCGGCGGCGCGCTGGACGGGGTCGAGCGCGTGCTCCAGGCTCACCTGCGACCCGGCGATCGCGTCGCCGTCGAGGATCCGGGATATCCGGGCATCCTCGACCTCGTGGCCGCGCTGGGCCTGGTGGCGCGACCCGTGGCCGTCGATGACTGCGGCCCCCGGCCGGACGCCCTGGCGGCGGCGCTGGGGGCGGGCGCCGCGGCGTTGGTGCTGACACCGCGAGCGCAGAACCCCTACGGAGCAGCCCTCGATCCTGAGCGCGCCGCCGACCTGGGGGCGCTCCTTGACAGCCATCCGACAGTCCTCGTGGTGGAGGATGACCACGCTGGGGAGATCGCCGGGGTCGGGGCGTGCACGCTGTGCGCCGCCGAGCGGCCGCGCTGGGCGGTCATCCGCTCGGTCGCGAAGTCGCTCGGCCCCGATCTGCGCCTCGCCGTGCTGACCGGTGACGCGGTCACCGTGGCTCGGATCGAGGGTCGCCGGCTGTTGGGAACGGGCTGGGTGAGCCACATCCTGCAGCGGTTGGTGGTGGATCTCTGGAACGACCCGGCGACGCCGCGCCTGCTCCAGGATGCCGCTCGGACGTACGCCGAGCGGCGCTCGGCCCTGGTGAGCGCGCTGGCCGGCCACGGCATCGCCGCCCACGGCCGGTCCGGCATCAATGTGTGGATCCCCGTGACCCACGAGGCCGGCGCCGTGGCCGCGCTCCTCGACAGGGGCTGGGGCGTGCTGGCCGGCGAGCGTTTCCGCATCCGCGCCGGCCGGGCCATCCGGGTCAGCACGGCCCGGCTCTCCCCCGAGGACGCGCGCCACTTCGCCGCCGACCTGGCCGCGGCTCTGGAGATCGCCCCAGCGCGGCTCGCGTAGGAACGATGCCTACGCGAGCCCGGATCCGGAGTGGTGCTCGCGCCGGGGCGCGATACCATGCGCTGCAATGGGTACGGGCCTTCACGGTCCGAGCCGCACAGCGCTGATGGCGGCGATGGGACGCGCGCTCCATCGTGACGGTCCCCCGCCTCACGTCCTCGATGACTGGCTCGCGGCCGATCTTGCCGGTGAGGAGGGCCGCGCAATCCTCGACAACATGCGGGCGAACGTCACACCAGATCGCCTGCACGCCTTTCAAGGGTGGACGGCGGTGCGTTCCAGGTTCGTCGAAGACTTCGTCGTCAGCGCCGTCGCCGCCGGCGTCAGTCAATACGCCGTCCTCGGCGCCGGCATCGACTCCTTTGCCTACCGCCACGCAGAGCTGCTCGAGCGATTGACGATCTTCGAGGTCGATCACCCCTTCTCGCAGACGTGGAAACGGCGCCGGCTGGACGAGCTGCACATCACGCTGCCCCGCAACGTGGTGTTCGCAGCAGTCGACTTCGAGGCGCAATCGCTCGGCGACGCCCTGAAGGCATCCGGATTCGCCTTGGACCAGCCTGCCGTCGTCTCATGGATCGGCGTGACGATGTATCTGGCGCGCGAGGCGATCGACGCCACGCTCGACGCCGTCGCGAGCTGCGCACCGGGGACGCGCATCGTCCTCACCTATGACCAGCCGCCTGACGTTCTCGACGAGAAGGGTCGCGCGCTCCTCGCCGATGTCAGCGGCACTGCGGCCAGATACGGAGAGCCGTTCGTCAGCCTCTTCCGACGGGATGAGATAGAGCGATTGCTCGCCGAGCACGGCTTCGACAGGGTCGCGCACTTCAGTGCGGACGAGGCGGTACACCGCTACTTCGGCGGCACGTACGGTGGCATGCCCGACGTTCAGCGGTTGGTCACGGCCGTCGTCGCCGAGCGATAAGACTGGAGACGCCGCCCATGGTCAGGCTTGGCGCTCTAGGCGTTCACGACGACGGCGATGCCCTGACCGACGCCGACGCACATCGCCGCCAGGCCGTGGCCACCGCCACGCCGCCGCAGCTCGTGGACCAGGGTGGTGAGGAGGCGCGCCCCGGAGCACCCCAGCGGATGCCCGATGGCGATGGCGCCGCCGTTGGGATTGACGATCTCGACGTCGAGCTCGGGCCATTCGCGCAGACACGCCAGGCTCTGGGCCGCGAAGGCCTCGTTGAGCTCGACGGCCTTGAGGTCGGCGAAGCCGATGCCGGCGCGGCCGAGCGCGGTGCGCACCGCCTCGACCGGCCCGATCCCGTAGAGGTGGGGCTCGACTCCGCTGGTGGCGCTGCTGACGATG
The DNA here is from genome assembly GCA_036521675.1 of Candidatus Dormiibacterota bacterium. Lineage (GTDB taxonomy): Bacteria > Chloroflexota > Dormibacteria > Aeolococcales > Aeolococcaceae > DATDHG01. Next base: position 3,140 of record DATDHG010000092.1, read on the forward strand.
CGGGCCAGCGGCTCGCGGCCCAACGAGGCGGCCGCGGCCTCCGAGGCCAGCAGCAGCGCGGCGGCGCCGTCGTTGAGCTGGGAGGAATTGCCCGCGGTCACAGTGCCGTGCTCGCGGAACGCGGGCCGCAACCGGGCGAGCTTCTCGAGTGAGCTGTCAGGGCGCACCCCTTCGTCGCGCTCGAGCAGCACGTTGTCGCCATCCTTGACGGCAACAACCTCACCGCTGAACCTGCACGCGTCCCAGGCCGCCGTCGCGCACTGGTGGCTGCGCAGGGCGAAGCGGTCCTGCTCCTCGCGCGTGATCCCGTACCGCTCCGCGAGGATCTCGGCGCCCTCACCCAGCGACACCGTCCACCGCTCGGGCATGCGTGGATTGACCATCCGCCAGCCCAGGGTCGTCGACCATGCGGTGGCGTGGGCGCGCGGGTAGCCGTCCTCGGGCTTGAGCATCACCCAGGGCGCGCGGCTCATCGACTCAACCCCGCCGCCGACGCAGATCTCCGCGTCGTCCAGGGCGATGGCGCGATGAGCGCAGAGGACGGCTTCGAGACCGGACCCGCAGAGGCGGTTCACGGTCGCCCCGGGGATGCTCGTGGGCAGCCCGGCGAGCAGCACGGCCATGCGCGCGACGTTGCGGTTGTCCTCGCCGGCGGTGTTGGCGTCGCCGAGGTAGACCTCGTCGATCCGCGCCGGATCGAGGCCGGGGACGCGCCGCGTCACCTCGCCGACTGCCAGGGCGGCCAGGTCGTCGGGCCGCACCCCTGCCAGGGCGCCGCCATAGCGCCCGACCGGGGTTCGCACCGCCTCGAGGATGTAGGTCGCCCGGCTCATCACGCTCCGCCTCCTGGACGGCTGGTAAGCCTATCCGACCGGCCCGGACCGCTCGGTCGCGGTCGCCGGCCCGGCGGCGTCGCCGAGCACCTGCGGCAGACCAGCGGCGAGCCGCTCATAGTCGCCGGGCCGGTTGTAGACGTGCGCCGAGAGGCGGAGGTAGCCACGGCCGCCGTGCGCCACCACCACGACCTCGGCCGCGAGGCGGTCGGCGATCACCTCTCGCAGACGGCGGGCCTCGGGACGCGTGTCCGCGATGCCGGGCGGCAGCGGCACCAGCGCCATCGCCGCATGCGGCAACCGTTGAGGGGTGGTGCCGAGGGCAGCGGCGACGATGCCCTGTCCCCAGGCCGCCAGGCGCTGGCCATGGTCGCGCACACGCAGGACGCCCAGGCGGTCGAGCATGTCGAGGGCGCTCGGCGCACAGAGCAGCGCGGAGTAGTCCGCCGTGCCCCACCACTCCATGGCGGCGGGGAAGCCCTCGTCCCAGCGCGAGCCCACCACCGCGGGCCGGAAGGCCGCCCGGCTGCCTTCGTCGACGGCCACGAAGCCCACGCCCCGCGGAGCGCAGCACCACTTGTGGAGATTGGCGATGTAGTAATCGGCCCCAACGGCGGCAACGTCGAGGGCGACGGATGCGGCGGCGTGCGCACCATCCACGGCCACCGTCACCCCGAGTTCGTGCTG
>DATDHG010000093.1:0-9801 GCA_036521675.1 Candidatus Dormiibacterota bacterium
GGCACCAATGACGCGCCAGCGCTTGCGCAGGCCGACGTCGGCGTGGCCATGAACAGTGGAACGCAGGCGGCGAAGGAGGCAGGAAATCTCGTCGACCTCGACAGCAACCCGACGAAGCTCATCGAGATCGTCGAAACGGGCAAGCAGATGCTCATCACCCGAGGCGCACTGACGACGTTCAGCGTCGCCAACGACGTCGCGAAGTACTTCGCGATCATCCCGGCGATCTTCGCGGGGACCCTTCCGGCTCTCACGGCTCTCAACGTGATGCGCCTGCAGACCCCGCAGAGCGCTGTGCTCGCCGCCGTCATCTTCAACGCGCTCATCATCGTCGCCCTGATCCCTTTGGCGCTCCGGGGCGTGAAGTACCGCGCGGTCGGCGCCGCCGCGCTGCTGCGTCGCAACCTGCTCATCTACGGCGTGGGCGGAGTGATCATCCCGTTCCCGGGGATCAAGCTCATCGACATCGTCATCACCAACGTGCACCTGGTGTGAGGCCGTGAACATGCTCAAGTCCTACGGCAAGCAGCTCGGCATTGCGCTCCGCATCACGCTGATGATCGCCCTGGTGGGCGGGCTCATCTACCCGGTGATCATGACCGGGGTCGCCCAGCTGGCCTTCAAGGACAAGGCCAACGGTGGCCTCGTCACTGACAGCAAGGGCAACATCATCGGCGCCCATCTCATCGGCCAATTCTTCTACAAGACGACGAACGACGCTGGCGGCAACCTCATCTACCAGACCCTCACGGACAAGCGGGGGAATGTCCATTTCGTCATCGACCCCAGGTACTTCCAGGCCCGCCCGCCGGCCGGCACGGTCACCGACCCGAGTGACCCCAAGCAGCTCGTGCCGGCTTACAACCCGTCGAGCAGCGGCGGCAGCAACTACGGCCCCAGCAACCCGGCGCTGACGGCGCGCATCGAAGCGACCGTGCAGGACTTCCGCGCCAGCGGGCTGACGGGTGACGTGCCCATCGACCTCGTCACCGCCGACTTCACGGGCTTCGATCCCGACATCTCCGAGGCGGCCGCACTCTTCCAGGTGCCGATGGTCGCCAAGGCCCGCAACCTGAACCCTGACAGGCTCCGGCAGGTGGTGGAGGACCACCTCCAGGGCCGATCACTGGGGATCTTCGGGGAGCCGCACATCAACGTCCTCGATCTCAACATGGCGCTCGACGACGGCGCCGGCAAGTAGGGCCACAATTCTGGCTGTGAGGGACATGGCGATACCGACCACCGAGTCGCCACCGGCGGGGCAGCCGGCGCCGAGCCGCACGCCGGGGCGCGGGCTTCTGCGCGTCTATCTGGGGGCGACTCCCGGCTCGGGAAAGACCTTCGCAATGCTTCGTGAGGGCGCCGATCGCCGCCGCCAGGGCGAGGACGTCGTGGTCGGCTTCGTCGAGACGCACGGCCGGTCGCTCACCCAGGCCGCAATAGGGACCCTGGAGGTGATCCCGCGGCTGGTGATCGAGTATCGCGGGCGGCGTTACGAGGACATGGACGTCGACGCCGTGCTCGCCCGGCGCCCCAAGGTGGCGCTGGTGGACGAGCTGGCCCACACCAATGTGCCCGGACTGCGCCACGACAAGCGCTGGGAGGATGTCGAGGAGCTTCGCGACAAGGGGATCGACGTCATCACCACCGTGAACGTCCAGCACATCGAGAGCGTGAAGGACCTGGTCGAGCACATCACCGGCATCCCGGTGCGCGAGACGCTTCCCGACAGCGTCATCGACGGCGCCGACGAGATCCAGTTCATCGACATCAGCCCCGAGGCGCTGCGCAAGCGCATGCGCCACGGCAACGTCTACGCCCCTGAGAAAGTCGACACCGCGCTGGCGAACTTCTTCCGTCCTGGAAACCTGGCGGCGCTGCGCGAGATCGCCCTGCGGCTGGTCGCCCAAAACGTGGGCTATGCCAGGACTGCGCGGGAGGCTCCCCAGGACGTGCTCGTCGCCGCCAGCGGGCGAGACAGCAGCGAAGCGCTGATCCGGCGCGGGGCTCGCCTGGCGCGGCGCTACGGCGGGCTGTGCACCGTCGTGATGGCTCGGAACCCCCGCCGCCCGGTGGACGAAGCCGTCGTCGACCACCTCCGCGTGGTCGCGGCTCAGCTGCACTGCCACGTGGTCGAGCTCGCCGGCGACGTCCGCGACGTGATCACCAGGACGGCGGGCGAGCTGGGGGTGCGCCACGTTGTGCTGGGCGAGGAGGCGCCCCACTCCCTCCTGCAACGCCTCCGCGGGGGGATCGTCGATGCCGTGGTCAACCGGCTCCCCGACGTCGACGTGCACGTCATCGGTCGAGTCGCGCACCCGACCTCGGCACCGGCCGGCCAGCAGCCGCCGCGGCCCGACGCCGACGCCCTCCTGCGCGCCCTCTCGGCCTCGACGAGCCGCCGCGGTCATCTGCGCGTGTACCTCGGGTATGCGCGCGGCTGCGGGACCACGACCGCCATGCTCGAGGAGGCGCGGCGTCGCAAGCGCCGGGGCACCGATGTCGTGGTTGCCACCGTGCGCACGAGTGGGCGCGGCGGCTGCGAGGAGGTGCTGTCGGACCTGGAGATCCTCGGCGGCCCGGCCAGCCCGGCCCTACGGGGGCTCCTCGACACCGAGGCGCTGCTCCGGCGCAACCCCGAGGTCTGCTGCCTCGACGACCTCGGCGGCGACACCGGGGCCGGTCGTCGCATCCTGGACGACGTGCCCGCGATCCTCGAGGCCGGGATCAGCATCGTCGCCACCCTGCATCTCGTCGACCTGCGCAGCGTTCGCGAGGCGATGGGCTCGATGCTCGCCGCCTCCGCGATGCCCGGACAGCCGGTCGACGATTTGCTCCTCGGCCTGGCCGACGAGCTCGAGCTCGTCGACGTCACGCCATCAGTCCTCGACGAGCGCCTGCGTCGTGGGGAGATCCTCCCGCCATCGGAGGCCGCTCGCGCGCTCCAGGGTGAGTTCCGACCGCCGGTCCTCGAGGCGCTGCGTGAGACCGCGTTCCGGATCATCGCCAGCCACACCGACCGGCGGCTGGTCGACTACATGAAAGAGCGCCACATCGAGCGGCCCTGGGAGGCGAAGCCGCGCGTGATGCTGTGCGTCCCCGCGCGAGACGGCATGGAACCGATCATCCGCCGGGCCGCGAAACTCGCCCGAGCGATGGACGGCGACTTCACCGCGGTCACCGTGCGCAACCGCGAGCGCTCCGAGGCCGAGAAGATGCGCATCGGCTCCTACGCCGCACTGACCCACCAGCTCGGTGGTGAGTTCGTGACCCTCTACGAACGCCGTGTCGCCCCGGCTCTGGCGGCACACGCACGCCGGATCCTCGCCACTCAGGTGGTGGTCACCCGCGGCCGCCACCACGGCTGGCGGCGCAACACGGTTCGCGAGCTCATCTACATCCTCAGCGACGTTGACATCCACATCCTCAGCGCCGGCGAGCGCTGACCCGAGGTGGCTGCCGGACGGGCTGGCGCTCGCATCCTGCTCGTCGAGGACGACCGCGCCCTGCGCGGCTTGGTGGCGTCCGCGCTCGAAGCGGAGGGCCACGAGATCCTGCTCGCAGGCGACGGGCTGACCGCCCTGGAGCAGGCCCGGGGTGGAGCGCCCGACGTCGTGCTGCTCGATCTCGGTCTTCCCGTGGCCGACGGCTGGCACGTGCTGCGCGAGCTGGGCGGCCGGCGAGTGCCGTCCGTGGTGGTCATCAGCGCCCGGGGCGACGAGCGGGACAAGGTGAAGGCGCTCGACATGGGAGCCGACGACTATCTCGCCAAGCCGTTCGGGGCTGACGAGCTGCTGGCCCGGGTGCGGGCCGTGCTGCGCCGGTCTCGTTCTGCCAGGGCCGAGGCCCCACAGCGTGTGGCGACGGGCGCTGTCGTCGTCGACCTTTCCACGAGGACGGTCGTTCGTCACGGGCAGGAGGTCATCCTCTCGCCGACTGAGTACCTCCTCCTCGCCGAGCTGGCGCGCCGGGCGGGGGCCACGGTCGACCACCTCACCCTTCTCGCCAGCGTCTGGGGGCCCGGCTACGGGAGCGAGCGCAATTACCTGCGCACCTTCGTTGCGCGACTGCGGGCCAAGCTCGAGGACGACCCGGCTCAGCCGGGCGTCATCGTCACCGTCGGCCGTCTCGGGTATCGGTTCGGGCCCGCCGCCGCCGCACCGGACCGGGCGCCGGAGACCGGTCGCTCTCGGCCCGGGTGACCGCACCACGGACACTCGGGCGCGCCGGTGCTGGTCCGGACCGTCACGCCGGCTCCGCGTCCTGCGGTGTTGCGACGGGCAGGCTGAAGGCGAACCGTCCGCCCTCGCCGGAGCCCGATTCCTCGAGCCAGATGCGCCCGGCGTGAGCTTCGATCAGGCCGCGGGCGACGGCCAGGCCGAGGCCGATGGAGCCGCCCATCGCGCCATCGCCGACAAAGCGTTCGAAGACCTTGCTGCCCAGCGCGGGATCCACACCCGGGCCGTGATCGATCACGCGCACGACCGCCAGGCCGTTGGCGCCCATGACGGCTCGGACCTCGATCGGGGTTCCGTCCGGGGCGAACCGGTCGGCGTTCAGCAGCAGGTTGTCAAAAACCTGGCCAAGGCGATCCCAGTCGGCGACCACGTCGAGGGTGCGGGGCGCCTCGACAAGGATCGCTCGCCCCGGCGCGCGCTGCCGCAGGCGCTGCGCGGCGGCGTCGATGACCGCGGCGATCTCGATCGGCTCGAGCCGCAACTCCAGGGCACCACCCTCGATGCGGGCCAGGTCGAGCATGTCCGCGACCAGGCGGTTGAGCCGCCGCGCCTCCTCGGCCACCGTGTTGATGTCCTCCCGATCGGCCTCAGTCAGGCTCGGCCGAGCGCTCAGCGCGGTGGTTCCCGTCAGGATGCTCGCCAGCGGGGTGCGCAGCTCATGGGACACGTTGGCGAGCAGCTCCCGACGCAGCCGGTCGGCCTCCTGAAGGGCCCGGACCTGCTGCTGGGTCTGGGCCAGCCGGACCGCGGTCGTCGCCGCCTCGGCCTGCTCGCGTGAGAGCCGCTCCAGCTGGATGTTCGCGGCCCGCAGCTGTGCCGCCAGCGCCTCGGCGGCGAGCTGAGCGCTGCGCCGGCGCGAGCCCAGGCCGCCCACCAGGCCGGCGGCGCCGAAGAAGACTGTGAGGTTCACCAGATCGGTGGAGTCCGCGAAGCTCAGGGTGTGGACCGGTGGGACGAAGTACCAGTCGACCAGCAGGAAGCTTGCTGCGGCGGCCAACAGGGCGGGGGCGAGCCCGGCCCCGACGCCGAGGATGGCCACCAGCGCCAGGTACAGGAAGACGTACTCGCGCGGCTGACCGTTGTGCAGGTTGACGAGGATCACCGTGAGCAGGACCGGTCCCCCCAGGGCTGCGGCGAGGCCGAGCCAGCGGCGCGTGCTCGTCATCGTGACCATGCGGCCATTGTGGGCGGCGGACGTGGGGCCGGCCACCGCCGGCGCGGCGGCTCAGGAGCCGGTGGGGCGCTCCGCGTGGCCGCCGAACTCCTGGCGCATGGCGCTCAGCAGGCGGTTGCCGAAGTCGCCCTCGCCGCGTGAGCTGAAGCGCTCGTAGAGCGCCGCGCTGAGGACGTGGGCGGGCACCCCCTCGTCGACGGCGGCGAGCACCGTCCACCGCCCCTCGCCGGAATCCGACACCCGGCCGCCGAACCCGTCCAGCGCGGGAGAGGCTTGCAGCGCATGCGCGGTGAGGTCGAGCAACCAGGAGGCCACCACGCTCCCGCGCCGCCACACCTCGGCGACCTCGGGGATGTCCAGGTCGTACCGGTAGTACTGCGGGTCACGGAGCGGCGTGGTCTCGGCGTCGGCCTCCCGCGACGAGCTGCCCGCGTTCGCTTTGGCGAGGATGGTGAGGCCCTCGGCGTAGGCGGCCATGATGCCGTACTCGATTCCGTTGTGGACCATCTTGACAAAATGTCCGGCGCCATGGGGTCCGCAGTGCAGGTACCCCTGCTCCGCGCTCGACGGAGCGCCGGTGCGACCCTCTGTGCGGGGCGCGGCAGTCACCCCGGGAGCGATGCTCGCAAAGAGGGGATCCAGGTGCTCCACGATGGCGGGCTCACCTCCGATCATGAGGCAGAAACCCCGCTCCAGGCCGAAGACTCCGCCACTGGTGCCGACGTCGACGTAGTGGATTCCCCGCGCCGCCAGCGTGGCGGCACGGTCGATGTCGTCGCGGTAATAGCTGTTCCCGCCGTCGATGATGATGTCGCCGCCGGCCATCCGCGCCGCGAGCTCCTCGACGGTGGCGCCCGTGAGCGCCGCCGGCACCATGACCCAGGCCGCACGGGGGGCAGTCAACCGGGCGGTGAACTCGTCGAGGCTGCGCGACCCGGTGGCGCCCTCATGCGTCAGCTGGTCGACGGCCGCGGGGTTGACGTCGAAGACGACGCATTCGTGGCCGTGCCGCATCAGCCGGCGCACCAGGTTGGCGCCCATGCGGCCCAGGCCGACCATTCCGAGCTGCATCATCGATCCTCCGTGGTCTGGGTGGGTGTGCGGGTCGATCGGAATCAGGCGACGGCGTCGGCGACGGCGGTGCGGAGCAGCGCCAGGCCGGCCGCGACGTCGGCGCCGAGGTGGACGCGCAGCGCACGCCGGCCCCTCTCGGCAAGCACGGTGAAATCGCCGCGCGCCTGCGCGGCCTTGACCACCCCGAACGTGTAGGGCTGGGATGGGACGGACAGGTCGACGGCGTCGTCACACGTGATCTGCAGGAACACACCCGTGTTGGGGCCACCCTTGTACGCCTGTCCGGTGGAGTGCAGGAAGCGCGGCCCGAAGCCGACGCAGGTGGCGACGTGGGTGCGGTCGCGCACGCTGCGCCGCATGTCCTGGAGGCTCTGGGCGTGCGCAGCGGTCATGGGCAGGTACGCCAGCAGCGCGACGTAGTCGCCCTCACGGAGGCGGGCCAGGTGGGCGCGCAGCGCCGCCGCCAGCGTGGCTGGTCGCGCCGCGCTGATGGCGTCGCGGTTGGCGTCGTCGGCATGCAGGGCGACGCCGTCGAGGCGCAGGAAGGGCGGGTCAGCCGGGAGCGCTCCGGTGCGCTCGTACTCGTCCACCAACGCCCGGGTGGCCACCTTGGAAGCCTCGACGTCGGGCTGGTCGAACGGGTCGATCCCGATGACCGAGCCCGCCACCGCGGTGGCGAACTCCCACCGGAAGATCTCGGTCCCGATGTCGTAGAGGTCGGCGCAGTCGATGCGCACCACCGGTTGGCCGGCCCTCTCCAGCGCGCCGACCGCGGCGTCCTGAGCCGGGTCCGGGTCGCTGGCCAGGCGGACATACACGAACAGGCGATCCCGTCCGTAGACCTCCGGCGCGCCCATGGGCTCGCGGTCGACGGGGATGACCCCTCGCCCCTGCTTGCCCGTGGACTCCGCGAGCAGCTGCTCCAGCCAGGCGCCGAGGTCGGCAATCCCCGGCGAGGTGATCAGGGTGAGCTTGTCACGTCCGCGGTTGTGCGCGACGCCGATCGTCGCCCCCAGGCGCAGGCCCGGGTTGACAGACGCCGGGACGCCGGCCGCGCAGGCTGCGGCCATGCCCTGGGCGCGCCCCAGCAGGCGCTGCACGTCGACGCCGCTGACGGCCCCCGGCACCATGCCGAAGTTGGAGAGCGCAGAGTAACGGCCACCGATGGAGGGAACTCCATGGGCCACGTGGCGAAAGCCGAGATGGCGAGCCAGGGCCTCGATTTTCGATCCCGGATCCGTCACTGCCAGAAACCGCTGAGCAGCTTGGGGGGCTCCCGTCACCGAGGCCACGCGATCGAAGAAGTACTGTTGAAAGAGGTTGGGTTCGAGCGTCGAGCCGGACTTGCTCGAGACGATGAACAGGGTGTTGGCGAGGTCAACGCTCGCCTCCCGGGCGCGCACCTGGGCGGGGTCGGTGGAGTCGAGCACCTGCAGGCGAGGGTAACCCGCGCGTGGCCCGAAGGTCAGCGCCAGCATCTCCGGACAGAGGCTGCTCCCGCCCATGCCGAGAAGCAGTGCGTCCTTGCAGCCCGAGGCCCGGGCGTCGGCCGCGACGCGCTCCAGCTCCTCGGCATGGGCGAGCTGGCCGGCCGCGACGCGCAGCCAGCCCAGCCAGCTCGCCTCGTCGGTCCCGGTCCAGAGGCCGGCATCCCCCGCCCAGAGCCGGGCCACCGTGTCGCCACGGTCCCATTCGGAGACCACCGCGTCGATCTCGCGTGTGAACTCGGCGGGCAGCACGGCGGTCACGGTACTCGGCGCACGCGGGGGGTGGCGAGTCGCCCGGCCTGGGGCTACACCTTGCCGTAGATGAAGCCGAGGATGCCCGCGGAGCCCACCCTGATGACACGGTAGTTGACCCGATCCCAACCGTTGAAGTTCATCTCGGAGATCAGGAACGACCCCGCTGGGATGCTGGCCGTGGGCCCGACCGCCTCCACGTACCCCACGTGGCCGACCGGGCTGCTCCCCCCCCAGCCCCAGACCACCACCGCGCCGGCCTGGGGCACGTGCCCCTCGGCATATCCATAGGCACGCGCGTTGCCCCACCACTCCCAGGCGTTGCCCAGCCAGGGGATGCAGCGGCGGGTGGCCACGTAGTACGTGCAGTTCCCGAAGGCGAAGCGGTCGCCGCAGCTGTGCGATGTGTCGACGGGGCCCACCGGGCCTGGCGGGGCCAGCTGGTCGTCGATCGCGACGATCTGGGCGGCCAGCGTGCGCGCCGGACCGTCGACGGCGCGGAAGGCGAGGTCGCGTTCGGCCACCACGGCCAGCAGCTGGCCGCTCTGCTGGCTCAGCTGCCCCTCCAGGGCCTGCGCGTCCTGGAAGTCGCGCTGCACCTGGGTGCGCTCGTTGAGAAGCGAACGCTCAGCGTCGGACACCTGCGCCTGCAGCGACGCCAGCTGGTCGTTGATGTGCTGGGCCGCACGGACGCGGTCGATAGCCTGGAAGAAGTCGTTGGAGGCGAGGATGGCGGCCACGAACCCGTCGCCCTGTGAGACCTCGTAGGTGGAGCGGAGCAGAGCGGCGAGCTGCTCGCTGGAGGCGGCGAGGGTCTGCTCGTCGGTGGCGATCCGGGCGCTGAGGTTGCGCAGCTCGGCGTCCTTGCGATCGAGGGTGGCGCGCGTGGAGGCGAGCCTGACCTCGACTGCGCTCAACCGAGCCTCCACCCCGAGCAGGTGCTGCCGGGCGTCGAACCGCAGCCCCTGCATCTGCAGCAGCTGCTGGCCCAGTCGATCGCGCTGGGCCTGCAGGGCGCTGACCGCGCTCTGCGGCGGGGTCGATGCGCCCGCCCCCGGTGCCGTCGGGCCCAGGGTGCTCACCAGGCAGGCCAACGTCCCCACGATGAGGAGGAACTTGGAGCCACCCCGCAATAGACCACCCCCGAGAGCCGGACGGACGCTCGCCCGAACACCGGACGTCGATTGACCCGTGCCGCAGCGGGGGGAGTGACGATCAGGGAGGCGATCGCCGCCACTGGGGGCCGGAGCCGGGCGGAAGGGTAGGGGACCCAGTGTCCAGGAGTCAAACGGCCAAGCTCTGGGGGTGTCCAGGTTAATACCCAAGATGACCCGAACCTGGCAGGGGCGCGGCGCGGGGGTCATTTGTCCTTGGTGGCGCCAGGCACATCCGGCGGCGGCCTGCCGTGATTATAGCGCAGATGTCATGAGGCGGTACAGCGTCGGCATAGGGTCGCCGCCGTGACGGGCCGGAGACCGCCCCTCGACGCGGTGGATCGCGTCAAGCTGCCGCCATGCGCGTCAGCCTGCTCGCCCCCCTGGTCGCGCCCCTGAGGGCCGCGCAGCTGGGCGGCGCC
>DATDHG010000094.1:0-2638 GCA_036521675.1 Candidatus Dormiibacterota bacterium
ACAGAACTGCGGCCGCTCGCAACGAGACTCACGAACAGGTCGATGCCCGCATCGCAAAGGTCAAGGCTGATGCCCAGCGCCGACGTGAAGAGGCCAAAGCCCAGGGGGCGAAGGCGGAGGATGACCTCACCCGTCACTGGCAGAGCCTTCAGGCAGGGGTGCGCGACCACCTTGAGCAGATCCGCAGTGCAATCGACGAGCGGCGAGACGACCACGATGCCAAGGTCGCCCTGCGTCGCGCCGACCGGGCAGACAACAACGCTGCCGACGCCATCGAGTTCGCGTTGTATGCAATCGACGAGGCCGAACAGTCGGTGCTCGAGGCTATCGACGCGCGACTGGTCGCCACCGCCGCTATGGTCGCCACCGCCGCTAATTGACGGCGCTGCCCTGGATTCTTTTCGGCATCGCGGCTGCCGTAGCGGTCGCCGGACTGATCGTCGTCGCTGTGCGGCAGCAGCGTCAGGTTGCACACGTGCGCGCCCACTCGCTGCAACAGGTCATCGTCGCTGCGCACCAGCTCGCGGGTGCCGCGATGTCAATCCCCCCTGGCAACGAACCGACGGCCGTGTCGCTGTGGTGGCGCCTCATGGAGGCACATGAGGCGACCCTGACAATCGATCTGTCCATGCTAGCGCAGCTACCCCCCGACGACCGGCGTGCCTCTGCGCGCGCCGAAGTCAGCGGCGCGCAGGATGCTCTGCGTGCCGCTGTGGCCACCGACCGTAGCGTGCGGGTCGGCCCACCCGCGCCGACCGACGAGAACCTCGCCTACTCGGCCGCAATCGTCCGCGAGCGGGCCAACGCGCTGCGCGACCGCGCCGATGCGCTTGAGGCTCTGGTCCTGCCGACAGCCGTCCACTGACAGTTCTCCGCGATCCCCAAGGAGCCCTCGCCGGCGGGCCGGCGGGGAGCTGATCTCAGATCCTGGAGCCGACGGGGAGATTCGAACTCCCGGCCAGCGGTTTACGAAACCGCTGCTCTACCACTGAGCTACGTCGGCACGCTGGTCCCGCGCTCCCGGCACGGAGCCGGGGGGCGGCCATCGTACCAGGGCTTCCTGAGAGCCCCACGTGCAGCGAGTGCCCCCAAGGCGTGTGCCCGCCACGCCGCCACGACTGCCTACGCGGCCCGGGGGGTCGCCCGCCATCCCAGCCCGCGCCCATCACCTGTTTCGCCCACCCGACCGCCTATGCTCCGCCTCTGTGAGTCCCTCCAACGAGGAGCTGAACCAGCGGCGCCAGCGGGCGGTCGCGCGCGGCGTCTCCAACAGCCATCCGGTGTTCGCGGCCCAGGCCGAGGGGGCGCGGCTCACCGACGTCGACGGCCGCGAATACATCGACTTCGCCGGGGGGATCGGCGTGCTCAACGTGGGCCACGGCGATCCCCGCGTCCTCCAGGCGGTCCACGCGCAGCTCGACCGGTTCACCCACACCTGCTTCCAGGTGGTGATGTACGAGGACTACATCCGCCTGGCCGAGCGGCTCAACGCGCTGGTCCCCGGTGAGGGCGCCCGCAAGACCCTGCTCCTGACAACCGGCGCGGAGGCGGTCGAGAACGCCGTCAAGATCGCCCGCTCCGCCACCGGTCGCCCGGCGGTGATCGCGTTCACGGGCAGCTTCCACGGCCGCACGCTGCTGGCGATGACGCTCACCGGGAAGATCAGCCCATACCGGCAGGACTTCGGCCCCTTTGCGCCCGAGGTCTACCACGCTCCCTACCCGTACGAGTACCGCGGCTGGACCACCGAGCGCGCCCTGGCCGCCTTCGACGAGCTGCTCGAGACCCAGGTGGCCCCCGACCACGTGGCCGCGGTGATCATCGAGCCGGTGCTCGGCGAGGGGGGCTTCGTCCCGGCCCCGCCCGAGTACCTGCGCGAGCTGCGGCGGCGCACGTCGGCGCACGGCATCCTGCTCATCGCCGACGAGATCCAGACGGGGTTCGGGCGCACCGGGCGCATGCTCGCCATCGAGCACTCCGGCGTGGTCCCCGACCTGGTCGTGCTGGCCAAGAGCCTGGCGGGTGGCCTGCCGCTCGCCGCGGTGGTGGGCCGGGCCGACGTGATGGACGCACCGTCACCCGGCGGGCTCGGCGGCACATACGCCGGCAATCCGCTCGCCTGCGCCGCCGCCAACGCCGTGCTCGACCGCTTCGAGCAAGGCGACCTCATGGAGCGTGCCGCTCGGCTGGGCGCCCGGCTGACCGAGGGCTTCGCGGCTCTGCAGGCGCGCCACCCCGCCGTCGGTGACGTCCGCGGCCTGGGGCCGATGGTGGCCATGGAGCTGGTGCGCGACCGCCAGACGCGCGAGCCTGACGCGGCGCTCACGGGCCGGGTCCTGGAGAGCGCTCGCGAGCAAGGTCTGCTGCTCGTCAGAGCCGGGCTGCACGGCAACGTGGTCCGTGCCCTGGCCCCCCTGACGATCGACGAGAGCGAGGTGGCGCGCGCCCTGGAGATCCTCGACGCGGCGCTGAGCGGCGTGCCAGCGGTGGCCGCGCCGAGCCGCTGAGGCCAATCTCGCGCCGCTGCTGGCGCCGGCCGTCAGGCCAGGCGGTAGATGTGCCCGGTGTCGGAGTAGTAGAGGGCGTGGTCCAGGCCCTCCTTGACGTCGAGGCGGCAACCGGACGGCCCGCCGGCGGC
>DATDHG010000095.1:0-7016 GCA_036521675.1 Candidatus Dormiibacterota bacterium
GCCAGCGTCAGCGCCGTGGTGGGCGCTTGAGACAGGTGAAGGGCGATCGGGACTGCGTCCCCGCCATGCTCATCGCCCCAGACGGCGGACCACCATCCCCGTCCGGGCCGGCGCGCATCGCGCACGCCGGCCCAGTCCCAGGACTGGTAGCCGTCGACCAGGATGCGACCGGGCACATCGTCGCGGCGCAGGCTCACGCCGATGCCGTCGACCGCCAACCCGACAGGCAGGCCCGCGGCGCGGCAGGTCAGCCGAACTCCGCGGGCGAGCCGCTGCAGGTCCAGCTCGAGACTGACCCCGTCAGGCCACGTGACCCGTGACCCCGATCCCGTGTCAGCCACATTGGCCCCCGGGTCAGGAACCGTCCAGCGCCGCTCGCCGGCGACCAGCAGCGGCGCCACGGCCACGACCACCCCGGCGATGTCAGCTGAGAGCAGCGGCTAGCTCCCCGCGGCGAGGCGCGCCAGTGAGTGGTCCAGAGCGGTGGCCGTGAGCTCGATGTCGGCGTCATCGTGGGCGGTGGAGACGAAGGCACTGGTGCGGAAGAGATCAACCCCCGCCTCGCGCATCAGGGCCGGCAGTCGCGCCGCGGCGTCGGGATCGTTCAGCTCGCAGTGCACGATGCTCGCCAGGCGCCGCACGGATCCGGGCACCCCCTGGGCGCGCAGCCGGTCTCGCCAGACCGCCTCGAGCTCGGCGGCCGTGGCGCTGGTGCGCTCGATGGCGTCGGTCTCCTCGATGAGGCGCAGCGCCGCGCAGCCGGCGGCGGCGCACAGCGGGTTGGCGTTGAACGTGCCGGGATGCTCCACCACCGGTTCGGCGCCCTCGCGGGCCGGTCCCAGGAGGTCCATCACCGCGGCGCGCCCGCCGACCGCCCCGCCCGGGAGCCCGCCCGCCATGGCCTTGGCGAACGTGCTGAGATCGGGGCGAACGCCGAGCAGCTCCTGCATCCCTCCCCGGGCGACCCGGAAGCCGGTCACGACCTCATCCACCACCAGCAGCGTCCCCGTCCGCGTGCACAGCTCCCGGGCCTGGTCGACGAACCCTGGCGGCAGCGGCGTGCCGCCGTAGTGCGCGCCCGAGGCCTCGAGGATGAGCGCGGCGACCTTGCCGTCGCCAAGAGCCTGGTCGAGGACCGCAGGAAGGGCGGGGTCGACCACGCGGGTCAGGCTCGCCGTCTCCTCGGGAATCCCGGCGGGGCCGCCATGGCCGTCCACCTGCACAGCGTCGTGCCAGCCGTGGAAGTGACCGACCAGCTTGGCCACCATCTCCCGCCCTGTGAACGCGCGCGCCAGGCGCAGCGCGAGCAGCGTCGCCTCGGTTCCTGACGAGGTGAAGCGCACCCGCTCCACCGACGCGACCATCCGCGCGATTCGCTCCGCCCACTCGATCTCCGCTTCATTGGCGGCGCCGTAGTGGGTGCCGCGCGCCGCCTGGTAGGCGACGGCCGCGGTGATCTCCGGGTGGGAGTGACCGAAGAGCAGGGCGCCATGCCCCATCGTGTAGTCGACCAGCTCCCGACCGTCGATCAGCCATTTCCGCGATCCCTGGGCGCGGACCACGTATATCCGCGGCCGGTAGCTGCGCACGATGTGGGTCGAGCCCCCGCCGAGGACGGCCTGCGCCCGGGCGTCGAGCTCCTGGTCGGTCTGCGCCCTGGGGGCGGCGGCTCGCGGGAGCGTGTCCACGCTCTCGCACTCTAGTGCGCGCCAGGCCGACGTTGCGGGTTCTGCCGCCGCAGCCGCTCATCGGGGCGTCGGGTCAGTGGGCGGCGGTGTCTGGATCTGACGCCCCGTCGCCGCCGCGCGCCATGTACCACTCCCGATACTCGGCGCAGCGGCCGTCGGCGGCGAAGCGCAGCACGAAGACGTTGGCGTACTCCTTGTCGACCCTCGACCGGTCAGCGCTGAGATACCGCGAGAAACCGTGCGTGACCGCGACGTCGCCGATCACCACCAGGGGCTGGTACTCGGCATCGAACGCGTCGGGCTCATCGCCGGTCTCGCGCCAGTACTCGGCGATCTCGGCGTGCCCGCGCCGCGGAGCACTGAAAGGATCGGGGTGGTAGACGGCGTCGGGGGTGAAGAGGCGGGCGACCGCGTCGTGTTCGCCAGCCCTCCACACCTCGACGTAGCCGGCCAGCCAGCGGCTGACCTCGTTGGCATCCATCGCTGTCTAGCGTGCCTCGCGCCGGATCCCGGGTGCAACGATGGCGGGCCGAGGTGGGACCTGCCCGGTGCGCGGCGTGTGGGTGGTGGCGGCCCGCAGCAGAGCGCCTAGCCGCCTGCGGAACGCACTCGCCCGCTGCCGGCGGCGCCGGGCTCGGTTGGCCTGGGCCATGAGGGAAGCCCGCATGTGCTCCTGCTCCATCAGGTGGGCCAGCTCTGTGATCTGCATCCCGTTCATTGTCGGTCCTCCACAACCATCTACATGTTTTCGATGGTTATGAGTGTAGGAGGATCTACGTAACCTGTCAAGTCGTATGGCAGGTTATGCTCGGGGCGAGCGGGCTCCGCAGCGGCCTGGCGGCGTCTCGATGCTTAGCCCTGCGCCGCGACGGGGTACCACGTCCTCGTCATGAGCATCGACGTCACCGAGCAGACCTTCGCGGTCGACGTCGTCGACCGCTCTCGCACCGTCCCCGTCGTCGTCGACTTCTGGGCGGGGTGGTGCGCACCGTGCCGCGCCCTCGGCCCGGTCCTCGAGGCGGCGGTCATGGCCCGCGACGGGCAGGTCGTCCTCGCCAAGGTCGATGTCGACGCCGCCCCCGGCCTGGCTGCCGCCTTCGGCATCCGCGGCATCCCGGCGGTCAAGGCGTTCCGCGACGGGGCGGTCGCGGCCGAGTTCACCGGCGCCCTGCCGCGCCCCGAGGTCGAGCGCTGGCTCGACGGCCTCATGCCGTCCCCCGCCGACCGGCTCGCCGCCGCCGGGGACGAGGCGTCGCTGCGGGCCGCCGTCGACGCCGACCCCGGCCACGCCGGGGCGCGTGCCGCGCTCGGCCGTCTGCTCCTCGAGCAAGGCGACGTCTCTGGGGCCACCGAGGTCCTCGTCCCGGTCGCCCACGACCCAGTCGCGAGCGGCCTCCTGGCGCGCATCGACATAGGCCAGGAGGTGGCCGCGGGGGCCGTCGACGGCACCGCCCAGGCTGCGCTTGCCGCCCTCGATGGGGGCGACCGCGAGGCCGCGCTCCAGGCGCTGGTGGCGACAGTGCGGAATGAGTCCGGCGAGCTTCGCGACCTGGCCCGTCGCACCGCCGTCGGCGTGTTCGCCGAGCTCGGGGAGGGCGATCCGCTGGTCGCGCGCTACCGGCCGATCCTCGCGGCCGCCCTCTACTGATTCAGCCGGCGAGCGCTCCGCGGCGGGATGGCTTGGGGCGACACTTGGAGGCGACGGCGGGAATCGAACCCGCGATCAGGGTTTTGCAGACCCGTGCCTTACCACTTGGCTACGTCGCCTTCGCTGGTGTGAGGGTAGGCGGTTTCCGGCTGGACGCCACCATCCACCCGCTGGTTTGCACTGACCTCAACGCCGTTGCCGCCTGAGCACCGTGCTCAGCCCGTGGCGTCACAAACGACCCCGGGCTCCGGAAGCCGGCGGAGATGGTAAGCGAGGCGCCGGACCGCCGTCGCCGGTTCTCACCGGGCCGGCGGTCCCGCGCGGTCAGACGGCGGCGCCGACGGCGACCTCGCGCAGCCGTCCGGTCTCGACCTCGTAGACGAAGCCGCGGACCTTGTCGCGGTGGGGGATGAAGGGGCTCGCCTCGATACGCCGGATCGACTGCCGGACGTCCTCGTCGGCATCGGCGAACGCCTCCAGGGCGAAGGGCGGACGGATCCCCGCCTCCTGCCGGATCTGCTCCTTCACCTCGTCGTCGGAGAAGGTCAGCATGCCGCAGTCCGTGTGGTGGATGAGGACGATCTCCTCGGTCCCGAGCAGCCGCTGGGAGATGGTCAGAGAGCGGATGACATCGTCGGTCACCACCCCACCCGCGTTGCGGATCACGTGGGCGTCACCCTCGCGCAGTCCGAGCGCGCCGTAGACGTTGAGCCGGGCGTCCATGCACGCCACGACGGCGAGGCGCCTGGCCGGCGGCATCGGCAGCCCCTGCTTGTCGAACCTGCCCGCGTAGGCCTCGTTGGCGCGCAGAAGATCGTCGGTGACGCTCATAGTCAGCTTCCCTCGGGGCGCGGGGATTGTCCCGCCTCCGCATAAGTTTGACTTTCTGGATCTACTAAGTCAACAAAACAGCAGGTGGAGCCTCACCTGAGAACGAACCCGGTGCCGAGCGGGTCCTCCGGATCCAGGTCGAACCGGTGCTCACCGGTGCGGTACGCCATCCCTTCCACCTCGGCCACGATCGCCGCGTGTCCGCCGACGTCCACGCGCCCGGCTGCGCGAGCCACAAAGGTGGTGCCGATGATCGAGTCGTGCACCAGCTCCTGCCCGACCTCGAGCTGACCTTCCGCGACCAGCTGAGCCAGCCGGGCTGCCGTCCCTGAGCCGCAGGGGGAGCGGTCGACCTCGCCGTCGGCGAACACGGTGACGTTGCGCTGGTGCAGCGTGCCCGCGGCGCTCTCCAGCTCGTCGTAGAAGATCGTTCCATACAAACCCGAGAGCCGGTCGTCGGCAGGGTGCCTGGCCACGCCGGCGCCGTCGATCTGCTGTTTGACCTGCCGCGCGACAGCGATGAGCGCCGGCAGGGCCGCCGCGGTCACTGACAGGCCGACCGCGCGTGCCGGCACCGTGGCGTAGATCGCTCCTCCGTACGCCAGATTCACGTCCGTGCCGCCGTTCGGCGTGTTCACCTGGACAGGCGCGCCCAGCACGTAGGCGGGGACACTGCGGAACACCACAGAACGCACCGCGCCGCCTGCGCAGCGCACGCGCGCGCTCACCCGCCCCGAGGGTACGTCGATGACGATGTCGGTCTCCGTGTCGGGCTCGGCGTGGACCAAGCCGGACTGCACCGCCCAAACTCCCAGGGCCATCGTCCCGTGCCCACAGGCGGTGGAGTAGCCGTCCTTGTGCCAGAAGAGCACTCCCAGGTGGGCGCCGGCGTCGTCGGGCGGCACCAGAAAGCACCCGTACATGTCGGCGTGTCCGCGGGGCTCGTGGCACAGCAGCCGGCGGATCGAGTCCACCTCCTCACGACCTGCGCGTTCCCGGCGTTCGGCCACAGTGGCGCCGGGCAGCTCGGGGACGCGCGACGTGACGATCCGGAAGGGCTCGCCGGCGGTGTGATAGTCGACGCAGGTGACCTCGGCCATCACGCTCCTCCTGAGCTACAGCAGCGCGCCGAGGTCACCGTGGATGCGGGCAGCTGCGGCGCCGATGAAGGGGACGCCGAAGACTCCCTCGAGCCCGCGCAGCAAACCGAAGTGATCGCCCGGGTGGCTCCAGGTCACCCCCGTGCTCCGCCCGCTGAGGACCAGCGTGGCGATGTGTCCGCCGCGGGCGCCGGCGCAGCAGCCCGAGGCGTCGATGTCCTCACTCTCGTCCCAGGTGATGACGACCTCGCCGCCCTGCTGGAACCAGGCCGAGGCCAGGATAGGGCCGAGCTGCTGCGCGAGCCAGGTGTCGCCGTTCTCGACCCGGCCTCCCGGGCAGGCGTTGTGCATGTCGTTGCAGAGATTCGGCGTCACCCAGGCGAAGTTGGGCACAGCGTTCGCTGCCAGGTCGGCGGCGAACTGCGTGAAGGGCACGATCCGATTGCACCGCACCGGGTTGTCGCGGATCTGGGAGTAGTAGATGAAGGGGTTGTGGCGGGCCACGTAGTGGGCTGCGGAGTAGGCACGGAAGCACGGAACCGGCATGTCCTCCTGGTACGACTTCCAGGTCAGGCCCCTGGCCTCGAGCTGATCGGCCAGGTTGGGAGCGGACGTGGTGCAGAGCCCCTGGCCGGGGGTGCACTCGTTGTTGATCACCGCCGTCGGCGGGATCTGGCCGCTGGTGGCGGCGAGGTAGTTCTGGATCGATCCGTGCTTGAGCGAGTACCACTGCGTCGCCGAGGCGTAGCGCCGGGCCAGGGAGTTGATGTAGGGGGCGGACGGCGATCCGATGATCTCCTCGTAGCTGGAGTTCTCCTCCATGATGACGAGCACGTGGGGCCCGGCCGGACTGGCGCCGGTTGGGCTCGGGGTCGCCGCCCGCGACGGCGAGCTGGTGGCCCCCGGCACCGGCGTCGGGGTGGCACTCGCCTGGGAGGGGCCGCCGCCGCGCCCCAGGGCGACGCCGACGGCCGTGCCGCACACGACGACGACACCGATGACCACAGCCACCAACCGCCGCCGGCGTGTGCTGAGACCGAGCCTCCTCAACGGCCGGTCGCCTCGCCACCGTCGCGCGCGCCGGCGGCCCGGCTGACGAAGACCTGGCTCCATGCCGCCACAGCTGCTCCAAGCGCCCCGGCGCCGTCGCCGAGCTGGGCAAGCGCAAGCCGCGGCGGCCGGGCCAGCGTGATTCGCTCACAGAGCGCGTCCTCGAGTGGGTCGAGCAGCGCCCGGCCCGCCAACGCCATCCCGCCGCCGACCACGATCAGCTCGCAGTCCACGACCGCCACCGTCGCCGCCAGAGCCGCGGCGAGCGCCTCGACGGCCTCCCGCCACACGCCGGCTGCCCCGGCGTCGCCGGTCAGAGCACGCTCCACAACGGTTTCAGCCCCCACCTCTTCACTGGATCCCGAGAGCCAGTTATAGCGCGCCGCCACCGCGCGTGCGGAGGCGATCGTCTCCAGGCAGCCATGCCCTCCGCACCCACACAGGCGACCGTCGGGGGCCACTCGGAGATGCCCGATCTCACCGGCGAGCCCATGGGCGCCGCGCCAGGGCTTGCCGTCAACGACAACGGCGCCGCCGATCCCGGTTCCCAGTGTCACCATGATGAAATCGTGGGCGCCGCGCGCGGCTCCGAGCAGACCCTCGGCGCGGGCGGCGGCCCGGGCGTCGTTCAGCAGCGTCGCCGGAATGCCCGTCTGTTGCTCGACCAGCCGCGCCACCGGCGTGTCGCGCCACGCGAGG
>DATDHG010000096.1:0-3422 GCA_036521675.1 Candidatus Dormiibacterota bacterium
GGCGCTCGGCGAGGCCGAGGCGAAGCTCCACGGAGTGGCGCTGGCCGATGTCCACCTCCATGAGCTTGGAGCGCTGGACACCCTGGTCGACATCGTGGGGGTGGCCGCGGCGCTGGAGGACCTGGACGTGACCGCAGTCACGTGCGGACCGCTGCCGGCGGGGAGCGGGACGGTCGCCGCCGAGCACGGCGAGCTGCCGTTGCCGGCGCCGGCGACCCTGCAGATCCTGGCGGCGGCGCGCTTCCCGCTGCTGGGCGGCCACGACGGCGTCGAGCAGGTGACCCCGACGGGGGCCGCGATCCTCGCCGCCATGGCGCAGCCCGGCCCACCCCGGTTGCGGCTCCACCGAGTGGGCCACGGCGCGGGGACCCGCGACGATCCCCGCCGTCCCAACCTGGTGCGCTGCTGGCTCGGCGAGGCCCTCCCTGCCGTTGCCGGCGACGATGGGGTCGGGGCGCCCGCTGCGTTCGACGATCCCGCCGTCGAGCTGCGCGTCAACCTCGACGACGCCACCCCCGCTGCCGTCGCCGAGCTGGCCGTCCGCTGCCTGGAGGCCGGCGCCCTGGACGCGTGGGTTGTGCCCGCCACCATGAAGAAGGGCCGGCCGGGCCACATCCTCCACGTGCTCGCTGCGGAGGGCGCGGACGTGGCTCTGGCCACGCTCCTCCTCGACCTCGGCCCCACGCTGGGCGTACGCCGGAGCTGGTCGCCTCGTCTGGTGGCCGCGCGCGACGTGGTCGAGATCGACCTGGACGGCGAGCGGGTCCGGGTCAAACGCCGCCTCGAGGGGACGCGCGTGATCGACGCCCGCCCCGAGCTGGACGACTGCGTGCGCATCGCCAGGGCGCGCGGCCGCCCGCTCGGCGAGGTCGTCGCCGAGCTCGAAGCCGCCGCCCGCCGCGAGCTCATCGGATGAGCGCCACCATCGTCGACGGCAAGGCAGTCGCGGCCGGCATCGAGGCGGAGGTCGCGCACGTGATCGACGCCGGCAGCGCTGCGGGCTGGCAGGCGCCGCGCCTGGTGGTGGTGCTGTGCAACGAGGACCCGGGGTCAGCCACCTACGTCGGGCACAAGAACCGCGCTGCCGAGCGCGTGGGCATCCGCGGCGAGACGCTGACACCGCCGGTGACCAGCAGCACCGCCGCGCTGGTCGAGCTGGTCGACCGGCTCGCCGCCGACGCCGACGTCGACGCCATCCTCGTGCAGTTGCCCCTGCCAGAACAGGTGGACCAGGACCGCGTCCTGGCGGCGGTCCCGCCCGCCAAGGACGTCGACGGCTTCCACCCGTACAACTTCGGCCGGCTCGCCGAGGGCGCTCCGTTGGTGGTGCCCTGCACCCCCGCCGGCTGCCTCGAGCTGCTGCGCCGGCACGACGTGCCCATCGCCGGGGCGCGCGCGGTCGTGGTGGGGAGAAGCGTCATCGTGGGCCGGCCGATAGCGCTGCTCCTGCTCAACGCCCACGCCACGGTGACCATCTGCCACTCCCGGACCGTCGACCTGCCCGCGGTCTGCCGCGAGGCCGACATCCTGGTGGCCGCGACCGGCCGCCCCGGGATGATCGACGCCGGCTTCGTCAGGCCGGGGGCGGCGGTGGTGGACGTGGGCACCACGCGCGTCGAGGGCCGGCTCCGGGGCGACGTCGAGCGGGCCTCGGTGGAGCCGGTCGCCGGCCTGCTCACGCCCGTCCCGGGCGGAGTGGGCCCGATGACGATCGCCATGCTGATGCGCAACACCGTCACCCTGGCGGTGGCCCGCCGCCCGGCCGGCGCCCCGGCGGTCTCCTGGGTCTGATCGACCCGGAGCGCGACGGCCGCCGCCCGCGTGCCGCCGCGCCCCACTACGATGCGGCGCCATGCCGCTGACCTACCGAGACGCCCTCGATTTCATCGTCGCCACCGGGTCACGCGGCATCAAGACCGGCTTGGAGCGGACCGAGGCGCTGCTGGCGGCGCTCGACCATCCCGAGGCGAACCGGCGCGGGGTGCTCGTGGCCGGCACCAACGGCAAGGGCTCGGTCTGCGCCATGGTCGAGTCCATCTGCCGCGGCGCCGGGTTGCGCACCGCGCTGCTCACCAAGCCGCACCTCACCAGCTACCGGGAGCGGATCGCGCTGGACGGGCGGCCCATCAGCGGCGAAGCGTTCGCCGCCCTCGTCGAGGAGGTGCGGCCCGCGGTGGCGGCGGTGGAGCCCGTGGTGGGCGCCCCCACGCAGTTCGAGATCCTGACCGCGCTCGGTGTACTGGCAGCACGCCGCCACGGCGCCGACGTGGTCGTCTGCGAGGTGGGGCTGGGGGGCCGGCTGGACAGCACCAACGTCCTCGACCTGGGCGTGGCCGTGGTCACCAACGTCGACCTGGACCACCGCGAGTATCTCGGCGACACGCTCGCCGAGATCGCCGTCGAGAAGGCGGGGATTCTCAAGCCGGGCAACGCCGTTCTGACGGGCGCCACCGGGGAGGCGCTGCGCGTGGTCGACGCCCGTGCCGCCGCCGTCGGGGTCGAGTCGCTGCGCAGTCTCGACGCCGGCATCGTGGCTCGCGGCTCCAGCCGGGGGATGGACGGCGTGACCGTGGACGTCGCGGTCGGGGCGCTGCACGTCAGCGCGCGCGTGCCCTTGCGGGGAACCTTCCAGATCGGCAACGCGGCGCTCGCGGTGGCGGTGGCCGCCGCGCTGGGGGAGCGCGGGATGCCGCTCGACCAGGACGCCGTGGTGCGCGGGCTCGAGGGGGTCGAGTGGGCGGGCCGGTTGCAGTGGTTGCCCGGTGAGCCCGGGATGCTGGTCGACGGGGCCCACAACCCGGCGGCCGCCGCCGCGATCGTCCCCGCCGTGCGCGAGCTGGTGGGAGAGCGGCCGCTCGTCGCGGTCGTCGGCTGCATGGCCGACAAGGACGCCGCCGGCATCCTCGCCGAGCTGCGCCCGCTCGGGGCGACTGTGGTGTTCACTCAGGCGGGCACGCCCCGGGCCATCGTGGCGACGGAGCTGGCCCGCCTCTGGGGTCCTGGGGCGCGGGCCATCACCGCGCTCCCGGACGCACTCGTCGCCGCCCGCCTGCTGGCGGGACCCGAGGGCGTGGTGCTGGTGTGCGGATCGCTCTACCTGGTCGGCGACGTGCTCCGCCTGGTGGCTCCCCGGGACGAGTAGGCATGGCGAGCCTGGTCGTCGACCGTGATCAACTGGTGGTCCATCTGTCGTTGCTCGAGAAGGTGGGCGCTTTGCGCGGCGATGTGCGGGTTCCGCTGGCAGCGGTGCACGACGTCCACGTCAGCGACAACCCGTGTGCACGGCTCCGCGGTATGCGCGCGCCCGGGACGGGCTGGCCTGGTGTGATCGCTCTCGGCACCAGACGAGGCCGTGGTGTCAGGGACTTCGCCGCCGTCTACGGCAAGGGCGAGGGTGTCGTTGTCGAGCTCGAGGGCGCTGG
>DATDHG010000097.1:0-1881 GCA_036521675.1 Candidatus Dormiibacterota bacterium
ACCAAGGCTGCGCTTACGCGCCTTGATCCGCGGCAGTTCCTGTTCTTCAACCGAAACGCGGTCGGCAAGCAGGCCGGAACCGACTACATCGCGCGTTTGCGTGAGCGCACGGCCGATCGCGACCAGCCCATCTCTCATCAGGCCCGGATAGCGCAACTTCTGGCCATCCGCGAAGCCGGCCTCGGCGAGCCGCACGACCTGTCGCAGATCACCCAGCCGACGTTCGTGGCCAATGGCGACAACGACGTGATGGTCGCTTCGAGTCAGTCCCACGCGCTGGCCGAACGGATACCGAACAGCAAACTCGAGATCTACCCGGACTCCGGGCACGGCGGCATCTTTCAGTACCACGAGCGGTTCGTCCCCGCGGTGCTGGAGTTCCTCGATGCCGACGATCCGATCGGCGCCGCATGAGGGCCTGGGTCGCTACGCACCTCCAGGCCGGCCGCAGCAAGGGCAAGGTCCTCACCACCATCAAGGAAACCCCATGAGGCTCGATTTGCCCGGCAAGACCGTCGCGATCACCGGCGCTGGCGGCGGCCTCGGTGCGGGCCTGGCCCGCGCCCTGCGCGCCCACGGCGCCAACGTCGCCCTGCTCGACCTGACCGCTGACGGCGTCACGGCCCAAGCCGCCCGGCTGGGCGGCGACCGCTACGCCCGCGGATGGGCCGTCGACGTCCGCGACTTCGAAGCTCAGCAGCAGATCTTCGGCGAGGTCGCCGAGCACTTCGGCGCGATCGACGTCGTCATCGCCGGCGCCGGTGTCCTTGGTCCGCTGCAGACGATCGGCCCGACCGCTCCCGCCGATTGGGATCGCGTCATCGACATCAACCTGAACGGAGCATGGCGAACGCTGAAGGCCGCCGCCCCGCACGTACAGGCAACCGGCGGGCACCTCGTCGCGATCTCGTCGATGATCGCCTACATCCACCCGCCGCTGCTGGCCAGTTACGCGGCGAGCAAAGCCGGAGTCGCGGCCATGACCGACGTCGTGCGGCTCGAGATGCGAGCCGTGGGCGTCACGGTCGGCAGCGTCCACCCGGTCATCTTCCGCACCCCGATGATCGGCGACGCGCTATCCAGCCCCGCCGCCGTCGAGCTCGTCAAGGACTTCACAGGAGCCTTCAAAACCGCCGAGCTCGACACCGTCGTCGACGCGATCGTCCGCGGCATCGAACGCCGCGCCAAGCGCACCGTCGTCCCGCGCCAACACCGTCCCACCGCCCTCATCCCCGGCCTGGCCCAAGTAGCCATCGAACGGCTTCTGTTTCGCCCCCGCACCATCGCCCGCGCCATCCAGCTCGGTTCCGAGCCGAGCTGACCAACCACTCCACCGACCCCAGAGGACCCATGAGCACCATCACCGACACCACCACCACCACGCTGGCCGCGCCTCTGACGCTTCCCAACGGCGCCGCAACATCCTGCGCCGCCGCCGCGGCATCTAGGGCCACACGAGCGTGGCGGACTTCCTGACCATCGACGTCTACCGCGACCCGGTACGTCAGACTCCGGCGCGGCGGCGATCGATCCGCGCCGCACTCGCCGCCCGCCCGGAGGGGCTGCGAGCGCACACGATCAACTACGCCAACACCGGCACATTCACCCTCATCCCCCGGCACCTGGGCACCTGCCTGCTGCTGGCCTGGGAGTCGAGCGACGCCGCACGGACCGCCTGGCACGGGCCACTGGGGGCCGCGCTCGGACGTGCAGGTGACTACCGCCTGGACGGCGAGGTGGCCCGTGCGCGGACCGAGCACCCCGACGATCACTGGCACGGCTGGCGTCCCGCCGACGACGGGGCCGCCTCGATCGCCAAGGACGAGCCAATGGTGGTGCTGGTCCACGGCATCGTGCGCCCCCGTCATCTGACGACCTTTC
>DATDHG010000098.1:0-3042 GCA_036521675.1 Candidatus Dormiibacterota bacterium
AGGTCGATGCTGTGCTCCCGGGCCAGCATGCGCACCGCGGGGGTGACGGGGGTGGCGCCGTGGCCATTGCCCTCGCCGCCGGCGACGGCCGGAGCGGCCTCGACCAGCCCCGGCGGGGCGGAGGCCACGGGGGCCGGTTCGGGCGCACGCGCCGGCGCGGCCGCCGGCGGGGGCGGCGGCCCGGGGGTTGGCTCGGCTCGTGACGACGCCGCGACCCGGCCGGCGACTCCGCCCTCGGCCACGAGCGGCGCGGGCCCCGGCGCTGCCGGGGCGGGCGCGGCGAGCTCGGGGGCGGCCACCGCCTGCGCGACCGGTGCGTTCGTGCCAGAGGTGGCCGCATCCGCGGCTTCGATGTTGCAGATGGGCGCGCCCACCGGCACCACGGCGCCCTCTTCGACGAGGTGCTGGCCCATGGTCCCCTCCGAAGGCGAGGGGATCTCGGCGTTGACCTTGTCGGTGACCACCTCGGCGATGGCCTCGTAGCGCTCGACGGGCTCGCCCGGCTGCTTCAGCCAGCGCGCGATGGTGCCCTCAGTCACACTCTCCCCGAGCTGGGGCATGATGACGGTCTCGGTCATGTCAGTAGGCCGCGAGGTCGCGCAGCGCGGCCTCGACCTTGGCGGGCGTGACCATGTAGAACTCCTCGAGCGGCGGGGAGAAGGGAACCCCCGGCACCTCCGGCCCGCCCAGCCGGCGCACCGGTGCGTCGAGGTGTTCGAAGCAGTCCTCAGCGACGATCGCCGCCACCTCGCTGGCCACGCTGACGGCGAGGTTCGCCTCCTGGACGATCAGAACCTTGCCGCACTTGCGCGCGCTGCGCACGATGGCCGTGCGGTCCAGCGGCCTCAGGGTGCGCAGGTCGACGACCTCGCACTCGAAGCCGTCACGCGCCAGCGCGCCGGCCGCCTCCAGGCAATGGTGGACCATCAGGCCGTAGGTGAAGACGGCGATGTCGTCCCCGGCGCGCTTGACGTCGGCGGTACCGATGGCGACGGTGTGCTCGCCCTCGGGGACCTCGCCGCGGATCAGCCGGTAGGCGCGCTTGTGCTCGAAGTAGAGAACTGGGTCGGGATCGCGGATGGCGCTGATCAAAAGCCCCTTGGCGTCGGCCGGGGTGCTCGGCACCACCACCTTGAGGCCGGGGATGTGGCAGAACATGGCCTCGTTGCTCTGCGAGTGGTAGAGCGCCCCGTGGATGCCACCGCCGAAGGGCGCCCGCACCACCATGGGCACGTTGAAATCGTTGTTGCTCCTGTAGCGGATCTTGGCCGCCTCACTGACGATCTGGTCCACGGCGGGCATGATGAAGTCCTGGAACTGGATCTCCGCGATCGGCCGCAGCCCGTTGATGGCCGCGCCGATGGCCACGCCCACGATCGCCGACTCCGCGAGCGGCGTGTCGATGACGCGGGCCTCACCGAACTTGGCCCAGAGGCCCTCGGTCGCCTTGAAGACGCCGCCCTTGATGGCCACGTCCTCACCGAGGACGATGACCCGTTCATCGCGGGTCATCTCCTCGTCCATGGCCTCACGCACCGCTTCGATATAGCTCTTGACAGTCATGGCATCAACTCTCGGCGGTGACGTGCAGCAGAGTGGACTCGGGCGTGGGCAGGGGGGCGGCCTCGGCTTCCTCGAGGGCACGGTCGACCTCGTCCATCGCCTCGCGACGGAGCTGGTCGTAGTGGCCCTCGGCGATGACCCCGTGCTGCTCGAGCTGGGCGCGGAAGCGTCGCAGGCAGTCGTGCGCTTTCTCCTCGGCCAGCTGCTCACGGGACTTGTAGGGCCGGTCGTCGTCGTCGGAGCTGTGCGGGGTGAGCCGGGCGACCGTGGCCTCGATGAGGGTCGGCCCCTCGCCGCGCCGGCCCCTCGCCACCGCCTCGACGGCGGCCAGATGGCAGGCGACCACGTCGCCGCCGTCGACGACCACCCCGGGGATGTTGTAGCCCAGGGCCCGGTCGGCGACGTTCTTGGTGTGCGACTGCTTCTCCCAGGGGACGCTGATGGCGAACCCGTTGTTCTCCACCAGGCAGACCAGCGGCAGGTTGTGCACCGCCGCGAAGTTGAGGCCCTCGTGGAAGTCGCCTTCGCTGGTGCTGCCGTCGCCGAGCGAGGTGAAGGCCACCGCGTCCTCGCCACGCACCCGGCTGGCGAGCGCCGCGCCGGCGGCGTGGAGCACCTGGGTGGCGACGGGCGATCCGCCGGTGATGATGTTGAGCCGCCGGCAGCCGAAGTGGCTGGGCATCTGGCGACCCCCGCTGTTGGGATCGTCGGCGCGCGCCAGAGTGGCCAGCAGGTGGTCGCGGGGAGTCATGCCCATCACCAGGGTCAGGGCCAGGTCGCGGTAGTAGGGCGCCAGCCAGTCGTGGCCTGGGCGCAGCGCCATGGCCATGCCCACCTGGGCAGCCTCATGCCCCTGGCAGCTGATCACGAAGGGCGCCCGCCCCTGGCGGTTGAGCACCCACATGCGCTCGTCGAGCACACGCGCGCGCACCATGTGGCGCAGCATCTGCCTGAGCAGCTCGCTGTCGAGCCCCGGCGGCGCCGCGCTCTCCGTGGAAGGAATCACTGCCAAGCTCGATCCCCTAGATGCCCGGATGATGCCGGGGTTGTCCAGATTTGGTTTAGGGCCGTCTTTCCCATCTCGGACGCGGGAGATATGGCTCCCGGTACCCCCTTACTGCCCCCATCGGCGTAGACTGCCCCCGTGACCATCGCGACCATTCGCCCCAAGGGTACTGGCAGCCGACGGAAAGCGGATGGACTGTGGCGCGTCCGGATGACTGTCGACGGCAAGCGGCGCGACTTCTACGGTCCCAGCCTTCAGGCTGCGCAGGCCAAGGCTCGAGTAGCAACCACGCCTCGCACCAAGCGGGGCGGACCCACGGTGGCCGAGTGGCTCAGCACCTGGATCGAGGACCGACGGGCCAGCCTCAAGCCGCAGACGTGGACCCGCTATCACCGACTCGTGCATGACCAGCTGGTGCCGGCGTTCGGCAACGTCAGGCTGGCCGAGGTGGGGCCTCAGGACGTCAAGCGCCT
>DATDHG010000099.1:0-13020 GCA_036521675.1 Candidatus Dormiibacterota bacterium
GCTTTCTGTCCGCGCTGCGCAGCGCCGCGGAGGTATTGGTGGGACGCCGGCCGGACGAGGCGGCGCCGGCCTCGGGCGGGATACCTGTCGCCGCGGCGCCGCTCCCCGATGCGACCGCCGCAGCGCCCGGTGGTCGCAGCGACGCGGACGCGGCCGAGCCGGATCGCCCGCGCACCAGGCGCGGACGGCGCGGCGGTCGCGGCCGCAAGCGTCCGGCGAATACGGCAGCGAAGGCGGCGCCCGCGCCCGCCGTCCCTCTCGAGCCGGCCGCCAGCGACCGGGCGGCCCCGCCGCCGCGGCCCCGTACCGGGAACTCCGCTCCGCGCGCCAAACCGCTCCCCGGGAATCCGTCCTCCCCCGCCGACGCGGCTCCTGACGCAGCCCAGGATGACGGCCCTGCGGAGGCCGTGACCAAGGGTTCGGAGCCGGCCCCCGGAGCGCGTCGACGACCTCGCCGCAGGCCGGCGTCCCAGGCGCGGACCACACCGTCGTGACCCCCGTATCTTGTGGCCCAGGGCTCGGCCGCCCACCACATATGGAAGCCGCGGACCCGATAGAATCGATCGGATGAGGTTGCGACGCGTCGTCCTCAGCGGCTTCAAGACCTTCGCGCGCCGCACCGAGGTCGAGCTCGGCACCGGCATCACCGCGGTGGTCGGCCCCAATGGGAGCGGCAAGAGCAACCTGGTCGACGCGATCCGCTGGGGCCTGGGCGAGACCAACGCTCGGGAGTTGCGCGGGGCGCGCATGGACGAGGTCATCCATGCTGGGGCGCCGGGCCGACCGCAGCTGGGAATGGCCCAGGTCGACCTCGTCCTCGACAACGAGGACGGGAGGCTGCCCTGCGAGGACGCGGAGGTCGAGCTCTCGCGCCGGGTGACCCGCGGGGGGGACAGTGAGTACCGCGTCAACGGGGCCCGCGCGCGGCTGCGTGACCTGGAGCGGATGCTGAGCGCCACCGGGCTGACCCAGAGCGGCTATGCCGTGGTGGCGCAGAACGACGTCGACGGCATCATCGAGGCCAGCCCGGCCCAGCGCCGCACCCTGGTCGAGGAGGCCGCCGGGGTGCGCGGGCTGCGCAGCGCCCGAGACGACACGCTCACCCGGGTGGGCGGCGTGGAGGTCAGCCTGCTGCGCCTCCGGGACCTCCTCGCCGACGCGGAGCCGCGCCTGGCCGAGCTGGGCGTGCAGGCGGCGGCGGCGCTCGACCAGCGCGAGCTCGCGGCCCGGCTCGCCGAGCTGCGCGGCAGCCTGGCCCGCGAGGAGTGGCGCGCCGGGCGCGCCCAGCTGCGGCGGGCGCGCCACCGGCTCGAGGTCGCCCGGACCCGCGCCGGCATCGCCGCCGAGGCCGAGGTCGGATTCGCCAACCGGCTGGAGGCGGAGAAGGGCCGGTGGGGTGAGGCGCGAGCGGCCCGCGACGCGGCGGCCCAACGCCTTGAAACGGCGCGTCTCGAAGCAGAGCACAGTCGCGGCGAGAGCCGCCGTTTCGACGACCGCGCCACGTCCCATGGTCTCCAGCGAGCTGCGGCCGCCGCCGAGGAGGACCTGGCCACCCGGGAGATCGAGCGTCAGCGCGGGATCCTGGCGGACCTGGGAAGCGCGGGTGAGGAGGCGACCGAGCTGATCGGGAGGCTGGCCGAGCGCACCGAGCGGCTCACCGAGGATGTGGCGACAGCCGAGCGCGTCCTCCGCGACGCGCGGTCCGAGGCCGCGGCGCTGGCGGCGGCGTCAGCGACCGCCCAGCGCCAGCAGGCAGCGGCGGCGGCCGCCGTCCGCGACGAGGAGGCGCGCCTGCGGCTCCTCCAGGAGTCGGCTGCGGGGATCGAGGTCGCCGCGGCCGGCTCGATGCAGCGCTGCGCCGCACTGACCCGGCAGGCAGCCGAGGCGACCTCCCGTGGCGCAGCCGCCGGGTCCACGGCGGCGTCGGCCACCGCTGAGCTGACCCGGCGCCACGCGGCACAGGCAGCGGGCCGGGCCGTCCAGGTGGCGGTCGAGGCCGAGCTGAGCGCCGCCACCGCGCTAGTGAGCGAGACCGAGGCCCGCGCCGCCGCTCTGCGTGGCCAGGTCGAGGGCTCCCTGGGTGGTGGACCAGTGGCGGTGGCGGTGGCCGCAGGGGAGCTCGCCGGACGCCGGCTGGTCGAGTGCTTCCAGGTCCTTGACCCGGCCGACGCTCCGGCGGTCGAGGCCGCCCTCGAGGCCCACCTCGGCGCTTTTGTGGTCGGCGACATGGATGCGGCAGCGCGCCGCTTCGCCGGCGCCGGCGCCCGCGAGGAGCTGCTCGCCGCCGGCCTGCCCGCCCTCGGTCCCGAGCCGGTGGGACTGCTCCCCTCCGGGGTGCGCCCAGTCCTGGCTGCGATCGTGCCCGACCCCCGCGCGGCCGGCGCGCTCGAGCACTGTCTGGAGCGGGCCTGGCTGGCCGTGGACCTCCGCCGGGCTCGGGAGGCCGTGGGCGTCCTGGGCGGGCGCGCTGTCCTCCCCGACGGGACAGTGGTGACCGCTGCAGGGAGGCGCGGCGGGGGCCGCCCCGGAGAGACGATCGCCCTTGCAGCCGCTCGCCGCGACGCGGAGGCGGCGCTCGAGCGGCTCCGCCAGGCCGCCGCCTTGAAGGCTCACGCCGTCGCGGTCGCCGCCGATGCCGCCGCCGACCATGCCACGGCCGTCCAGCAGGGCGCGGCCGCGGTGGAGGAGGCCCGGGCCGCGGTCGCGGCGGCGGGC
The DNA here is from genome assembly GCA_036521675.1 of Candidatus Dormiibacterota bacterium. GTDB lineage: Bacteria > Chloroflexota > Dormibacteria > Aeolococcales > Aeolococcaceae > DATDHG01. The sequence goes on from DATDHG010000099.1 coordinate 2,716, forward strand.
GTCGCCGCCGCCGCCGCGACCGCGGCGATCCAGGCTGAGGAGGAGCGCCGCCGCAGCCTCGAGCGTGAGCTGGAGGCGCGAAGCACAGCCATCGCCGCCGTCCGGGCGGGCGCCGCCGCCGCGGCCAGGGTCCTGGAGGAGGCCCGCGCCGCCGCCGGTCCGGCCGCCGGCGCCGCCGCGGCCGCGGCCGTCCTGGAAGAGGCGGCTGCCGAGCTGCTCGCGGGGGCCCGGGCGGCGCTGCGCGACCACGAGCTGGCGGTCGCGCGCGCCGAGCCCGAGGCCCGTGACCTTCAGCGCCGGCTGGCTGGCGCCCGGACCGCGGCCGAAGAGGCCGAGCAGCGCGCTCGCGGGGCCGAACTGCAGCGCTGTGCTGCCGAGGAGGCCGCGCTGGCGGCGCTCGTGCGGGCGGCGGAGCGCCGGCGCTCCGCGCGGGCGGCGGAGGCCGGGGTGCGCGCCGCCGAGGCCGCCATCGCCGCCGCCGCCGTTCCAATGCAACGTCTGGAGGCCACCGTGACCGCGCTCGAGGCCGACCGCAGTGAGGTGGCGGTGGCTCGCGCCCGCGCCGCCGACGAGCTGGACGCGGCCCAGGAGGAGAACGAGGCCCTGGAGGCCCGGGTCGGCGAGCTCGCCGACGTGCTGCGCACCGACGAACTCGACGAGGGCCCAGAACCCGATGCCGCCGAGGCAGCGGAACGGGCTGAGCGTGAGATCGTCCGCCTCGAGCGTCGCGTCGCCGCGCTCGGCGCGGTCAACGGTCTGGCTCCCGAGCAGCACGCCGCGCTGGCGGCGCGCACCGGCGGCCTGCGCCGCGACCACGACGACCTCGCGAACGCCTGCGCCGACCTGCGAGCGCTCGCGGCCCACGTGACCGTCGAGATCGAGGCGCGCTTCAGCGCGGTCTTCGGCGCCGTGGCCTACCACTTCCGCCTGCTCTTCGAGGAGCTCTTCCCGGGCGGCCGGGCGACGCTCCGGCTGGAGGCGCCGGGCGACGGCCTCGATGCCGCTGTGGCAGAGGGGCGGGCTGAGGGGTCCACCGCGCCGCGCCGGCCGCCGGCCGCGGCGGGCGTCGAGATCCTCGCCCAGCCGCTCGGCAAACGGCTGGTGGGGCTGAGCCTGCTCAGCGGCGGAGAGCGCGCCCTCACCGCCCTGGCCGTGATCCTGGCGCTGCAGCAGGTCAACCCCAGCCCCTTCTACGTTCTCGACGAGGTCGACGCCCCCCTCGACGACGCCAACATCGGGCGCTTCACGCGGGTGTTGCGGCGCCTCGCTGAGCGGCAGCAGTTCGTGGTGGTGACGCACAACCACGCCACCATGGCGGCCGCCGACGCCCTCTACGGTGTCACCATGGGTGACGACGGCATCAGCCGGCTGCTCAGCGTGCGCTTCACCAAGGGACATGCCGTCCCCCACCTGCTCGACGCCGCCGCGGCCTCCTAGCAGTTGGAGACGTCAGTGGCGGAAACACAGCTCGAGCGCGACCATCGCGCGGCCTGGTGGCGGCGCATGTCGAGGCGCATGGGCCGGATGTCCGAGCGCTTCAGCGAGCAGGTGCGTGACGCCGTCCTGCTCAAGCGGGACATCGACGACGCCTTCTACGACGACCTGCTCGACGTGCTGCTGGGGGCCGATGTGGGGGTGGCGGTCGCCGAGCCCGTCATCGCCAGGCTGCGCCTGCGGGTGAAGGACGAGCACCTGCCCACCGCGGAGGCGGCGCTCACCGCGCTCAAGGCGGAGCTGCTCGCCACCTTCAAGGAGCGGGACCGCACCCTCTACGTCCTCGGTCACCCCAGCGTGGTGCTGATCGTCGGTGTCAACGGCAACGGCAAGACGACCACGATCGGCAAGCTGGCCCACCGGATGCGCGAGGACGGCTACACGAGCCTGGTCGCCGCCGCCGACACCTATCGCGCCGCGGCCATCGACCAGCTGCGGGTCTGGGCGGAGCGCGCCGGCGTCGACATCGTCGCCAACCAACCCGGCAGTGACCCGGCGGCGGTGACCTTCGACGCCGTCGAGGCCGCTCGGGCGCGGGGCGTCACGGCAGTGCTCGTCGACACCGCCGGGCGGCTGCACACCAAGGCACCGCTCATGGAGGAGCTCAAGAAGATCAAGCGTGTCACGCAGAAGGTGGTGGCGGACGGCCCCCACGAGATCCTGCTGGTCCTCGAGGCTCCGACCGGGATGAACGGCCTGGCCCAGGTGAGGACGTTCCACCACGCGCTGGGCCTGACGGGACTGGTGATGACCAAGCTCGACGGCACGGCCCGCGGCGGCACCCTGCTCCAGATCGAGGAGGAGACGGGCATCCCGGTGAAGCTCATCTGCATGGGCGAGGGCATCGACGACCTCGGCTTCTTCGACCCGGCCAGCTATCTCGACGCGCTCTTCTGGGGCGTCCTCGGCGAGGGCCGCGCGGCCTAGCTCGGAGGCCCTTCTGGTAGGGTGTCCAGGCTTTGCCCTTGACACACTACGAACCCGCCCTGTCCTTCGAGGCCACCGCCGCGCTGGTGCGCAGCCAGCGGCTGCTCGACGTCTACGGCGCCCTGCTCACCGAACATCAGCGGGAGGCGTGCCGTTTGCGCCTCGACGAGGACTGGTCGTACACCGAGCTCGCCGCCCACCTGGGCTGCACGCGCAGCGCCGCCCACGACCTGGTGCGTCGGGCGCTGAGCCAGCTCGCCCACTACGAGGAGCGACTCGGCCACGCCGCCGAGCTGCAGCGTCGTGATGCTCGCGAGGCCCAGCTGCGCTCTCGCCTCGCTCATCTCCAGGCCAACGGCTCACGCGCGAGGAGTGCGTAGCCGCACGGCGATGAGAAGGGATCAATAGGTGTTCGACGCTCTCACCGACCGGCTCACGGCCGTCCTGCGGCGCTTCAGCGGTCAGGGGCGTGTGTCCAAGGAGGACGTCGAAGCCGGGCTGCGCGAGGTGCGCCTGGCGCTGCTCGACGCGGACGTCAACTTCCGGGTGGCGCGCGCCTTCGCCGACCGCGTCCGCGAGCGCGCCGTCGGCGCCGAGGTGTTGGAGTCGCTCACCCCTGGGCAGCAGATCATCAAGATCGTCAACGAGGAGCTGGTCGCCCTGCTCGGGGGCGAGCAGCGCCGGTTGGCCTACCGGCCCCATCCGCCGACTGTGGTGATGATGGTCGGCCTGCAGGGCTCGGGCAAGACCACGACGTGCGCAAAGCTCGCGCTGGCGGTGCGCAGAGAGGGCCACCGCCCGCTGCTGGTCGCCGCCGACACTTACCGACCGGCGGCGGCGCTACAGCTGGAGAAGCTGGGCGCTGACAACCAGGTTCCGGTCGCGATGCCCGTGGCGGGGATGAGCCCGCCCCAGCTCTGCCGGCGCGGCGTCGACGAGGCGCGCCGCCTCAACTGCGACGTGGTCATCCTCGACACCGCCGGCCGCCTGCAGATCGACGAGCGCATGATCGCCGAGCTGCGCGAGATCCGCCGCACGGTGGATGTGCACGAGTCGCTCCTGGTCGTCGACGCGATGACCGGCCAGGAGGCGGTCGATGTCGGCCGCTCCTTTGCCGACCAGGTGGGCATCGACGGGGTGGTGCTCACCAAGCTGGATGGCGACGCTCGCGGCGGCGCGGCGCTGTCGATGCGCGAGGCCACCGGCAAGCCGATCCTGTATTCGGGGATCGGCGAGAAGGTCGGCGATTTCGAACCCTTCCATCCCGATCGCATGGCGACGCGCATCCTGGGCATGGGTGACGTGCTCACGCTGATCGAGAAGGCGCAGGTCCGAGTCGATGAGAAGCGGGCCGTCGAGATGGAGGAGCGGCTGCTCGCCGGGCGGCTCACGATGGACGACTTCCTGCAGCAGATGCGCGCCATGCGCGACATGGGGTCGCTGGAGTCCATCCTCAAGATGATTCCCGGCGGCCGCGACCTCATGCGCCAGGCGGGCTCGAACATGCCGACTGAGCGCGACCTGGCGCGGACGGAGGCGATCGTGCTCAGCATGACGCCGTACGAGCGCCGTCATCCCGAGGCCATCAAGGCGTCGCGGCGGCGGCGCATCGCCACGGGGAGCGGCAGTGAACCGGCCGAGGTCAACCGGATGCTGCGCTCCTTCGATCAGATGCAGAAGATGATGAAGTCCATGGGGGCGGGCAAGGGGGCCAAGGGGATGCGGGGGAAAATGCGGATGCTCAAGAACCTGCCGGGGCTCGACCCCTCGCAGCTGGTCTGAAACAAGGAGACGTTGTGGTCAAGATTCGTCTGAAGAGGCTGGGTGCCAGGAAGCGACCGTACTACCGCCTGGTGGTCGCGGATTCACGCAGCCCGCGGGACGGCCGGTTCATCGAGGAGCTGGGGACCTACGACCCCATCTCCAACCCGGCCACGCTGCGCATCGACGCCGAGAAGGTGCGCGCGTGGATGAGCCGGGGGGCGCAGCCCAGCGACACGGCGCGTTCGCTGCTCGAGCAGCAGGGCATCCTGCCCCGGACCGCGCGCGCCCAGCGGCCGCCCAAGGCAGACGCTGCCGCCGCCTCCGCGCCGCCCGAGCCCGCCGTCGCCGCCCCGAGCGACGCCGAGCCCGCTGTCGAGCCTGCCGACGAGGCGCCCACCGCCGCGGCGGCGCCGGCCGGTGACGAGGCCGAGGAGGTCACGGCATGACCGACTACGCCGACCTCACCGCCTACATCGTCAAGACCATCGTCGACGACAAGGACGCGGTCGAGGTGCGGCTCAAGCCCGGAGGCCGGCAGACCGTGGTGGAGATCAAGGTCGCGTCCGAGGACATGGGCAAGATAATCGGCAAGAATGGCCGCAACATCGACGCCATTCGCGCTGTGGTGCGCTCGGCCGGGCTGCGCAACCGCGAGCGCGTCCAGGTCGACGTCGCCCAGTGATGGACACCGACGTTACTGACTGAGCTGATGAGTGCTCCATCGATGACCGCCCCGCCCCAGCTGCGCGCCGCCTTCGTGAAGCGCCCGCATGGCGTGCGCGGCCAGGTGCGCGTCGAGCCGCTGGGCGGCGACGCGGCTCGCTTCAGTCCGGGCCTACGCCTGCGCGTCGAGCCTGACGGGCGGGAAGTGGTGGTCCGCGCGGCGCGTGGGCTGGGCGATGGCGACGTGCTGCTCGAGCTGCAGGGCGTGGAAGATCGGGATGCCGCCGAGACGCTCCGCGACTCATATCTCTGCGTGCCCAACCTGCAGCGTCGCCCCCTGGCGGAGGACGAGTGGTTCACGTATGAGCTCGTCGGGTTGCGCGCGCGCACAGGCGAAGGCGCCGTGGTGGGCGTCGTCGCCGGCATCGAGCACCACCCGGCGCACGACACCCTGGTGGTCCGTGACCCGCACGGAGGGGTGAGCCGCCTCCCGCTGGTGCGAGCCTTCGTGGAGCGCGTCGACGTCGCGGCCGGGGAGATCGTCGTGACGCCCTGGCCTGTCGACGAGGACGGGCCTCCATGAGGATCGACGTGCTCAGCATCTTCCCCGAGGTCTTTCCCGGGCCGCTGGCCGTGGGCGTCGTCGGCCGCGCGCTCCAGCGCGGTCTCCTCCAGGTTCGCGCCCTCGACCTCCGCGACCATGCCCCGGGGCGTCATCGCCAGGTCGACGACGTGCCCTTCGGCGGGGGCGCGGGGATGGTGCTCATGCCCGCGCCGCTGATCCATGCGGTGCGCGAGGCGCGCGCCCAGGACCCCGGGGTGCGTTGCATCCTCATGAGTCCGCAGGGTCGCCGCCTCACCCAGGCAGTGGCCGCCGAGCTGACGGCCGAGGCCCATCTGCTGCTGGTCTGCGGCCGCTATCAGGGCGTCGACGAGCGCGCCCGAGAGGAGATCGGCGAGGAGCTCTCGGCCGGGGACTTCGTCATCAGCGGCGGGGAGGTGGCCGCCATGCTGGTGGTGGAGGCCGTCGCCCGCCTGCTTCCCGGAGTGGTGGGATCGCCCGCCTCGCTGGAGGGCGAGACCTTCTCAGAGCTCGGGTTCGAGCCCCCGCTCTACACTCGCCCCGCCGACTTCGAGGGCCGCACCGTCCCCGAGGTGCTCCTCAGCGGGAATCACGCCGCCATCGAGCGCTGGCGTCGCGACCGCTCCGAGGGGCTGCGCCACCATGGGCAGCCCGCCACGGGGCGCCGACCCGTCACGTCGGCACATCCGTCAGAGAACCCCAGCCTGGACGCCGGGGAGTACGCGCGGGTCAGCCCTCGCGCCCAGGAGGAGACACTGCGATGAACGTCATCGAGCTGCTCGAGCGAGAGCAGGAGAAGCCCGAGGTCCCCGTTCTGCGCAGCGGCGACACCGTGCGCGTGCACGTGAAGGTCGTCGAGGGGACTCGCGAGCGCATCCAGGTGTTCGAGGGCGTGGTCATCGCCACCAGCGGGTCGGTGGGTCCGCGCGCCAGCTTCACCGTCCGCCGGGTGACGCACAACGTGGGCGTGGAGCGACGGTTTCTGCTCCATTCGCCGCGCATCGACCGCATCGAGGTGGTGAGGCACGGAGAGGTGCGGCGGGCCAAGCTCTACTACCTGCGCGAGAAGAAGGGCAAGGCGGCGCGCATCCGCGAGCGCCGCTCCCCAGTGGGCGGGGCCGCGTCGACGCGCACGCACGACCTCGCGCCGGCGGCGGTCGAGGTCGAACGCGAGGTCGAGGAGCTCGAGTTGGACACGCCGGCGGTGGAGCTGGAGGGCGACGAGGAGGACTTCGGGGACGAACCGGATGCCACTGCGCCGCAGACACCCGTCGCCGAGGCCGGGGAGGAGCCGCCCGCCCGCGAGCCGGAGGTGGAACCCGACCCGGAGGCCGACCCTGAGGTCGGGAGGGTCAAGGAGGCGGTGGACGCCTGACCCGCAGCCGGGCGCCGCACCCGGGGTGCGCCCGCTCCGCCAACGGGTGGGCGCCGCGGGCGAGACGGCGGCGCTGGCTCATCTCCGCTCCCAGGGACTGCGGATCCTCGAGGTGGACTGGCGCTGCCGTCTCGGTCAGATCGACATCGTCGCCGAGGACGCGGGGACGCTCGTCGTCGTCGAGGTCAAGGCGCGTCGCGGCGTCGGTTTCGGCCTCCCCGAGGAAGCCGTCGACGCGCGCAAGCGGCGCAAGCTGCGCGTGCTGGTCGAGGCCTACCGGCAGGCGACCGGCCGGACTCGGCAGCCGTGCCGCATCGATGTCGTGGGCGTTCTGCTCGACTCCAGGCTGCAGGTGCGCCGCTGCGAGCACATCAGGAACGCTGTCGGCGGGGAGTAGCACACCCTTCGCTCCGTAGCGCGGACGGCGGGGTGCGGCCGCAGCCGTGGCGGGCCTGCATGGCGCCCGCCGGCCGCCGGTCACCGCCGGATACACAACTGAGTGGTGATACACTGCACTGTGTATGTTTGCGATGGCGGTAGGCTGTGCGCTGCGCGGGGTCGCCGGCGTGCCGGTGACCGTCGAGGCAGACTTGGCGAACGGCCTCCCCAACTTCACGGTGGTGGGGCTGACCGACCGGGCCATCCAGGAGGCGCGCGAGCGGGTGCGAGCCGCCATCTCCAACGCGGGGTTCGAGTTTCCGCAGCGGCGCTTGACCATCAACCTGGCTCCCGCGGAGCTGCCCAAGGAGGGGACGGCGTTCGATCTTCCGATCGCGCTCGCCGTGCTGGGGTCGTGCGGCAAACAGCTCGACATGCGCGGCACCGCGGCCGTCGGTGAGCTCGCCCTCGATGCCTCGGTGCGCGCGGTCGTCGGCGTGCTGCCGATGGCGCGCGCGCTCCGCGCCGCGGGGACGCGACGGCTGCTCGTCCCCGAGGTCAACGCGGCCGAGGCGATGCTGGTCGAGGGTCTCGAGGTCGTGGGCGTGCCCTCGCTGCCCGCTTGCGTGGGCCATCTCGACGGCAGCCGGCCGCTGCGCACGGCGCTGGTCGCGGCCGCGCCCCCGCCAGCGAGCGTGCGCGAGGCCGATCTGGCCGACGTGCGCGGCCAGCCGTTCGCCAAGCGCGCCCTCGAGATCGCCGCGGCCGGTGGGCACAACCTGCTGATGGTCGGTCCCCCCGGATCGGGCAAGACCATGCTCGCCCAGGCGCTGGTCTCGGTGCTTCCCGACCTGGAGGTCGACGATGCGCTCGAGGTGGCGGCGGTCTACTCGCTGCGCGGGGCGCTGCGGGAGCGCCCCGCCACCTGTGCGCGGCCGCCGTTTCGAGCCCCCCATCACTCCATCTCGCGCGCCGGCCTGGTCGGCGGCGGCTCCGGGCTGGCCCAGCCCGGCGAGCTCAGCCTGGCACATCGAGGCATGCTGTTCCTGGACGAGCTGTGCGAGTTCCCGCGCTCCCTGCTCGAATCGCTGCGCCAGCCCCTCGAGGAGCGCAGCATCACCATCGTGCGGTCGCGCGGCAGCGTGGTGTTGCCCGCCGACTTCGCCCTGGTGGCGGCCGCCAATCCCTGCCCCTGCGGGTACCTCGAGGATTCGCGCCGCGCCTGCACCTGTGGCCCGCGCGAGCTGGCCGTCTACCAGGCGCGCCTCAGCGGGCCGCTGCGTGACCGCATCGACCTGGTGGTGCCGGTGCCCCGCCAGCAGTACGCGCAGCTCTTCGCGACCGGCGCCCCCGAGGAGCATTCCGCCCAGGTGCGCGATCGCGTGAGTGCAGCGCGCGAGCGACAGCGCGCGAGGAACCGAGGTGCGCTCAACGCTGCCCTCGAAGGCAACCGGCTTGTCGACGGCTGCCACCCCGAGGCCGGGGCGACGGCCCTCCTGGCAACCGCTGGGGAGCGCCTGGCGCTCAGCGCCCGGGCCTATCACCGCGTCCTGCGGGTCGCGCGCACGCTCGCCGACCTCGAGGGCAGCGAGAGGGTCGGCCAGGGCCACGTCGGCGAGGCCCTTCGTTACCGCGGCGAGGAGGCGGCGTGAGCCATGACGCGGCGCGCTGCATCGAACGCGGCGGGGTGGGCTGGCCGCCTCGTCTGGAGGACCTCGCCCGTCCTCCCGAGCGCGTGTGGCTCAGGGGCGCCGTCGATCCCGCCCACCCCGCGGTTGCGGTGGTGGGGGCGCGGCGGTGCTCGGAGGTCGCCATCCGCGTCACAGAGTGGCTCACACGGACACTGGGCGCCGCGGGCGTCCAGGTGATCAGCGGCCTGGCGCTCGGCATCGACGGCGCCGCTCATCGCGGCGCCCTGGCCGGAGGTGGGAGCAGCGTTGCGGTGCTCGGCTGCGGCGTCGACGTCTGCTACCCGCGCCAGCACCGGCCGCTGCGCGACGCCCTGCTGGCGCGCGGGTCGGTTCTGACCGAGGAGCCGCCCGGGCAGCAGCCCCAGCCCTGGCTGTTTCCCAAGCGCAATCGCCTGATCGCCGCGCTCTGCGTGGCTGTGGTGGTTGTCGAGGCGTCAGAGCGAAGCGGGGCGCTGAGCACCGCCCGGCACGCCGCCGACCTGGGCCGCGAGGTGCTCGCGGTCCCCGGGACCATCAGTTCAGAGATCACCCTGGGCAGCAATCGCCTCATCCAGGATGGAGCCACTCCGATCCTCGAGGCGGCAGATGTCTTCGCGGCCGTGCCTGCGCTGGCGGGCCGCGCGCTCCCCGCAGGGGTGCCCGGCAGTACTACCCGGCCGCCGCGGCCGGCTCCGACCACCGCCGCGGGCCGGGTTCTCGACCTGGCCGCCGGGGGCGCCGTGCATCCCGACGAACTGGCGCTCCGGCTTGCGCTCGACCCCGCCAGGCTGGCCCGCCTGATCACCGAGCTGGAGCTCGGCGGCCATCTGGTCAGCACCGCCTCGGGGCGCGTCCAGGCGGTCACCGCGAGTTGGTCTGGGCGTTGAGGGGTACACCTGTGGGCGATGCCCCGTCGCCCTCAAGGCCGGCTGGAGCCGCGCGGACCCGTTGCTATGATCGGCCGGACCCCGCGGCCCGACCCCCCGAGGTCCGACCCTCGGAGACCCCCCGCATGCCCCATCGCCTGATCATCGTCGAGTCGCCGAGCAAGGCCCGGACGTTGCAGCGATTCCTCGGGGGCGACTACACCATCAAGGCCTCGATGGGACATGTGCGCGACCTTCCCGAGCGCCGCCTGGGCGTCGACATCGCCAACGCCTTCAAGCCCGAATACGAGGTCACCAAGGACCAGCAGGTCAAGGAGCTGCGCTCAGCCGCTCGTAAGGCCGATTCAGTCCTCCTCGCCTCCGACCCCGATCGCGAGGGGGAGGCCATCGCGTGGCACCTCGCCGAGGCGCTCAGCCTGGACGACCCCGAACGCATCGTCTTCCACGAGATCACCCGGCCGGCTGTGGAGGCGGCGCTGAACGCGCCGCGCAAGATCGACCGCGACCTGGTCGCGGCCCAGGAGGCGCGCCGGGTCATCGACCGCCTCGTCGGGTACCAGCTCA
>DATDHG010000100.1:0-17687 GCA_036521675.1 Candidatus Dormiibacterota bacterium
ACTGGCGGATCCCCGCCGGCGGGCGCCCGGATCTCGTATCGGCTCTGGCGCGGTTGTACGGACGCTGGGCCGAGCGCATCGATGCCGCCAATCAGGAGGCGGTGCGCCGCATCGACGAAGGCGTCCCTTTCCTGACCGGCATCGCGCCGGCACGGGACGTCGTCCCCGGGGTCGAGGCGCGGACGGTGCTGCACTGTGGTCCCGCGTTGGAATGGCCGGCGTTCTGTGACCCGTTGCGGCGCTCGGTCCGCGCGGCGGTGATTGCGGAGGGGTGGGCGGCCACTCCCGAGCAGGCGGAGCAGCTCGTGGCGCGCGGAGGCGTCCGCCTCGAACCGGCCAACGACCATGACACGGTGGTCCCGATGGCGTCGGCGATCGGACCCAGCAGCCCGGTGCTGGTCGTTGACAACGAACGTGGTCAGAACCGCGCGTTCTCCCCGCTCAACCAGGGATCCGGCCAGGTCGCATGGTTCGGCGTCGAGTCATCAGAGGCGGTGGACCGGCTCGTCTGGCTGCGCGACGTCGCCGCTCCCGTGCTCGCGGCGACGCTGCGCAGCAGCGGTCCAGTTGACCTCTTCGCGCTGGTTTCCCAGGGCGTGCAGATGGGTGACGACGTTCATATGCGCACCCAGGCCACCACCAACCTCCTGCTCCGTCACTGGCTTCCCCACCTCGTCGCCGTCGACTCGCCGCACCTCGCGGCGGTGGCGCAGTTCCTGTCCTCGAACCATCTCTTCTTCCTCAACCTCGCGATGGCCGGCGCCAAGGCCGTGGCCGACTGGGCCGGGAAGGTTCCCGAGAGCAGCATCGTCGTCAGCATGGCGCGGAACGGAACCACATTCGGCATCCGCACGGGTGGGCTTGGCAGCCGCTGGTTCCTCGCCCCCGCACCGGCGGTCAGCCAGGGGCTCTATTACCCGGGCCAGGGACCGCAGACCAGTGCGCCGGACATCGGCGACAGTGCCGTGCTCGAGCTGGTGGGGCTCGGTGGCCCGGCGGCGGCGGCCTCTCCGGCGGTAGCCAGCTTTGTCGGCGGATCAATGAGTGATGCGATCACGACCACGCGCACCATGGACCGCATCTGCGTTGGGCAGAGCACACGTTTCAAGCTCCCGCTGCTCGACTTCCGCGGCACTCCAATCGCGGTGGATGTGCGCCGGGTGGTCGAGCTGGAGATCACGCCGGCCATCAACACCGGCATCCTCCATGTGAGCGCGGGGAGTGGGCAGGTCGGAGCCGGCGTGGCGCGCGCGCCGCTCCAGTGCTTCCAGGAGGCAGCGCTGGCGCTCGATGCGATGTTCGATTGAGGTCACCTCCGTCGGTGAGGGCGCCGAATTCGCCCTCAGCCGCGGCGCCGAGGGCTACGTGGAGGCCTGCTTCACACGCGCCACCTACATTCGTACCCAATGGGGGGTTGCTGCGCTCACCGCGCCCGGGACCCACGCCGGGCCGCTGCATGCTGTGCTCGCAGCGCCGCTCCCACGCAGCGGCGTCGGGACCCGGGTTGGCGTCGACGCCATGTCCATCGTTGTCGGAGACATCGCCGTCGCGTACGGTGCGGCGCGGCGATGGAGGGCGGCCTGCCCGGCGCCGGTCCACCTGCTCGCGGGCGCGCGCGCGACCGTGGGCGCGATCGATGCGGTGGCACGGAATTCGCCGTTGCTGTGTCCGCCCTACGCGGACGCGACCGCCGGTTGGCTGGAAGCACTCCGAGGTGGGGATGTCGAGGCCGTCGCGGGGCGGCTCGCAGGCGCTGGCCCCGGCCTGACCCCCGCCGGCGACGACGCGCTCGCGGGCGTGCTGGTCGTGGCACGCATCCTGTGGGGCGTCAGCGCCGAAGCCACCCTACTGCAGTGCGTCGGTGACGTGTGCACCTCAGATCTGAGCAGGGCGTTCCTTTTCTGGGCTGCGCGCGGCCAATCGATCGCTCCGACCCACGATCTGCTCATTGCTGTGGCGCGCGGCGACATCTGGGCCGCGGAACGACGTGCCCGCATCCTCGGTGGCGTGGGGGCATCGTCCGGTGCCGACGCGTGCCTTGGGATCGGTCACGCCTTGCGGTTGCTACCCGTCAGGTCGGCCGCTGAGTCATCCAGACAGCCTTGGCCGGACGGACGGACGGGTTGCGCCACTTGTGGGCCCGGTCGGTCCGGAAATGGATGGCATCACCGGGCCGCAATCTGAAGGTCTCGCCGTCCACCTCGACCTCAAGGGCTCCCTGGAGGACGTAGATGAGCTCCTCGCCCGGATGCTCCATCGCGTGCTGTCCGCTGCTTGCGTGAGCCTCGATTGTGGCCACGGCGCCGGCGAGGTAGAAGCGCCCGTACGGGCCGGTGATGCTCGCGAGCGTCAGGCCCGACTTGGACGTGTACAGGGCCCGACCGGTCCCCGAGGGGGTGAGAGCCACCGGCCCCTCCGGGGCGCCTTCGTCGATCAGGAACGAAACCGGTCGATTGAGGGCCGCGGCGATCTTCATCAGGGTAGCGATGGTGGGCACCATGCCGTTGCGCTCGATCTTGTGGATCGCCGCCGGCGATACCTCTGAGCGATCAGCGAGCTGCTGCAGCGAGAGTCCACGCTGCAGGCGCAGCGCGCGCAGCTTGGGCCCGATCGCCCCCACGACGTCATCGACAGCATGGGCTCCCGTCCGACCGGTGGAACGCGGTTTGCGACGCAGCGGGGTGTCGGAGGGAGCGGCGACGGCCTGACCCTTGGGTCGCTCCACTCGGCGGCGAGGTGCCTCGGCCCGCCGCGCGTCGCCCGGGCGGTGCGCGCTGATGTCCTGGGCTGCGTCTGCCATTGTGGTCCTCAACTCGGCCGCCGAGCCGTGGGTGCCGCGCACCGGCCGGAGGTCGGCCTGCACCCACATCCCCCATCTCCACTGCGCCTGTGCACGCCCATATAGTATCCGCGACGCGCCGTTTGCCGACCTCCGTGGCCAACCCGGTGCAGGCGCCGGCTCAGGCGCGCCTGCTCAGCCCCGTGACCGGTTCCTGCTCGAGGTCGAGAAGCACCCGCTCCTCACCCTCCAGGCGTACGCGGAGCACGCCGCTCGAATCGAGCACCGCAACGGTCTCGCACGCAAGTCCGCGGCGATGGAATGCGTCCCTGCAAGCGGGCACACGGTCGGGTGGGGCGCACAGCACGAACGAGTAGCACGGGAAGGTGATTGCCCACGTAGCCAGCGGGACCTCCGCTGGTCGGGGCAGCGCACCGAGGTCGACGGCCGCGCCGGCGTGCGACCATTCGAGCAGCATGGCGACAGAACCGAGCACGCCGGCCATGCTCACGTCTTTGGCCGCCACGCATAATCCGTTCTCAGCGACCTCGGCCAGTACGCGAACGTCGTCTGCCAATCGCTCGCCACGCTCGGAAAACGAAGGGAAGAACGGGAAGTCGGCACGCATGCGCCCCGCCAGACAGCTGGCCACGAGCAGCGACTGACCTGGCTCCACGTTGCGCATCGAAAGGAGGGCGGTCGCCGCGCCGACACCGAAGGCCGAGACCGATGGGGGACCGTCGCGCACGGTGAGGTGCCCTCCGACGATTGGCACCCTGTACAGCTCGGCGGCATAGCGCATCCCCTCGAGCACGGCCCGCGCGATCGCTTCCGGCGCAACGATGGTGTCGAGGATGCCGAGGGGACGGGCTCCCATCGCCGCCAGGTCGTTCACGTTGGTGAGGACGGCGGCGATGCCCGCGCCGCCTGGATCGGCCTCGACAAACGGCGGCCAGAGAGCCTCGGCGCCGACCAGGACGCGGGCGCCGTCAACCTCGAGGAGGGCGGCGTCGTCACCCGGCCCGGCGAGCCAATCGGTGGGCCCGAGCACCTCGGTGACCAGTCCGATCGATGCCTTGCCCCGCAGGCCGGAGTGCCCCCGGACGGCGCTCACCACCCCGTCCAGCGTCAGTCCTGCGCTCATGGGCGTCGCTCCACTCCTCAGGGCGGGGACCCGTACTGTAGTGGACGGCGCCGCACCGTGGTGGTATCGTATTGGAGACGCCCTATGTATCATCGGAAATGGCACAGGGGCGGCCTTGACCAAGGGGAGTGTGAGTGTCGCGGCGCATCGTCATCGTCGGAGGAGGTGCGGCTGGGATCGGGGCCGCCGGCGCCGCCAAGCAGGTCGATCCCGCGGCGGACGTCACGCTCTACACCGAATACGAGGACGTCGCCTACAGCCCCTGCGGCATCCCGTACGTCCACGGCAAGGAGATCCCGACCTTCGAGGCACTCTTCCTCCAGGGCAAGGAGGCCTACGTCCAGGCGGGCATCGATATCCACTACGAGACGAGGGTCACACGTATCGACACCACCCGCCGGGAGGTGCTCGCGAACGGTGAGAGGACGGTGTCGTACGACCGGCTGGTGATCACCACCGGTTTCACCTACGCGGACCCGGGCATCCCCGGCGGCGACCTCGACGGCCTGTACTACGTCAAGAACATCCGGCGCGCAATGGAATGGGACAAGGTGCTGGACTCGGTGCACAGCGCAGTTGTGCTCGAGGCATCGCCACTCGGCCTGGAGATGACCACCGCGCTCGCCCACCGCGGTATCGAGACCCACCTCGTCGACTCCCATCCGTGGGCGCTCGCCGAAGTCGGTGACCCGGACATCATGCAGCCCGTGCAGGACTCGTGGGACGAGATGGGTGTGCACATGCACTTCAACACCCGCGCTGAAGCCCTCCTGGGGAGTGGCCACGTCCGCGCGGTGAAGACGTCGGCGGGAGAGATCTCCGCTGACCTCGTGGTGATCTGCACCCACAAGCGACCGGATTCCGCGCTGGCGCGAGCGGCTGGGGTGGGCCTCGGGTCCACCGGCGGCATCATCGTCGACGACCGCATGGCCACAACGGTCGAGGGCGTCTATGCCGCCGGGGATTGCGCCGAAGTCCCGCACGGAGTGACGCGGGTCCCCATCCAGGGGATCTCCGGCAGCCATGCCTACGCGCAAGGCAAGGTCGCGGGGGCGAATGCCGCTGGGGGAGACCGCTTCTACCAGCCCGTGTACGTGCCGTGGGGCATGGTCGCGGGCAAGTGGATGATCGGCGGCGTGTCCTTCGGCGAGACCCTCGCCACCGCTCTGGGAGTGCCGTTCGTGAGCGGTGCTGCCGATGGAATCTCGCGGGCGCGCTACTACCCCGACGTCAAGAAGGTGCGCGTGAAGCTCCTCGCCGAGCCCGCGCACCACCGCCTCATCGGGGCGCAGATGGTCGGCGGTGAGGGCATCAAGGAGCGCGCCGACTTCCTCGCGATGGCGGTCAAGACAGGCGTCACCCTCGAGGATCTCGCCTGGATGGAGAACGTGTACTCCCCGCCCATCGGCGCGCTCAACGAGCCGATCGCCCTGGCGGCACAGAATGCGTTGGCTCGCCTGAAGGACTGAGCGGTGAGACCTGCAGAGTGGCTACGCACCAACTCGGAGCGCTACCTCCTCGAGGCCGCCCAGCGGAGCATGGCGGCGCAGCACTACGGCAAAGCCGCCCTGCCCCCGCCCGCTCCAGGGGGCGTCTTCTGGCGACGGGCCTTCGTCCCCGTCTACCGGCGCCTTCCGTGGTCTCTGAAGCATCGCATCATCACGGCGATGCCAGGCAGCCACCGGCGTCGGTGGCGCGCCTTCGACGACGACCCGCGCCAGCCCGGAATCTGATCCAAACGGCAACAGCGCACAGCGCACCGACGACGATTCGTTCACGGAGGGCCACGGCATGCCGGCGAAGACAGTCCACGTCCCCAGGCCTGCGGAGGGCGAAGCACTCTACGACAGCGACGAAAAGATCTTCGAGGACATCAAGGCGCAGCCGGGAGAGAAGGCGTTCGTCTTCCTCCACACCGTGCCGTTCGAGGGGTCGGTCGGCCTCGTCAACCTGCTGACGGCGACGCGGCTCATCCGCAAGGGGTTCGACGTCACCCTCATCCTCTACGGCCCTGGCGTCCTGCTCGCTTCGGGAACGCGGGGGTGGCCGGCAGTCGGCAAGGAAGGTTTCCCCGGCAACCTCGCGATGAACAACCAGATCAAGACGCTCATCAGAGAGGGGGCCACGGTCTACGCGTGCCGTTTCGCCATGGGCGCCCTCTACGGGTACCGCGAGGATGACCTCATCGAGGGCGTGAAGCCGTTCAACCCACTCGACGTGCTCGACTCCGCTCTCACCGCATGGCGCGCCGGAGCCTTCCAGCTCAACACCTGGACCCTCTAGGTCAGCCACCACGGCACCCTGTCCCGGTCGGCCCCGGGACAGGGTGGTTTGTCACGACCGTGTTCGGGCGAACGGGCGCACGTGTTGGTGCGGGGACTGACGCTCGGCCATCTGGATGCGACCCTGCGGCGGTTGGACGCCGCGGAGCGGTTCCTGGCCGGTGACGTCGAAGCCGAACTCGCCGCGCGCGGAGTCGAAGCGATCGCGCACCGGCCGTCGTAGCAGACCACCTCACGCGCCCGCTCGCGGAACGAGCGTGCAGTCGGCCGGCCGCAGTCGGGAGGGATGTCAGGAGCGGGAGCGGAGTATCTGCTCGGCGTGATCATGCGCGTGGGCGGCGTAGATCTCGAGCCACATCTCGCAGCTGTAGCGACCGCTCTCTCTGTGCGTCCCCTCGCGACCCCAATCGGCGTCGGTCATGCGTTCGAGGACCTCGGCGGTGACCCTGCGGACTGCCTCGAGAGCGTCAAGCGCGGCGCCGATCGGACGCTCCTGGTAGCGGAGCCGGCGTGCGAACTCGTTCTCGTCGTACCCCGCGATCATCGGGTGATCCTCGGCGAGGAGGCGGCGCAGGCGGATGGCTGCGGTCATCTCGCTGTCGGGAAGGTGGTGCGCTATCTCCCGGGGGGTCCACTCGCCGGGACTGGGCCGCTTGTCAAGCTGGGCATCGCTCATCCCCTCGAGTGCCTCGCGCACTGTGCTCGGGCCATCCTTGTAGCGCGGGATGAGCTGGCGCCGTCTGGCGTCGTCCACAGTCTCTCTCCTATGTCGTCCATATGCGTGTGCTGCTGTCCGCACAGCCCGCGGTGCAGACGGCCGTCGCAGCGTGGCGATACCGTTCCACCCCCCGCCATCTTGCTTACGGAAGGCCACCGCAAACGGCCGTGATTGAGAAGTCCATCGGAGCAAAGGTGGGGCAATTGGAGCAATAGGGTGTCGGGGTCGTCGAGGCGCCGATGTCCGTGGCGATCCGTTGCACGGCGCGCGTCCAGCGGGCTCTTGGGCTGAGCACTCTTGCCCAGGATCAGCCATCTGTGAGGTAGCCGTCATCGGTGATTCCCCCGGAATAGCGTTAGGGAAACCCCTAGGATCGGTCGCCTGCGGCATCAAGAATCGCCGCGACCGATCGATCGACGTCGTCCTCGGTCGTCCGCCAGCTGCAGACGGAGATGCGCATCGCGGCCTGGCCCCGCCAGGTGGTGCCGCTCATCCAGCAGACACCGCTGTCCTGGACCTGCGCGACCACCGATCGCGTGAACGCATCGTTGTCGGCGGCGCTCGCACCGAGGCGCGTGAAGCGTACGAGCACCTGGTTGAGCACCACGTCGTTGAGCACCTCGACACCGGGGACCGCACCAAGCCGCTGCGCGAACTGGGTCGCACGGTCGCAGCTGCGCTCGACGAGGTCGGCCACTCCCGAGCGGCCGAGCGACCGGAGGGCGGCGTAGACCGTGAAGCCGCGGGCGCGCCGCGAGAACTCCGGGTTCCAGTCCACGGGATCGCGCGGGCCGCCGGCCTCGCTCTGCACCAGGTACTCCGCCTGGACGGTCATCGCGGCGCGATGCGAGGCCGGATGGGCGCAGAGGGCGACACCGCAGTCGAAGGGCACGTTCAGCCACTTGTGGCAGTCCGTCGTGCAGGAGTCCGCGCCCTCGACACCTGCAACGAGCCGGCGGTGGCGTGGCGACGTGGCGGCCCATAGCCCGAACGCCCCGTCGACATGCACCCAAGCACGAGCGCCATGAGCGACGTCGCAGACCGCAGTGAGGTCGTCGAAGGCGCCGGTGTTCACCTCGCCCGCCTGGGCGCAGACGATGATCGGTTCGTGCGCATCGACGAGCGCACGCTCGAGCGCGTCGGCGAGGATGCGACCCTGGTCGTCGACCTCGACGGCCTCGATGCAATCGGTGCCGAGGCCCAGGTAGCGCAGGGCGCGGTCGATGGTGGCGTGACGCTTCGCGCCCGCCACAACGCGAATCCGCGGGGCGCCGGCCAGCCCGCGACGCTCGACGTCCCACCCGACCTCGGCGAGGACGTGATGGCGTGCCGCCGCAAGGGCGGTGAAGTTGGCCATCTGACCACCGGTCACGAGCGCGAACGAGGCAGACGGCGGAAGACCGAGGAGGCTCTTCAGCCAGTCGCCGACGGCGTCCTCGACGACACACGCAGCCGGTGAGGGTGCGAACAGGCCGGCGTTCTGATCCCAGGCGGAGGTGAGCCAGTCGGCTGCCAGTGCCGCCGGGAGGGTCCCACCGAGGACGAAGCCGAAGAATCGCCCCGACCCCATCAGCGTCAGGCCCGACTGCACGCCCTCGATGAGCCCGTCAATGACGTCGAGCGGGTCCTGCGGTTCGTCGCCGAGCGGGGCGGCCAGCCGGCTGCGCAGCTCCTCGGCGGTGGCGCGACTGCCGACGGGGCCGTCCTCGAGGGACCCCAGGAATTCCTGGGCGCTCTGCACGACCCGCGCCATCAGTGCCTCGGTCACGGCCGTCTCACTGTCAGCAGTTCTCACCATCACCCCTCTCACTCGGGATCGTGCACCCGGCAATCCGGGCATGGTCGCCAGCTCTGACGATAGCGATCGGCACATGCCCGAGGCGCCGCCGCGCGGCCAGGCCGGTCCCCGGGCGCGGCCGGCGCGGGGCGCCGTCGGATGGGCGCGCGGTCGGAGCGGACCCTGATCGATCATGAGCGCGTGCGTCAGGCGCCCGATGCCGCGGCCCCGGTGTCCGAGGACGCGCGCGTGCCGGGGTTGTGGTCGCCGCAACTGCGTGGAATCACCGCGGGGCTGGTGTTCACGATCACCCTGGTCGCCTTCGAGGCGCTGGCGATCATCACCATCCTGCCCCTGGTCAGCGCCGACCTCGGCGGCCTCGGCCTGTACGGCTGGGTGATCAGCGCCTTCTCGCTCGGATTGCTCGTGGGCATCGTCGCCGGCGGTGATCAAGCCGACCGGCGCGGCCCGGCGGCGCCCTTCGTGGTCGGTCTGCTGCTCTTCGCCACCGGCCTTGCCATCGGTGGCCTCGCCCCGACGATGCCAGTCCTGGTCGCCGCCCGCGCGATCCAGGGCGCCGGGGCCGGGACCATCCCTTCGGTGGCCTACGCGAGCATCGGTCGCACGTATCCCGACGCGCAGCGGCCCCGCGTCTTCGCCGTCCTCTCGACCGCCTGGGTGGTGCCGGGGTTGGTGGGGCCGAGCGTCGCCGCGATCGTGGGAGTACACCTTGGCTGGCGCTGGGTGTTCCTCGGCCTCCTCCCTCTTGTCGCCCTCGCCGGGCTGCTGACCGTGCGCCCGCTGCGCCGGCTCGGGCGACCGCCCGTGACGGCGACCCGCCCCGGCCGCTTCATTGACGCGCTGCGGCTCGCCCTCGGCGCCGGGGCGCTGCTGGCCGCCCTGAGCAGCCGCTCCCCGGTCATCGGGCCCCTGCTCGCCGTCGCGGGGCTCGTCGTCGGCCTCCGGCCCCTGTTGCGCCTCCTCCCGGCGGGCACCCTGCAAGCCCGACGGGGCCTGCCCGCCGCTGTGCTCGCCCGCGGGATGCTGACGTTCGCCTTCTTCGGCGCAGACACGTTTGTCCCACTGGCGCTGACCTCCGCGCGCGGGCAGAGCACGACGGTCGCCGGCGCCGCCGTCACCGCCGCGACTCTGTCGTGGACTGCGGGGGCATGGTTCCAGGAGCGCAGGGCATCGTCGTGGAGCAACCGCCGGCTGGTCACCATGGGGTTCGGGATCCTGCTCGCAGGCATCGCCGTGGTGGCCCTGGTCCTCGTCCCCGCCGTACCCATCGCCGTCGCCCTCGTGGGTTGGCTGATCGGCGGTCTGGGAATCGGGGTGGCGTACGCGCAGATCTCCGTCGCCGTTCTGGGGGGCGCGCCGCCCGGTCAGGAGGGGTCGTCCTCGGCGGCGATGCAACTGTCCGACACCCTCGGCGTCGCCCTCGGCGCGGGGATCGGCGGCGTCGCGATTGCCGCGGCTGCCGCTGCAGGCCTGCGTGCGCAGGTCGGCCTCGCCGTCGCCTTCGCGCTGGCCGCTGCCGTGGCCGCGCTGGGCATCGTGACCGCCCGCCGTCTGACCCCGACGTTGGGCCGGGGTGTTGGCGCTGCCCTCAGGCGGGGGCGACCGTCGTAAGCGGCACGGCTCCGGCCCGCGCGGCGGCGCGCCGAGCCCGCTCCACCCACGGGCTCGCCGCCAGGCCCTCGAAGATCTCCTCTGGTGCTCCGCAGTGGGGGCAGAAGTGAGCGTCGGCGGGGACGTCCTCCCGACAGTTGTTGCAGGTCACCGTTGCCACCGGGGGCCTGCGACCGGGAGGGGCCGCGCCTGGCTGATCGCGTGGATCACGTCGCGCGCCACTCTCGTGGACTGCCCCCGAGGGAATGTGGCACCGGCCCACCGCACGGCGGACCTGCGCGGAGGCCTTGCTACCATGTCGGCCCCTTTGGCGGTGAGTCCGGCGTGGGCAGGTACCGAAGCGGTCAAACGGGGCTGACTGTAGATCAGTTGCGAAAGCTACGGGGGTTCGAATCCTCCCCTGCCCACCATTGCCGACGCCTCCCATGCATGCCCGATGGTCGCGGACCCCGCGAGTCGTGAACATCGAGAGATACAACCCGAAACGACGCCCGGCCTTGTGCTCGTCTCGTTGTCGCATTGAGGCCCCGGGCCGGCGCCTTTGCCGGTCCGGGGCTCGTGCTTGTGTGCGGATCCGCCGCCCTGCGTCGGGTCAGGCGGTCAGTCGCTCAGCTGGAAGATGAAGTCGAACTCCGCGCCGCCATTGCGCGAGAGGAGCGGCATCTGGCCGCGAGCGTCGCGATAGTTACCGGTGCCTCCGGTGATGGAGAGCACAGTGTTGGAAGTGTCGTTGAAGGGACCTTCGACGGTGATCTGGCCGCCGCTGAGGAACGTTGTCCAACGGCATTCCCACGTGCCCGAGGCGCCCGGCACGATGCGAACACAGTCGCCGCGATCCGAGCCGACCTGCTTCGTGTCGGCCTTGTTGAACACCGGGTTGTGGAACGTGAGCACAGCGCCTGTCTGATCCGGGGTGGGCGGGACCTGAGTGTCCGTGATGGCATGTTCGACGACGTGGATGGTCCTTGCGTCGGAACCGCCCGACGCCGCAACGCTCGACGTTGAGCCGGACGCCGCGAAGCTGAAACCAAGACATGCCAGAAACGCAACGACGGCCCCGATCTTGATCCTGCGGTGCATGACCTGTCCTCCTCGAGCGATCCCTACCCGTGAGCCGGTCAGCCAACGCCTGGACCCTTCTCAGCAGGTGGTCCCGCAATGGATGTCCGGCAACGGCTGCGACGCTGGCCGTGCAGGTCGGTGCCGGGAAGGTCGGCATTGTCGTACGGGGAGCAGGGGTGCCACAGGCGACCCGGTTGCGCCTTTGGGGTGCCGACCAACCCCGTTCGGTCCAAGGGCCGACCCCAAAGGTCCAGCGGCGGGGCGTGACGGTGACGGCCGTAGCGCCCCGGGGTTGGGCGGGGGTCCGGCGCCGGGCGGTCCTCTGGCGGTGCGGCACCGCTTCCCCTCGACGCGTCGCGGCGGGCGGCGCGAGGCTTAGACTGGGGCGCGAGAGGCTGGCTCAGCTGCTCCGGGTGCCGAGGACGGGAACCCCGGAGCAACCGCTGCAACCGACCCGCAAGACCGGTGCCCAAGTAGCTCAGTGGTAGAGCACTTCCTTGGTAAGGAAGAGGCCATGGGTTCAATCCCCATCTTGGGCTCCACGTCCGCCCCCGCCCTCGTCGTGCGCCGAGCCGGGGGGCGGCTTTGTGGGTGCTTGGACGTACCGCCTCGACAAAGGAAGTAACGAGTACATCACAGCGGCTGCCCATACCGACAAGGACGCGTCTCGAGAACGCCAAGCGGCCTGCGCAGGGAGCGTTCTTCGAGAAGTTTCGAGAGTTGCTCGCCGGCGATGTGGAGTGGAACGACGGTGAGATCGTCGTCGGCGACGCACGCTGACGGAAGCGCTCGACTGATTACGCTGACAGCTCGGCTGCGAGGCCGCGAAGGTCCATGCTCTCGTCAGCCAGCGATTGCGCGTCAATCTCGGCGCCATCCCGCACCAACGCCTTGCAAGCGAACAACTCACCGTCCTCGTTGATCTCCGGGTCACCACCGCGGTTGAGTCCGACCACCGCCTTCAACCGGCCACCTTCCAGGTAGAAGCCGAGAAAGGCGCGTTCCTCGAGGCTGCCTCGCACCACGAAGCGGTCCCATCGGCGCGCGTGACCGACGTACTCGATGGCATGCTCGTACTGGTCGGACCAGAACGAATGGATGTCGGCGAAGGGCTCATTGCTTCCGAGCATGGCCCTCGCTGCCGCCCGACCCTGACGTTCGGCGTTGTTGTAGTGCTCCACGCGAAGCCGGCCGAAGACAGGATGGAGGTGGTTGGCCACATCGCCGGCAGCGTAGACATCGGCAACGCTGGTTCGGCATTGCTGGTCCACCAGCACCCCGTTGTCGACGGCGATGCCGCTGTCGCGAAGGCTCTCCACGGACGGCTCGATGCCGGCGCCGACGACGGCGAAGTCGCACGCCAGCCGCGCTCCCCGGGTGGTCACGGCGTTCTCCACGTGCTCGGTACCGGCGAAGGCCACGACGCGGTCGTCGGCCACCAGCGCAACGCCATTCTCGCGATGAACCGCCGCCAGGACGGCACCCACCTCGTCCCCGAGAACCCGCGCCAGGGGGCCGCTGCCGCTGAACACCGCGGTCACGCTGACGCCCATCTGGCGCAGGGAGGCCGCGACCTCGGCACCGATGAAGCCCATTCCCACGACGACCGCGTGCTGCCCGGGCTGCGCCCAACGCTGGATCGCCTCGCAGTCGGCGACGGTGCGCAGGCCGAAAACGCCGGCGAGATCGGCGCCCGGAAGGGAGAGCCTGCGATTGCGGCCGCCAGTCGCGATCAGGAGCCGGTCATAGGCGAAGCGGTCGCCCGAGTCAAGCGCGACCTCGTGGGCCGAGGCGTCGATCGCCGTAACGCGCGCGCTCACTCGTTCGACGCCATTCTCTGCGTACCAGTCCGCAGACCTGACCAGCCAATCGCTCAGGTTCTTGTCGCCGCGGAGGTAGGTCTTGGAAAGGGGAGGGCGGCCGAAGGGGACCTCGGGCTCATCGCCGATCAGCACCACGCGGTCCCGGTAGCCCTCCTCGCGCAACGCGACCGCGGCGTTGCCGCCGCACATTCCCGCTCCCATAATCAGCATCGCCGTGCTCGTCATCGCGCGACTGTACACCGCCACCGGAACAAGCCTCGACGTGGCTCAGCGGTGACCGGGCAGCAGGTCTCTGTCGAGGCGCTCGGAGGTGATCGCTACCGGGTCCGCGTCGGCGTCGCGACCGAGCACGAGGTGACCGCCACGCCGGCGAGCCTGGCGCGGGTCGCGCGTGACGGCGAGACGCCGGAGGCGACGGTGGCGCGGGCTTTCGCCTTCCTCCTGGACCGCGAGCCGGCTCAGTCGATCCTTCGCCGGTTCGCGCTCGAGGACATCGCACGCTACTTCCCCGAGTTCTGGGAGGTGATGAAGGCGTAGCGGGGACGAAAGTCGCGAGATCCAGGGGCGCGAGGCCCGCGCCGCAACGTGAAAGAATCACTGCCTTCGCGCATGGACACACCGTGAACGCGAGGGCCAAGGCACTCACCCGGTCATGATGGTCGCGACGGCAGCCGTCGGGAGCATGGTGACCGGCAACGTGTTGACGGCGAGCCCCGGTATCGCCGCGCAGGGCGGTGGTCTCTACACCACCATGCCGGCAACGCTGACCGATAGCACCATCGCCCGCAACGAGCCCGATCAGTGCTTGGGATGCTGACATATGGTCGGCCGCCTCTCATACCCATGCGAGCACAATCGCGGCGACCGCCGTGGGTCCAGCGGCAGCCGGACGTGAGGGGAACCCTCACGGCTTCGACCCAGCGCCAGACGCTGACGGCGACGGCACGGTGTCGGAGACGCCGAGGCGGGCGTCGATCAGCTTCACCGCGGCGTACAGGTCCGCCTTGTCCTGGTCCTTCTGGTCGGTGTAGCGGTTGTAGAGCTGGGTGTCGCCCACACTCTCGATCATCCGCTGGAGATCGGTGATGAGGGCCCGCAGTGCGGCCAGCATCTCGTTGACCTGCGTCTGGATCTCCGCTGGAAAGGTGAGCGCGCCGGCCCTGTCCAGGAACACCTTGCGGGCCGCCCGCTCACGCTGCAGCGCGCCCGCAAGCGCGCGGTTGTCGCCGGCGGTGATGGCCGCGTTGGCGGCGTCGATCGCCGCGTTGACCGTGATGACCATGGTGTCGAGCGCGCTCCCGTAGTCCGACGCGAGCCGCCGGGTCGCGTCGGCTCCCCCGCGGCTGAGCGACCCGCCGGCGGATACGGAGGTCAGCGCGGGTGCTGGAGCGCGCGCCCCGGTGTTCCCACAGCTTGTCCCGGCGAGCAGCGCGATCATCACGATCGCGATCGTGAGGTTCACATCGGGAGCGGGTTGTAGTACCTGTGCCCCGACCCGACCCACTCGACAACCATGTCGCGGAACACGGGTCCCATGGGGTCGATGCCGCGCATCGGCATGGAGCCGCGGCGGATGGTGAAGTCGTGGGGGGCCAGCTCGCCGGCACGACGGAAGTGCGCCTCGGCCGCGTCCGCGCGTCCGTCGCGGGCCAGCCACTGGGCCAGGCCGAACTCGGCCCGGGCGAGCTGGTCGGTTTCTGACGGAAGCGACTGCAACCGGCGGACGTCGTCGGCGCTGAGCGCTGGCGCGCCGTCACACACCCAGGCGCGAATGGCGGCGAGCCCAGGGGCCGGGTCGATGCCGGTGATGGCCGCGAAGGTATCGGTCGCGTAGGCCACATCGTTGGGGCGCACCACGCGGCCGGTCTCGTCGATCCACACCGCGGTGGGAACGTTGACGACGTTGTAGAGATCGGCAGTCGCGTAGTGGGCGTCCACCAGGCTCGGATGGGTCGGCGCCGCCGCCTCGATCCAGGGACGCGCGTCCTCCGGATCCTTGTCGAGCGCCACGGTGATGACGGTGAACCCGCAGGGCCGGAGCTCCTCGTACAGCGCCTGCCAGACCGGCAGGTCCATCCGGCAGCCTCACCAGGAGGCATAGAAGACCAGGAGAACCTTGTTGCCGCGGTGGTCGGACAGCGACTGCCGCCGGCCGTCGAGGTCGGGGAGCGTGAAATCCTGGGCCACAAGCGACCCGAGCTGATCGGCGCGATCGTCCGCAGATGCGCCAAGGAAGGCGGCTCCCTCGGTGAGGTCCAGAGCCACCGGACGGCGCAGCGTCGCCGAGAGCACTGCCAGGTCGATCCGCCCGCCGGCCTCCAGGCGAGCGTCGCGCACCGGCACGCACGTAGCACCGCGACACAGGCCTTCGGGCTTGCGCAACCACCCCGTGGCCCGCTCGAGGTCGCCCGCGACGACCATGACCCGGTCGTCGTCCACGTGGGCGTCGACCGCCGTCGCTCGGCCTTCGTCGATGATCGTGAACGTGGTCATCTGGCGGTCCCTCAGCTGGCGGTGGCGACCGGCGTCTGGCTCTCGATGAAGCTCACCACCACCCGGGCCGCTTCACCGGGCGCGTCGGTGCTGTACACATGCCCGGCGCCCTTGATGCTGTAGAACCTCGCGCCTGGTATGAGGCGGGCGATCAGCTTTCCGTTGAGGTCGGGGATGAGGCGGTCGTGATCGCCGTGCAGGACGAGGGTCGGCACACGCAGCCCGGGCAGGCGGGTCAGACTGCTCCAGCGCATCGAGGCCTGGAGCTGCCGTCGGTAGCCGACGGGGTTGGCCGCCATCGCCGATCGTTTTCTCATGGCCTCCTCGATCAGGGCGGGATCGCTGAGCGCGGTGTGGAAGAGGTAGGGAGCGGCCCGGTGAAACGCCTCCTCTGCCGTGTAGCGATCGCGCGTCAGCAGGAGCCGGATCATCCCGGGTGATCCGGGGACCGAGATCACGCCCGGGCTCGGACACCCGAGGATCAGCGATCGCACGCGCTCGCGGTGGCTCAGCGCGACCTCCTGGGCGATCATGCTTCCGAGGGACACGCCGTAGACGTGCGCCGTGCCCATGCCGGCGGCGTTCATCACCGCGATGGTGTCGAGGGCCATCTGGGCGATCGAGTACCGCGTATCGGGAGCGTCCGAGCGCCCGGCTCCGCGGTTGTCGAGACGCAGCACTCGGTACCCCTTCAGGTACGGGAGCATCGGGTCCCAGCCACTCATGTCCCAGCCGAGCCCCATGATCAGGACCACCGGCTCGCCGGTGGCCGGCCCGGTCAGCTTGTAGTGGATACGGGCATCACCCGCGTCGAGGAAGGGCATGCTCTCTCCTGGTCAGAGGTCGGCGCCGTCCGGGCGGGGCTCGCCCGAGCGGTCGTGGCGGCGGGCTCGAATCTCCTCGAGGTTACTTGGCTCCGCCCGTCCCTGGTACGGCCGCTTCAAGCACGCTTCGCTGGGCAGCGAGGGTCAACCCCACCTCCGCTCCTCGTTGCGCCCGCCGCCGCGCGAGGCGGAACGGCGCGTCCAGGACAAGCAGGAGGATCAGGGCGAGACCCGCGGCGGACGCGATGTACCAGGGCCATGGACCCATGACGTCCAGCAGGGTGCCGGCGGGGCCTTTGCCGCGCAGGAACATGTAGTTCCCGTCGGTGAGAACGTCGACCACGGCGGCGACGCCGGCGAAGGCGACCGTCAAGGCGAACACGCGCCAGACGGCGTGCGGGCGCGGCGCCATGCGCAGGCCGACGACCAGAAAGAGCGCCGCCGCGACGACCCCCGAGTGGTCGATGTAGAACTGGAAATAGAAATAGCTGGGGAACGACCATCGGGCGTCCGGCTGGAGCACGCCCTGGATGGTTCCTGCGCACGCCCAGAAGTACGCGAGCTCGACCAGCAGCGGACCCGGGCTCCAGAGCGCCGCCGCGGTGACGAGGTTGGCCAGCGGGCAGAGGTCGACCATGAGATCGCCCGAGGCGTTCCAGGTCCCGCCGCGCACGGTGACGATCTGCCAGATGACGAGGTTGAGGACGAGGGCGACGGCGAGCACCCGAGCGACGACGAACGTCCAGCGCCCCGGGCGGTAGCGCGCGGCGGCGCACAGCGCGGCGCAGACCACCAGCGTGACCAGAGCCGCGCCGTAACGCTCGGGATGGGCGAGGGCGATCATGGCCTCCGCTCTGGACTACCGTGGCATCTGGGCGTGGTAGTGGTCGGAGACCTGCTGCCAGGACGCGGAATTGACCGCGCCGGGAAGAGGGGTCTTGCCGTCGAAGAAACGCACCGCGCCGGTCTTGGTGTTGCGGTACTCGCCCGGGCTCACCACCGTCCCGGGAGCGAAGCGGACCGGGTGGCCCGGCGGTTCATGGTGCACCGCCGCGGGGGTCTCCATCTCGGCGTGATAGTGGTCGGAGACCTGCTGCCATGAGGGCGCGTTGACCCCACCCGGGAGGGGCGTCTGGCCGTCGAAGTAGCGCAC
>DATDHG010000101.1:0-11690 GCA_036521675.1 Candidatus Dormiibacterota bacterium
AGTGGTGCAGGTGCCCATGCCCGCCGACGTGGTGCGGCAGTCGGGGCAGGCGGTCAAGGCGGCGGTGGCCGGCCTGCTGCGTGATCACGAGCGCGGCCGCGTTCTGCGTGAGGGCTCAGCCCGGCGCGGCGAGCTCGTCGACGCCATCGTCGAGCGTCAGGACGGTCCGCTGTGGCACCTGCGCGTGAACGGCATGGAGGCCGTGCTGCGCCCGGAGGAGCAGATCCCTGGGGAGGGCCTGGAGCGCAACCAGCATCTCAAGGTGTTCGCGCTGGACGCGCGCCGGCAGGGCCGCGACGCGGTCATCGAGGTCTCCCGATCGCATCCCAACCTGCTGCGCCGCCTCCTCGAGCAGGAGGTGCCCGAGATGTCCACCGGCCAGGTGGTGGTGCGGGCGCTGGTCCGCCAGCCGGGGAGACGGAGCAAGGTGGCCGTGGAGGCCCCGCTGGGCGGCGTCGACCCCGAGGGAGCGTGCATCGGCCCTCGGGGGGTGCGCATCCGCGCGGTGGTCAGCGAGCTGGGTGACGAGCAGGTCCACGTCGTGGGCTGGTCCGAGGACCCGGCGATCTACGTGGCCCGGGCGGTGGGGCCCGCTACCGTGCTGGGCGTGGAGCTGGACCACGAGACGCGGACGGCCCACGTGACCGTGCCCGAGCAGCAGCTGTCCCTGGCCATCGGCCGCGCCGGGGAGAACGCCTGGCTCGCGGCGCGCCTCACCGGCTGGCGCATCGACATCCGCGGGGAGGGCGGGGCCTGATGCCCCAGGGCAGCGGCGCCGCCCCGCGCGGGCGCCTTCCACAGCGCAGCTGTGCCGGCTGCCGCCGCGCGGCGCCCAAGCGCGAGCTCATCCGGCTGGTGCTGCCCGCGGATCCCGACGCGACGGTGGCCGTCGACCTCAGCGGGCGCCAGGAGGGCCGGGGCGCCTATCTTTGTAAGGAGACCGCGCTGGCGTGCCTGGCTCTGGCCCGCAGGCGCCGCGCCCTGCCCCGGGCGCTGCGCACCAGCGCGGCCCGCGTCGATCCGGACGCTCTCGCCGCCACCCTGCAACTGGCCCCGGCGGCCCCCTCGCCGCCCAGGAGGTAATGTCATCGCCACGGTGAAGAAGACGATCACGCTGCCTGTCACGCTCACGGTGAAGGAGCTGGCCGACAAGCTCGAGGTCAAGGGGACCGAGGTGGTCAAGTACCTCCTCGCCAACGGGGTCGTGGCGACCCTGAACCAGTCCCTCGACTTCGACACAGCGGCGCTCGCCGCCGACCATTTCGGCTTCGACGCCGTCGACGCCGAGGCGGCCGTCCGGGCCACCGAGGGGGCGGGAGGCAACGGCGCTGCGGCCCCGGCCGCGACCGGCCGGCGCCGCAGCCCCCTGCTCGAGGAGGCCGACCTCGCCGCCCTGCAGCCGCGCCCACCCGTGGTGACCGTGCTCGGTCACGTCGACCACGGCAAGACCTCTGTCCTCGACTTCATCCGCAAGACGCGGGTCGCCGCCGGCGAGGCGGGCGGCATCACCCAGCGGATCGGGGCGTACCAGATCGAGCGCGATGGACGGCGCATCACCTTCATCGACACCCCCGGGCACGCGGCCTTCACGGCCATGCGAGCCCGAGGCGCGGACGTGACCGACATCGCCGTTCTGGTCGTGGCCGCCGACGACGGGGTAATGCCCCAGACCGAGGAGGCCATCCAGCACGCTCGGAGTGCTGGCGTGCCGATCGTCGTGGCGGTCAACAAGATCGACCGCGACGGCGCCGACCCCAACCGCGTCTTCGGCCAGCTGGCCGAGCGCGGCCTGGTCCCTGTACCCATCGGCGGGGACGTGGAGGTCGTGCAGACCAGCGCCCTCACCGGCCAGGGCATCGACGACCTGCTCGAGACCATCCTGGCGGTCGCCGATGTCGAGGTCCAGCCCACGGCCAACCCGGCACGGCCCGCCGTGGGGGCGGTCATCGAGTCCCAGGTGGAGCGGGGGAGGGGCCCGGTGGCCACCGTGCTGGTGCAGACCGGCACCCTGCGCGTCGGTGACATCGTGGTCGCCGGGACCCACCACGGCCGGGTGCGCGCCCTCCTCGACGACACCGGCGCGCGCGTCAAGGAGGCAGGCCCGAGCACCCCCGTGCAGGTGACCGGTCTCAACGAGGTGGTCGACGCGGGGGATGTGCTGATGGCCGTCGACACTGAGCGCGCCGCTCGGGCGATCGCCGACGAGCGCGCCAATCGGGCGGCGGCCCAGCGCGCCGCGCCGCTGCGGCGCATCACGCTGGCCGACCTCGCCATGCAGGTCAGCGAGGGGACCGTCAAGCACCTGAACCTCGTCGTGAAGGCCGAGGCCAACGGCTCGCTCGAGGCGCTCAGGGGTCAGCTTCAGCAGATCGACGACCCCACCGTGCGCGTCAAGATCGTGGGGGACGGGGTCGGCCCCATCAGTGAGTCCGACGTCGACCTGGCGGCGGTCACCGACGCCATCGTGATCGGCTTCAACGTGCGCCCCGACCCGGCCGCCCGCGAGAGCGCCGAGCGCCAGGGGGTCGACGTGCGCTTCTACGACGTCGTCTACCAGGTCACCGACGACATCAGCAACGCCATCAAGGGCCTCTACGAGCCCACGTTCGTGGAGGTCTACCAGGGCCGTGCCGAGGTCCGCAAGGTTTTCACCGTCGACGGCCGCAACGCCATCGCCGGCAGCCACGTCCTCGACGGCAAGGTGACGCGCGGCGCGATCGTCAAGGTGATGCGCGGCGGCGACGTCGTGGTGACCTCGAAGATCGATCGGCTGCGGCGCTTCAAGGACGACGTCCGCGAGGTGACCCAGGGCTTCGACTGCGGCATCACCCTGGAGGATTTCACCGACTTCGTCGAGGGTGACCTCCTCGAGGCCCACGTCGTCGAGCAGCAGAACCTGTGAGGGTGCGCTCAGGTGCGGGGAGCGCAGCGCGCCATGCCGGCATCGGACGGGGATCCCGGCTTGACCGGGTCGCCGAGCAGCTGCGCCAGGAGCTGAGCAGCCTCATGGTCACCGAGATGAAGGACGAGCGCGTGCGCTTCGCCACGGTCAGCAAGGTCGACGCCAGCCCCGATCTGCGCAGCGCCCGCGTGCTGGTCTCGGCCTCCGGCAGCGACACCGAGCGTCACGCCGTCATCGTCGCCCTGCGCCATGCCGAGGGCTATCTGCGCGGGGAGCTCGGCCACCGGCTGGAGAATCTCAAGACCGTCCCCCATCTGCACTTCGAGCTCGACGAGTCGATCGCCTACAGCGTGCGAATCGGCAGGATGCTCGAGGACCTGACCCCCCCCGGGGGGTGGTCCGACGAGTCGAACCCGGCTGCCCACCTCGGCGAGGCAACCCCATGAGCGTCGAGACCGCGGCGGGCTCGCGCGTCGAGGACCGCGTCGAGGAGATCCGCGACATCATCAATGGGGCGCAGCACATCGTCTGCCTGGCCCACAAGGACGCGGACGCCGACAGCCTCGGCTCCGCCCTGGGGTTCGCGCTCGCCCTGCGCGCCATGGGCAAGACGCCGCATCCGGTCGTGCCCGACCCGATCCCCACGATGCTCGCCTTCCTGCCTGGGTACGAGCTCATCGAGGAGGCCCCCGAGCAGATCGACGCGGTCTTCGCCTTCGATTGCGCCACAGTTGGCCGGTTCGGCGAGAAGCGTGCCCTCCTCGATCCCGAGCGCCATCCGGTCGTGAACATCGACCACCACCTCTCCAACAGCCGCTACGGGAGCGTGAACCTCGTCGAACCCGAGGCCAGCGCCAGTGGGCAGGTGGTGTTTCGTCTGCTCACTGCGCTGGGGGCGCCCATCACCCCCGAGGTGGCCACCAATCTCTACGCGGCGCTGCTCACCGACACCGGCGGTTTCCGCCACGAGAACACCGACGAGGCGGCGCTGCGGCTGGGCGCCGAGCTCGTCCGCCTGGGCGCCGACCCTGCGTGGGTGGCGCTGAAGAGTTACAAGTCGCGCGCCGTCAGCACGCTGCGCCTCGAAGCGCTCGCCGTCGCGGGCCTCCGCGCCGAGGGCGAGGGTCGCCTGATCTGGTCAGAGGTGACCCAATCAATGCTGGCCGAGGCCGGGGCGGACATGCAGCAGAGCGAAGGGGTGATCGACGCCCTGCAGAGCATCGACACGATGCTGCTGGCAGTCCTTTTCAAGGAGAGCGCGCCCGGGCTCACCAAGGTCAGCGTGCGCTCGCGAGGCGACCTCGACGCCACCGACATCTGCATCCCCTTCGGCGGCGGCGGCCATCGCCGCGCGGCGGGGGCGGAGCTGAGGCTGCCGCTGGCGCAGGCGCAGGCGGCGGTTCTGCCCATCGCGCGGGAGGCGCTGGGGATCGCGTGAGCGACGGCACCATGGTGGCGCACGCCCCGCGGCGCGGGCGGCGGGCGGCCCGTGTGCACGGGGTGCTGGCGTTGGACAAGCCCGCGGGCATGACCTCCTTCGGAGCCGTGCGCGAGGTGCGCCGGCTTCTCGACGAACGTCGGGTGGGCCACGCCGGCACCCTCGACCCGGCCGCCACCGGCTTGCTTCCCATCTGCGTGGGCGCGGCGACGCGGCTTGTCGACTACTTCCATCAGCAGCCCAAGCGGTACCGCTGTGTGCTCCGCCTCGGCGAGCGCAGCGACACCATGGACACTGAGGGCACAGTGACCCCAGGCGCCGACGCCTCGGCCCTCGACAGCGCGGCGGTGCTGGAGGTGTTGCCCCAGTTCGTCGGCGACATCACCCAGGTGCCGCCGATGCACTCGGCGGTGCGCCATGAGGGGCGCCACCTGTACGAGCTCGCCCGCCAGGGGGTGGAGGTGGAGCGCAGCCCGCGCCCGGCCCACGTCGAGTCCATCGCGCTGCTCGACCTGCGCGCCGGCGCCGTGACCGAGGTCGAGGTCGAGGTGGTCTGCGGCAAGGGCACCTACATGCGCGTGCTGGCCGCCGACATCGGCGACCTCCTGGGCGTCGGCGGCCTGTTGGGTCGGTTGCGCCGCACCGGCTACGGCTGTCTTGGCGAGCGCGAGGCGCTGACCCTCGAGGCGCTGCGGACACTGCCCGACCCCGCGTCAGCGCTGCTGCCGCCCGCGGTGGCCGTCGATCATCTGCCCCGCCTCGACGTGCCTCCCCAGCTGGCCCTGCAGATCCTTCGCGGCCAGGCGGTCTGGGTGACGCGGCGGCCGCAGGGCGCGGCGTCGGGAGCCACGGTGCGGGTGCACGACGTCCGCGGTGAGCTGCTGGCGCTGGGGGAGCTGACCGGGCTCCATCTCAAGCCCACCAAGGTGCTCGCCGGCGGCGCGGGGTAGGAGCCATGGTCGTGGAGCTGGGGCTGGCCGAAGGCCCCCCGGTCGACGCTGACGCCGCCCCGGCGGTGGTGACCATCGGCAGCTTCGACGGCGTCCATCGCGGCCACGCCCGCATCCTCGAGCGCGTGCGCGATCGCGCGACAGCGCTGGGCGCGGAACCGGTCGTCATGACGTTCGATCCGCACCCGCGCTGCGTGCTGCGGCCGCAGAGCTGCCCGGAGACGCTGACGACCGTCGCCGAGAAGGCCGAGTTACTCGGCTCCGCGGGGATCCACCGGCTGCTCGTTCTGCCGTTCGATGTCAAGACCTCGCAGTGGAGCGCCGAGCGCTTCCTGGAGCGGCTGTGCGCCACTGTGGGGATGCGCAGCCTCGTGACCGGGCCTGACTTCGCGCTTGGTCACAACCGCCAGGGTGACCTGGCCTTCCTGCGCCGCTGGGGCTGCGAGCGCGGCGTCCAGCTGGAGGTGGTCGAGCCGGTGCTCCTCGATGGTGAGCGCGTCTCCTCGTCAGGCGTCCGCGCCGCTCTGGTCCGGGGCGACGTGGGGACGGCGGCGCGGCTGGCCGGGCGCTGCTACTGCCTCGACGGCGCCCTGCACCCCATCCCCGCCGGCTCCGCCAGGGACGAGCGTGGCCATTACCCCGGTCATGACGAGGTCGCCCTCGCCGTGCCGGAGGGCAAGGCGACACCCCGTGATGGCGTCTACGCCTCGTGGGTGCGGGTGGCGGGAAAGTGGTGGATGGCCGCGACGGTGATCATGGCGCGTCCGACCCCCGGCGCCGGCCGCCCCGCCATCGAGCCCTGGCTTCTCGATTTCGCGAACAGCCTGGACGGGGAGGTCGTGCGCTGCTGCTTCGTCGGCCGGCTCGGCGAGGAGGGCCCGGACGCGACCGCCGGTCGACCCGAGGCAAGGAGCGCCCGCCGTGCGGCCCAGGTGCGCGCGCTGCTGACCGATCGCCCCCACCCCTGAGGAGACGATGCCGCGCGTGGTGGTCGTCGGCGGCGGGCTGGCCGGTTGCTGGGCGGCCCTGAGCGCGGCCGGCGCCGGTGCCGACGTCACGCTGGTGCGGCGGGCGTTGGGCGCGACGGCGGTGTCGTCGGGAGCGCTGGATGTCGTGCCGCCGGCGGAGGCGGCCGATCCCCAGGGGTGGCTGCGACGGCTGGAGCGAGACCATCCCCGCCACCCCTTCCTCGCCGGGGGCGCGCCTCCCAGCCTGGCCGAACTGGAGGTGGAGCTGACGGCGCTCGCGACCGCGCTCATGGACGCCGGGCTGCGGCTTCGCGTCGATCTGCGCGCCCCCGTGCTCGTGGCTGCCACCACCGGGCAGGTGCGGGCGGCGGGCGTGGTGCAGCAGACCATCGCCGCCGGCGACCTTCGGGGCCGCGGCCGTGTGGCGGTGGCCGGGATCGCGGGTCTCCATCGGGTCGATGCCGGCGCCGTGGCGGCCGGGATCGCTGAGCGCGTGCCCGGCGTGCACACGCAAGCCGTTACAGTCGCGCTCCTCCGCGGAGAGGGCGGCGACCCGGCCGACCTGGACGAACCCACGGTGGCTCGCCTCGTCGAGGCGCCTGGCGGCGCGGAGCGGCTCGGGCAGGCGATCCGTGCGGAGCTGAACGTGGCTCGCGGGGACGTCGACGTGGTGCTGGTGCCTCCGGTCCTCGGCCTCGACGACGCCGGCGCGGTGCTCGCCAGGGTCGAGGGCGCGCTCGGCAGCGCCGTGGGCGAGTTGCTGGCCCCGCCTCCTTCCGCCCCCGGCTGGCGGCTACAGCGGGCCCTGGAGCGGGCGCTGGGAGCCGCGCCGATCACCGTCGTCAGCGGGGCGGTCACCGGCCTGCGCACCGCCGGTGAGCGGGTGGAGGCGGCCCTGGTGGACGCAGGCGAGGTGGTGTGCGATGCGGTCGTGCTGGCGGGCGGGCGCTTCCTGGGAGGTGGACTCAGCCTCGACGCGCGTCCCCGCGAACCGCTCCTCGACCTGCCCGTCTTCGCCGGCGAGCGCGAGGTCGGCGAGCTCGCCAGGGCGGACCTGGTGAGCCGGGCGAACTACCGGGAGCAACCGGTGCTCGCCGCCGGGCTGCGCCTGAATGCGGGCTGCCGACCCGTCGACCGTTTCGGGGTGGCACCCTGGGCCAACGTGGTCGCCTGCGGGGCGCTGCTCGCCGGAATCGACAGCTCGCTGGGAGCGGGCGGGCTGGGCGTGGTGGCGTGGAGCGCCGGGCGCGCCGGACGGGCCGCGGCCGCGCTGGCGGGTGCGGCGGTGACCCCGTGACCGCCCCCGAGCCGGCCGACATGCTGTGGTGGGGATGGGGCACGGAGGCGGGCCACGCGCCGCTGTCCGAGGAGCTGCGCGCGCTGGTCGAGCAGGTCCTCGGGATGACCCGGCGGGACACCCCCGCGGTGGGCCTCGACACCATGCGCGTGCCCCCTGTCGCCCTCGGCGCGGCCGCGCTCGCCGCGCTCACAGCCGCCGTGGGGCCGGCGCACGTGCTCACCGAGCCGCAGGCCCGCCTGCTGCACAGCGGCGGCAAGAGCACGACCGACCTGCTCCGCCGCCGCGCCGGCGAGGCCGCGTCGGTTCCGGACGCCGTGATCCTCCCGGGTGGTCACGAGGAGGTGCTCGCCGTCCTCGAGGCCTGCACCGCGCACGCCGTGGCGGTGATCCCCTTCGGGGGCGGCACCAGCGTGGTCGGCGGGGTGGAACCGCGCCGCGATGGGCTGAGCGGCTGCATCGCCCTCGACCTGAGGCGGCTGGACCGGCTCCTCGAGGTGGACGGAGAGTCGCTGATCGCGATCTTCGAGGCGGGCGTGCGCGCGCCCCGCGCCGAAGCGCTGCTCGCCGCCCACGGACTGACCCTCGGACATCAGCCCCAGAGCTTCGAGCACACCAGCCTCGGCGGCTTCGCCGCCACCCGCTCCGCGGGGCAGGCGTCCGCCGGCTACGGGCGGTTCGACGAGCTCGTCGAGGGGTTGGTGGTGGCGACCCCGATCGGCGCCATCGAGCTCGGCCGGGCCCCGGCCTCGGCCGCCGGGCCCGACCTGCGCCAGCTCTTCCTCGGCTCCGAGGGGACGCTGGGCGTCATCACCCGGCTGCGCCTGCGGGTGCGCCCGCTCCCGGCCGTCCGGGTCTTCGAGGGGTGGAGCCTGCCCGACTTCAGCGCCGGCGTAGCCGCGCTGCGGCGGCTCGCCCAGACCGACGGCGCCCTTCCCACGGTGCTCCGCCTCTCCGATCCCGCCGAGACGGCCATCACCGCAGCGATCGCGGGCGAGCCCACCCCCGCGGGTTGCCTGGCCATCACCGGCTATGAGGGTGAGGCGGTGGCCGTCACGGCCCGTCGCCTGGCGGCGGCCGCGGTGCTGAGTGGCGCCGGGGCCACCCCGCTGGGGCCTGGCGCGGGCGACAGCTGGCAGCGCACCCGCTACCAGGGGCCGTACCTGCGGGACGCGTTGCTCGGCATCGGCGTGTTGGTGGAGACCCTGGAGACGGCCACGAGCTGGTCGGGCCTGGAGCGTCTGCACGCCACCCTCGGCGCGGTGCTGAGTGAGGCGCTCACCGCCGGCGGCACCCCGGGGCTGGTTCTCTGCCACGTCTCCCATGTGTATGCGACAGGGGCCTCGCTCTACTTCACTGTCGTGGCCACCCAGGCCGCCGACCCGCTGACCCAGTGGGCCACGGTCAAGCGCGCCGCCGGGGCTGCCGTCGCCGCCGCCGGGGCGACCATCACCCACCATCACGGGGTCGGGCTCGACCACCGGGACTGGATGGCCCAGGAGATCGGTGAGCTCGGCGTCGAGATCCTGCGCGCCGTCAAGGCGCGCCTGGACCCGACCGGCATTCTCAACCCCGGCAAACTGATCCCGCCACGCTCTGGCCTACCATCCGCCGACGGATGAGTGCGCCCGCCACCCTGGTCGTCGTCAACCCGGCGGCCGCGGCCGGGCGCACCGGTCGCGAATGGCCGCTGATCCGCGACGCCCTCGACGAAGCCGGGGTGGAGTTCGAGCACCGGCTCACCCTGGCCCGGGGCGACGCGACCGCGATCACCCGGGCCGCCCTGGCCGCGGGCACCGAGCGTGTCGTGGCGGTCGGCGGCGACGGCACCCTCAACGAGGTGGCCAACGGCTTCTTCGGTGAGAACGGCGGGCCGCCGATCCGGCCGGGAGCGGTGCTCGGGATGGTGCCCGCCGGCACCGGCGGCGACTTCCGGCGCAGCGCCGGGATCCCGCGTGAGCCCCACGCCGCCGCGGTGCTGCTGGCCCGGGGCGATCGCCGTCCGTGCGACGTGGGCCGCATCGAGTACCTGGGCGCGGACGGGGCCGCCATCGGCGTCCATCACTTCATCAACATCGCCGACTGCGGCCTGGGCGGCGAGGTGGCCCTACGCGCCGCCGGACCGACCAAACGCGCCGGGGGACGCGCCACCTTCGCCTGGGCAGCGATGCGCTCGGTGGTCAGCTACGGCCGCAAGCCCGCGCGCGTGGTCGCCGACGGGGTCCCCATCGAGGGGCCGATGCAGAACGTGGTGCTGGCCAACGGACGCTACTTCGGTGGCGGCATGCTGGTGGCCCCCGATGCCGACCTTGCCGACGGTATGCTCGACGTGGTCGTGATCGGCGACATCGGCCGGCTCCGGTCGCTGCTGGGGATGCCGCGCATCTACCGCGGCGCCCACATCGGCCGGCCCGGGGTGCTGGTGATGCGGGCGGCCCGGGTGGAGGTCACCCCCCTGGAGGGTGCTCAGATGCTCTTCGACGTCGAGGGGGAGCAGATCGGGGCCGCTCCGGCGATCGCGACTGTGCTGCCGGCCGCCCTCGACCTCTGTGCCCCCCGGCCTCGCGGTGGCCCAGTCCCGGCCGGGCCCGCGAGTTGAGTTCAGGTACACTGCGTCCGACCTGCGGGGAGCCCCGCGGCTGCGGCGCGCCCAGCGCGTACCGGCCGGCGGCACGCTCGACGCCTGGTGACGGCCCCTGCGCCCATACGGAGTTCCCCACCTGTAATGCCCACCACCATCGACAAGTCCGCGGTGATCGCGGAGCACCGCCTCCACGAGACCGACACGGGCTCAGCCGAGGTGCAGGTCGCCATCCTGAGCGGCCGCATCGCCATGCTCACCGAGCATCTGCGCACCCACCCCAAGGACCACGCCTCGCGGCGCGGCCTCCTCAAGCTGGTGGGCCAGCGCCGCCGGCTGCTTGATTACCTGACGCGCACTGACGTCGAGCGCTATCGCGGCCTCATCGCCAAGCTGGGGCTGCGCCGCTGACGACGTCGCCGGCACCGATGGACGAGGGCGCAGTCGACCCGTATTGGGAGGGCTGCCGGCCCCACTGAGGGGCGTTGTCACGAGCGACCGCCTTCATCCGACCCATCAGTCTCTCCCGGCCTGGGTGAGCGCACCCTTGTCAGCGCCCTCCGCTCGGTGAGACGTTGGTGAGAGCCACCGGCCCCGTCCCGCGCAGCCAACGGGCGCGCGAAGCGAGCCACCGGCGGCCCCCACCAACACCTCACCGCTGCTGTGGTGGACCGCAACGGGCGACACCCGGCCGGGGTCATCAGCATCCATCTGGAGCAGATCACCCCCATGTCCTATTACCCACCGACCTATCGCAGGGACGAGACCGGCTACGCCGATCGTCGCCTGACCATCGAGACCGGCCTGGTCGCCGAGCAGGCCAACGGCGCCGTGCTCCTGCAGGTCGCCGACACCAAGCTCCTCGTCACCGCGGTGGCCTCGACCGCCCCGCGCGAGGGGATCGACTTCTTCCCGCTCACCTGCGACTACGAGGAGAAGCTCTACGCCGCGGGCCGCATCCCGGGCAGCTTCCCGCGTCGCGAAGGTCGGCCCACCGAGGCCGCGATCCTCGCCAGCCGCATGATCGACAGGCCGATGCGGCCGCTCTTCCCCAAGGACTTCCGCAACGACGTCCAGGTCGTCGCTACCGTCCTCAGCGCCGACCAGGACACCGATCCCACGACCCTGGCGGTGCTGGGCGCGTCCCTGGCGCTGGCCATCAGCGACATTCCCCACGGCGGCCCGGTGGGCTGCGCGCGCGTCGGCATGATCGGCGGTGCGCTGGTGCTGCATCCCCGGCTCACCCAGCTGGCCGAGTCCGACCTCGACCTGGTCGTGGCGGGCACGTACGACTCGATCTCGATGGTCGAGGCCGGCGCCCGGCAGATTCCCGAGGCGACCATGCTGGAGGCGCTGCGGTTCGCCCACGACGAGATCCGTCGCCAGGTCGAGTTCCAGCGCGGCATCGTAGCCGCGATCGGCAAGCCCACTCTGTCCTACCCGTCGGCCGCGCTCGACCCAGGAGTCGTCGAGGCGGTCGGACAGCTCGTCGCCGGCCGCATCGGCAGCGCTGCCCGCAACGCCGACAAGGCCACCCGCGAAGCCCAGATCGAC
>DATDHG010000102.1:0-7147 GCA_036521675.1 Candidatus Dormiibacterota bacterium
AGGGCCGGCTGCGCGTCGAGGGCCGCGACTACGTCATGCAGGACGGCGACACGATCCACGTCCGGTTCAATGTTTAGCCGGGCACGCGGTCGGGAGCCACAGCCCGGCGGACGAGCAGCAGGCGCCGGATGACGGCGACCGAGGAAGTGCGCTGGACTGGCCTTTGGAGGGCCCGGCGCCTGCTGCCGACGGCCCGCGGTCTGTGGCGGCCTCACCCCCCACATCCTGTGGACCAGCCGCCACCCTAGCACAACATATCGCGGTTCACAACACCCGGGGCGTAGCGTTACAACCCCCCTGCTACCCTTCTGCCCGGCCCATGGCGAAGAAGAGCAAGCGCAGCAGCGGCAGGCGCCGGCCGCCCACCCCCGCGGCGCGCTCGAGCGCCTCCCTGCCCGCGTCCGCGGGCGTGCCGGGGGCCGCGGCCCCTACCGTGGCGAGTCCGGCGCCGGGCCCCTCCGGGGAGGCCGGCGAGACGGCTGCGCCCGGCCTCGCCGGTACGGGCGCGGAGGCTCCCGGAGTTGCGGCGGCAACCGCCGCCGCGCCGGCCGGCCCGGCTGCCCTCAGCGCCCCCGCTTCCGCCCGCCGGGTGGGCCGGGTCGACCCTGCGACGCGCCGCCCCCGGCCCCTCGCGGTCGCCACCCCGGCGGCCGAGCTCGATGCCGAAGACCCCGCCATCCCGCTGGCGCGAGTTCCGTACACGACCGGGGACCTGCGCCGGGTCGCCATCATCGCCGGCCTCATGGTGCTACTGATCCTCGTCGCCACCGTGCTCGTCACCGTCCTCGTCAAGTAGGCGCGGCACCCGTCGCCCCTCCGGGGAGC
Source organism: Candidatus Dormiibacterota bacterium (assembly GCA_036521675.1). Taxonomy (GTDB): domain Bacteria; phylum Chloroflexota; class Dormibacteria; order Aeolococcales; family Aeolococcaceae; genus DATDHG01. The sequence continues at coordinate 826 of DATDHG010000102.1, forward strand.
CGGGCCAAACCGCTGACCGGCGCCCGCCCCAGGGTCGAGCCCACAGAGGTCGGATATGCTGCCCCGGCGCGCGGGCCCCTTCGTGCGCCATCCGGAAGGACTGCTCACGCGATGCGCGTCATCCTCTACACCGGCAAGGGCGGGGTCGGCAAGACCACCGTCGCCGCCGCGACGGCGGCCCGCTGCGCGCGGCTCGGGTACCGCACCCTGGTCGTCTCGACCGATGCCGCCCACAGCCTGGGCGACAGCTTCGACACCGCGCTCGCCGATCGCCCCGTCGAGGTCGCTCCCAACCTCTTCGCCCAGGAGATCAACGCGCTCCACGAGCTCGAGTCGCACTGGGACAAGATCCACGGCTACCTCAGCCTGCTCTTCAGCTCCCAGGGGGTCGACGACATCGTCGCTGAGGAGCTGGCCAGCCCGCCGGGGATGGAAGAGGTGGCCAGCCTCATGTGGATCAAGCACCACAAGGCCAGCGGCGACTACGACGTGCTCATCGTCGATTGCGCGCCTACCGGCGAGACCCTGCAGCTGCTCGCCTTCCCCGACGTGGCGCGCTGGTACCTGCAGAAGATCTTCCCCATCGAGCGCCGCGTCATGAAGGTGGCCCGACCGATGGTGCAGCCGTTCATCAGCATCCCGCTGCCGGGCGACGAGATCTTCGCCAACGTGCGCGACCTGTTACTCGATCTCGAGTCGATGAAGAAGGTGCTCGGCGACCCGAAGACATGCACGGTGCGCCTGGTCCTCAACCTCGAGAAGATGGTCATCAAGGAGGCCCAGCGCGCCTTCACGTATCTGTCGCTCTATGACTACCTGACCGACCTCGTGGTCGTGAACCGCGTGCTGCCCCCCGAGGTGACCGACGGCTACTTCACCGCGTGGCACCGCTCCCAGCAGCGCTACAGCGACGTGGTCGACACCGCCTTCTCGCCGGTGCCCATCCTGCGCACCCGCCTGTTCGACCACGAGATCGTCGGGCTCGACAACCTCGAGGAGATGGCGGTGTCCATCTACGGTGACCGCGACCCCGCCGAGATCTACTACCACGCCATCCCCCAACGGGTGCGCAAGGAGGGCGACGAGTACGTGCTCAGCCTCCACCTCCCCTTCATCGCCAAGGACGAGGTGGACGTCAGCCACCGCGAGGGTGAGCTGTTCGTCAGCGTGGGCGCCTACAAGCGCGAGATCTCCCTGCCTCGCGTGCTCAACGGCAAGGTCGTCCGCACTGCAAGGCTCGAGGAGGGGATGCTGCGGGTCACCTTCGGGAGCGCGGTGAGCTGAGCGAGAACTGCCGTCTCTGTCCCAGCCGGTTGCTCGGCGAGGCGGGCGAGCTGCTGGGCGACACTGTCGGGGAGCTGGTGCCCCCCGAGGCGCGCGCGCACCTCCTCAACGCGCAGCGCGAACTGCTGCTCGCGGCGACACTCACCCTCGAGCATCACCTCAGCCAGCGCCAGCGCCAGCCGGGTGAGGGTGCGGACAGCCCCAGGCGGCGGCGCACGCCGCGACCGGTCAAGGTCGAGCTGGAGTGACCTGTGTCGAACAGCTTCGCCCTCTTCGTCACCCTCACCCTCTACGCGCTTCCCGGGCTGCTGGTCGGGTTCACGCTTCACGAGCTGGCGCACGCCGCCGTCGCCGTGCGGCTGGGCGACCCCACGCCGCGTCGCGACGGCCGCCTCACCCTCGACCCGCTCCACCACATCGACCCCATCGGCTTCGCGCTGCTCCTGGGGGTCGGGTTCGGCTTCGCCAAGCCGGTGCGTTTCAACGCCCTGCGCCTCCCGTCCAGGGGCGAGCAGGCGCTGATCGCCGCCGCCGGGCCGCTGACCAACCTGGCGCTGGCGATCGGGTTCGGCGTGGCCCTGCGACTGCTCGTCAACGGCGACCCGGCGGCCATCTCCCCGAACGGCGATCCCTTCTTCGTCGACATCAGCGACACCTACCTCTTCCACGGCGGCGCGCAGTTCGTGCTCGCCCTGGTGCTGTACCAGGCGGTCTGGGTCAACGCGCTGCTGTTCGTCTTCAACCTCATCCCCATCCCCCCGCTCGATGGGTTCGCGGTGTTCAAGGGGCTGGCCAACCCGTCGCTGCCCGCGCTGGTGAGCTGGATGGAGCGCAACGCGGGCCTGCTCCAGGTGGGCGGTTTCCTGGTGCTCTTCGTGCTGCCCCAGCTGGGCAGCAACCAGGCCGGCGGGCTCATCGGCAGGGCCAGCACCTGGGTCGTGGAGCGCGCTTACGGCGGCCCGCCGCCGCCCATCGGGGGCATCCTGCCCTTCCTCAATGTGCTCCGTTCCTGAGGGCGCGCGCCGCCGGCTGCGCGAGCGGGCGTGAGCCAGCCGGCCGCGTTGCGTTCGCTCCCGGGAGTCGACGAGCTGGCGGGTGACACGGTCCTGACCGCGCTGGAGGCGCCGGCCGCGCTGCGCGTGCGCGCCGCCCGCGAGGCGATCGACGAAGAGCGGTCGCGCCGCCTCGCCGGCGCCGAGCCCCGCCCCGCCCGCGACCTCGCCGCCACCGCTGCGGCGTGGCTGCGGCGGCGTCTGCATCCCGGGCCGCGCCGGGTGCTCAACGCCACCGGCACAGTCGTGCACACCAACCTGGGCCGGGCCCCGCTGAGCGCTGAGGCCCGGGCGGCGCTCGGGGAGGCGGCTGGTTACTGCGACCTCGAGTTCGACCTCGCCGCCGGCACCCGGGGCTCGCGGCAGGACCATGTGGCGCCGCTGCTCGCCAGTCTTTGCGACGCTGAGGACGCGCTGGTGGTGTGCAACAACGCGGCGGCGGTGCTGCTCACGCTGCGGACGCTGTGCCGCGGCCGCGAGGTGCTCGTGAGCCGCGGCGAGGCGGTGGAGATCGGGGGCGGCTTTCGCATCCCGGAGGTGATGCGCGAGAGTGGCGCCCGGCTCGTCGACGTCGGGACCACCAACCGCACCCGGGCTGCCGACTTCGCGGCCGCGATCACACCGCGCACCGCCGCGGTGATGCGCGTCCACGCCTCCAACTTCGCGATGCGCGGGTTCGTCGAGACGCCCGCGGCCATAGAGCTGGCCGCTCTCGCGCACCGGCACGGGCTGCTGCTGCTCGTCGATGCCGGGAGCGGCGTGCTCACCGACCCCACGACCGTCGACGCCCGCCTCGACGGCGAGACCCCGATGGCAGCGGCCATCGGGGCGGGCGCCGACCTGGTGATGGGCAGCGGTGACAAGCTCTGCGGCGGACCCCAGGCGGGCCTGATCGCCGGGCGTGGGGAGCTCGTGGCCCGGCTGCGCCGCCATCCCCTGCTGCGCGCGTTGCGACCCGACAAGCTGGTGCTGGCCGCGCTCGGGGCCACGCTCGCGGCCCACCTGAGCGGCGAGGCGGCCACGACCGTCCCGGTGCTGCGGATGCTCGGCCGGCTCCTGCCGGACCTCGACGCCACCGCGCGCGCCTGGGCGGCCCGGTTGCGCGCGGCGGGGGTCCCCGCCGAGATCGCCGGCGCCACCGGGCCACCAGGCGGAGGCTCGCTGCCCGGCGTCGAGCTGCCCACGGTATCCGTGGTGCTCCCCGGCCCCAGCGGCCGCCTGCTCGCCGCCCTGCGCTCCGGCACGCCCGCGGTGGTGGCCCGGGCCGAGGGCGGCCGCGTCTGGCTCGACCCCCGCACAGTCGCGCCCGACGAGGCCGAGGAGCTGGTCGCCGCCGTCATCACCGCCTGGGGGTCGGTGCACGGCTCCCCGGCCCGCCCGTGAGGCAGCGCGGCTCGGGCGCCGAGGTGGTCGTCGACGGCCACCCCCACGAGGTGACCGGCGCGCAGGCGGCGATCGTCGTCGAGCGCCGGGTGCTCGTCCAGCTGCGCCCCTGGCCACCGGGCTGGGAGCTGCCGGGCGGCCACGTGGCGGCCGGGGAGGACGCGGCGGTGTGCGTGGTGCGCGAGGTCCTCGAGGAGACCGGGCTGCGCGTGCGGGTTCGGGCCGTGGTCGGCGTGTACCGCTGGGCGGGGCTGCGCCGCAACGCCGACGTCGTGTACCTCGTGGAGCCGGTGGGGGGCCAGGTGCGCCGCAGTGTGGAGGCCCTGCGCGTGCGCTGGGTCGACGCCGCCACCCTGCCGCGCACCCTCTTCCCGTGGTGCCGGCTGCGCATCGGCGATGCGCTGGCCACACTCGACGGCGCCGCCCCCGTGTTGCGGACCCAGCCGGTCACATTGCGCCACGTGCTCTTCTTCGGTTCCACGCTGGCCGCGGCGGTCGTCGATGCCGTGCGTCGCTTCACGCGGCGCTGAGCCGCGCACGCAGACCGCGAACCTCGGGTTTGACATCGCCTCCCTGCGTCGGTCAGGCTCCGGACGTGCGCGCCGGCTGCGGCGAGCGACCAGGTTGGAATGTTTGGAGGAGGCCATGCAGCGCTCGTCTCGTCGTGTCCGTCTCGGCGTCGTGTTCGCGGCCCTGGTGGCGTTGTTCGTGGCGCTGGTCCCGACCCGCGGCGTGGCTGCCGAGGAGGACCACAGCTCTCGCTACCTCGCCATCGGCGATTCCGTCGCATTCGGGTACAGCCCGCTCCTCAACCATGCGAACGCCGCCAACTTCATCGGCTACCCGAATGTCGCGGCCCGCCAGCTGGAGGACCGGCTGACCAACGCGGCCTGCCCGGGCGAGACAACCAGCGGGTTCATCTCGCTGAGCGGGGTCGACAACGGCTGCCGGACCTACCGGTTCGCGTTCAAGTTCCCGCTCCACACCACGTACACCGGCACCCAGCTGGCGTTCACGATCAACTTCCTCAAGCACCACCGTGACACACAGCTGGTGAGCATCGACATCGGGGCCAACGACCTCTTCGTGCTCCAGAACCAGTGCGCACTCACCAAGGACCCCGCCGGATGCATCACAGCTGGTCTCCCGGGGACACTCGGGACGATCGGGGCCAACCTCGACACGATCTTCTCGTCGATCCGCAACGTCGCCCACTATCACCACCAGCTGGTCGCCCTCAGCTACTACTCGCTCAACTACGCGGACGCCGCAGGCACCGGCATCACCGTGCTCCTCAACCAGGTCATCAGCGCTGAGGTCACCAAGTGGGGTGGCGTGGTCGCCGACGGGTTCGGCGCCTTCATGAAGGCCTCGACCGGCGCGGGCGGGGATTCCTGCGCAGCCGGGCTGCTCATCCGCCTGTCCGCCACCACGTGCGACGTCCACCCGACGCCCAAGGGACGCAACCTGCTGGCGGGCGCCATCGTCGAGGCCGCCGAAGACGGCGACTGAGACCCCGTCGGCTCAACCCGGCCCGCCTCGGTGATCCCGGGCCGGCGGCGCCACCGCGGGCGCCGCCGGCCCGTCGTGTGGATGCGGGCGGCGGCGGAGCGGTACGGTCCACCGGTGAACGTCGTCGGCACCGCGGGGCACGTCGACCACGGCAAGTCCGCGCTCGTCAAGGCGCTCACGGGCGTCGACCCCGACCGGCTCGCCGCCGAGAAGCAGCGCGGCATGACCATCGAGCTGGGCTTCGCGGAGTGGCGGCTGCGCAGCGGACGCCAGGTGGGGATCGTCGACGTGCCCGGGCATCAGCGCCTGGTGCGCACCATGGTCGCCGGCGCCCACGCCATCGATCTCGTGCTCCTGGCGGTGGCAGCCGACTCCGGGGTGATGCCGCAGACGCGCGAGCACCTGGAGATATGCGGGCTGCTCGGGGTGGGCTCCGCTGTGGTGGCCCTCACAAGGCTCGACCTGGTGGACGAGGAGATGGTCGCGGTGGCCGCCGACGAAGTGCGGGAGCTGCTCGCGCCGACGCCGCTGCGCGACGCCCCCATCGTGGGCACCTCGACAGTCAGTGGCGCCGGGCTCGCGGAGCTCGACGCCGCCGTCGACATGTTGCTCGCCCGACTGCCGCCGCACTCCGACCTGGGGCGGCCGCGACTCTTCGTCGACCGCGTCTTCTCGATGCCCGGGTTCGGGCCAGTGGTGACGGGAACTCTAGAGGGCGGCGGGCTGCGCACCGGCGCCGAGGTCACGATGCTTCCTGACGGCACGCGGGCTCGCATCCGGGGCCTGCAGCAGTTCGGCGGCACCGTCGAGTCAGCCCCACCCGGAGGGCGCACCGCCGTCAACCTGGCCGGCGTGGAGCGCGACCGGCTGCGCCGCGGCCTCGCCCTGGCGCTGCCCCAGAGCCTGCGCTGTACCCGGCGCCTCGACGTCGAGCTGCACTGCGTCTCGGGCAGCCCCGTGCCCATCCGGCACGGTACCGAGCTGCACCTGCACCTCGGTACCACCGAGACCACCGCCCGGGTCTGGCTGCTCGAGAGCGCCGAGCTGGCCCCCGGGCAGACCGGGTTCGCCCAGCTGGGCCTGGGCGCCGC
>DATDHG010000103.1:0-4250 GCA_036521675.1 Candidatus Dormiibacterota bacterium
GCGATCAGCAGGATCGCGATCAGCATCACGATGAAGGCGTACTCGACGAGCCCCTGTCCGTCGCTGGCGCGCGTGCGCGCTCGAAGCGCCGCCGCCGCCTGTGTTGCCCGCCCCCAGAGCCTCGGCACCATGCCGGCCTCCTCCTCTCGAGCCGGCGGACGCGATTGTCGCCGGCAGTCACCGCTGCCCCCGCAGCCTACAGCCGACGCCCGGCAGGCCCCGACCTGTCGGACAGGACTTGACGCGGGCGTCACGCCTGTCCAGTGCTTCGTTGCGCCCTGGCGACCGAGAGGAGCTCCGGGCGCTCCGTCCGGCCGCCGCAGCCGGCGCGGCGGGGGCCGACGGTCAGCCGCTCAGGCGGCGGGGAGCCGCAGCCGCAGGCGGCAACCGTCACCCGGGGCGTCGTCGATCTCCAGGCGGCCGCCCATTGCTTCGGCGAGTGCCCGCGCCACACTCAGCCCGAGCGCCGGGTTGCGACGCGAGCGCAGTCCAGCGGGTTCGCGGTCGAGGCGGTCCAGGGCAGCCGTGCGCTCCTCAGGGAGGATCGGCGGGCCGGAGTCGGCGGCCTCGAGGAGGACGTCCGCACCCAGAAGGCGCGCGCTCAGCCGGGGCTGCTCTCGGCCGCCGCTGGGCGCGCGGCCGTTGCGGACCAGCTCGGCGAGGATGCGCGCCACCAGCGGCGCGTCGCCCCGTACCCGCGGGGCGGCCCGGAGCGGGGCCGCCAGGGTGGCGAGGTGGGGGTCGTCCGGCAGCCCTTCCGCCAGGGCCTCGGCGAGGTAGACCGGTCGAAGCTCAAGCTGATCGGGGCCCACGGTGGCGAGCAGCACGTCGTCGATGACGGCGGAGACGGCTTCCACGGCGGTGTGGATCTCCCGCGCCATCCCGGCGACAGTCGGGTCGGTTGCGGCGCCGTTCGTGAGCATCACGAGCAGCTCGGCGTGCCCGACCGCCGCGGTCAGCGGTCCGCGCAGCTCGTGGGCAACCATGGCGGCGAAGCGCCGGCGCGCCGCCGCCAGCTGGTCCGGGCCCCCGGTGGCGCCGCGCCCGTCACTCATCGCACGAGTGTGCACCCTGCCCAAGGGCGCGCACAGCGGGGTTGGGGCGACAATGCGCGGCCGACATGGACATCCGCCACTGCGTCATCCCAGCCGCCGGCCTGGGGACCCGCTTCCTCCCCGCCACCAAGGCGCTCCCCAAGGAACTGCTTCCGGTCCTCGACCGTCCGGTCCTGCAGTGGGGCGTCGAGGAGGCGGTGGCGGCGGGCTGTACCAGCATGATCGTGGTGACCTGCCGCGGCAAGGAGGTGCTCGCCGCGCATTTCGACGCCGCTCCCGAGCTGGAGCGTGAGCTCGAGGCGCGCGGCAAGCTGCCCGAGCTCGAGACCGTGCGCGATGCGCAACGCCTCGCCTCCTTCAGCTGGGTCTACCAGCCGCAGGCGCGCGGCCTGGGCCATGCCGTGCTCCAGGCGGCCCCGCTCGTCGAGGGGCAGACGATCGCCTGCATGCTCCCCGACGACCTCTCGTGGGGGGCGCGCCCGGTGCTCGCCCAGCTGGTGGAGGCGCACCGCCGCACGCAGACCACCATCCTGGCGCTGCGCCGCTGCCCGCGCGAGGAGATCGTCCGCTACGGCTGCGCGGCCGTGGCCGAGAGCGAGGGACGGCTGCACCGGGTCACGGGCCTGGTCGAGAAGCCGAGCGCGGACGAGGCCCCCAGCGACCTGGCGGTGATGGGCCGGTACGTGCTCACCCCGGCCGTCATGGCGGCCCTGCGCACCACCGAACCGGGCGCGGGCGGGGAGATCCAGCTCACCGACGGCATCGCCGGCGCGCTCGCCGCCGAGGAGGTCTGGGGGTTGGAGTTCGAGGGCGAGCTGCTCGACGTGGGGACCCCGCAGGGCTGGTTGCGCACCCTGCTGCGCGTCGCCGCCGGCGACGCCACCCTGGGGCCGGTGGTGCGTGAGGCGCGCGCCGCCGTCGTCCGGGCGTGATCGGCCGCATCTTCCGGCTCGAGTGGGGCGCGGTGACCTTCGTCGTCACCGTGCTCATCGGGGCCCTGGCGGTGGGCATCTCGCTGGTGGTCACCAGCGCCACCGCGCCCGCCCCGCCCTCGCTGCCGAACTGTCCCAGCTACACGGCGGTGGTGGGGACGCCGACTCCCGCGCCGACGCCCACCCCCACGGGGACGGTCAGGCCCACGCCCGTCGACCTGGGGAAGCTGAACTGCCCGACACCGACGCCGCTGCGGCCGACGCCGTCGCCGACACCGACCGCCACTCCGGTGGGTCCGACCGCGCCGCCCACCCCCACGCCCGCGCCGACCGCCACGCCACCCCCCACGCCGACACCGTCCCCAACCCCGTCGCTGGTGCCGACGCCGTGTCCGTCGCTGCCCAAGCCCTGTCCCTAGCCTGGGTCGTCAAGTCCACTCAGGCCCTCTTCGAGCAGGAGGAACCGACGCCAGTCATCGACCCTGCATGAACGCCTGGGTCCCCGCGAGCTTCCCGCCGTCGATCACCAGAGTCGTGCCGGTGACGAAGGCGGCTGAATCGGAACAGAGCCACACCGCTGCCGCCGCGACCTCCTCGGGCTTCCCGATCCGCTGCATGGGCATCGCCCTCGCGGCGAGTTCTTGCATATCGGCGCCGGCGCGCTGCAGGGCGTCGGTGAGGATCGGGCCGGGTGCGAGGGCGTTCACTCGGATGCCGTTCGCGGCGTAGTCGAGAGCGGCCACCCTGGTCAGTCCCTCGACGCCATACTTGGTGCTGACGTAGGCCGCGAGTCCGCTGACCGCCTGGCTTCCGGCGGTCGATGACATGTTGACGATGGCGCCCCCGCCGGACGCCATCATGGCCGGGATCTCGTACTTCATCGCGACGAACATGCCGTGCAGGTTGACGGCGCAAGCAGAGTCGAAAGCGGTGACCGGCACGTCGGCAAGCGGTGTTGGCGGATGGCCCCCGCCCGCCGCGTTGTTGCACGCGACGTCGAGTCGACCCCATGTCGACACCACGCGTTCGATGAGCTCGGCCACCGCGGAGGGGTCGGTCACGTCGGTCGGTACGGCGATCGCGCTGGTTCCGGCATCGGTCAACTCGGCTGCCAGGGCGCCGAGCGCGGTGGTGTCTCTGGCAGCGAGTGCCACCGCGGCCCCGGCGGCGGCATAGGCCCGCGCCACGGCTGCGCCGATGCCTCGACTGGCACCGACGACCACTGCGACCCTGCCTTCCAACGGCCGGAGGGGGTTCGCGTGGTTCATGCGTGACTCCCGACGGCGTCTGCCCTGACGGCGGTGCTCGCAGTGCGGTGCGGCAGCGACCGGGGTAGCAATGCACCAGCCACGACCAGCCAGCTCAAGCCGCCGAAGCGCGCAATGGGAAGCAGGAAGGCGGCCCCGTCCAGGAGCAGGGCGAGCGTTGCGAACTCGGCAACCAGCGCGAGCGCCAGTCCGACCACGACCAGCGGACGGGGGAGAAGTCCGGTGAACGCGGCGGGCACCGCCATGCCGGCGATCAAAAGCCCCAGCGGGACGACGTACCCGGGACCGCCGGTGGCAAAGCTCAGATCCCAGAGCGCTCTGGTGACCGCGGTGTCGGCGGTGATGCCGGGCTGGGAAAGAGTCCAGCCAATCGCCGCGGACAGGCTCAGGAAGGCTGCGCTGAGTGCGCCGCCGACCAGGGCGATGGTGGCGCCCGGCGCCCGGATCCCCAGATTGCGCAACCGCGCAGAGGCGGTGGCGGCGTAGAGGGCCAGCGGCACGGCCGACCCGAACTGCAGAGTTGCCATGACGCGCACGGCATCGCGGTTGTCGCGAAGGAAGGCCAGGACGGTTGATTCGCTGCTGAACGGTGATGGGGGCACTCCGCCGGTCATGGCTGCGACCACGATCAGGCTGGCCAGGAACAGTGCCGTCGAGATGGCGCCGAGGGCGAACAGTGGTGGCCCGGCTGTCGCCTGTCGCCGCGGGTTGTTGATGGGGGCGCTCATGGGCCGGCTCCTCTGCCGTGACGGCGATGGCGGTGGGCGGGTTTGGGTCGCTTCTTCTGTCTGTGTATGAATCATGGCATGAACTATACATACGATGTATGATGCTGTCAATGAGCGATGACAGCAGCACCGGAAGGGGAGGGCCGCTCGGTGGCGGCCCCCTTGGCTTTCTGCTGGCCCAGGTCGGCAATCACGCGGCGGCGCGCTTCGCGCAACGGATGGAGGGGCTGGGGCTGAGCCCGGCTCAGGTGGGATTGCTCCGGCGGA
>DATDHG010000104.1:0-4757 GCA_036521675.1 Candidatus Dormiibacterota bacterium
AGCTGCGCGCCCTCCTCCCCGATTCCAGGTCGGTGCTCGGCATCGAGCTGGACTCGCTGCTCGCCCTGGGTCGTATCAATCCCGACGACGCCTCTGCGCCGCTGGGGTTGACCCCACTTGGGATCCGTCTCAGTCGAGCCACCAACGGGGTCAGCCGGCGGCACGGCGAGGTGGCGCGGCGGATGTGGAACGACCTCTTTCCGGAGCGCCGCGTGGAGGACGTTCCAGTCGGTCATGTCACCAACGGAGTCCACCTGCCGACCTGGATGGGCGGCCCCATGCGCGCCCTCCTCGATGCCCACCTGGGGGACCGCTGGACGGAGCGGACGGGCGACCCGCACCTGGGCGCCCTCATCGACGCCATCCCCGACGACCAGGTCTGGCAGGCCCGCTGCGCCGCCCGCGCCGCCCTGGTCCAGCACCTGCGCGACCGCAGCATCGTCGAGCGGCTCAGGCGCGGGGAACCCGCCGGCTACGCCGAGTCGGCGGCCGAGGTGTTCGACGCGCAGCGGCTGACCGTGGGCTTCGCGCGCCGCGTCGCCACCTACAAGCGCCTGCACCTGCTCACCGCCGACATGGAGGCCGCGCAGCGCATCCTCGGCGGCAACGGGGCGCCACGGCTGCAGCTGGTCGTCGCGGGCAAGGCGCACCCCATGGACGACGAGGCCAAGCGCCTGGTCCAGGGGCTCTTCCGGTTCAAGGACGCCGCCGAGTTCCGCGGAGCGGTGATCTTCCTCGAAGACTACGACCTGGGCACGGCCGCGCGCCTGGTCTCGGGATGCGACCTCTGGGTCAACCTGCCGCGACCACCGTTGGAGGCGAGTGGGACAAGTGGGATGAAGGCGGCGCTCAACGGCGCCATCAACCTGGGGACGCTCGACGGCTGGTGGGCCGAGGCCTGGGACGGATCGGACGGCTGGGCGCTCCCGGAGCACGCGGGGCTGGATCCCTACAGCGAGGACGCCAGCGATGCGGGCGCCCTCTACTCCCTGCTCGAGAACGAGGTCATACCCCTGTTCGAGGAGCGCGACGCCGAGGGGGTGCCGCGCGGCTGGGTGCGCATGGTCAAGGCCTCGCTGCGCACCGCCATCCGGGACTACACCGCCACCCGGATGCTGGACGACTACGTGGCGCGCGTCTACCGGCGTTGACGGCCGCGCGGGTGACACTCCACCCCGGGACCGTGTAGCGTGAGCTCATGCAGTCCGCGGCGGTGAGCGCCGGCGAGCAGGCGGCGCTGGAGACCGCTCCCCAGCTGCTGCTCATCGGTGGCGAGTGGCGCGCGTCCGCCTCGGGTGAGACCCTCACCGTGGAGGACCCGGCCACCGGCGCCGCCCTCTGCCAGGTGCCGGACGCCACCCCCGGCGATGCGCGCGCCGCGCTCGATGCCGCCGCCGCCGCGCAGGCGGCCTGGTCCGGCCATCCGCCCCGGGAGCGCGGGGAGATCCTGCGCCGCGCGTTCGAGCTGGTCATGGCCAGAACCGAGAGCCTGGCGCTGCTCATGACGCTGGAGATGGGCAAGCCGCTGGCGGAGTCTCGCGCCGAGGTCGCCTACGCCGCCGAGTTCCTACGCTGGTTCAGCGAGGAGGCGGTGCGCATCGACGGCGGGTATGCGGTCGCCCCCAACGGCCGCGGCCGGATGGTGCTGATGCGCCAACCGGTGGGCCCCTGCCTGTTGATCACGCCCTGGAACTTCCCCATGGCCATGGGGGCCCGCAAGATCGGACCGGCCGTGGCCGCTGGCTGCACGATGGTGGTCAAGCCCGCCCAGCAGACGCCGCTGTCCATGCTCGCCCTGGCGCGCATCCTCGAGGAGGCCGGCCTTCCCCCCGGGGTCCTCAACGTGATCACCGCCTCCCGGGCCGCGGCGGTCGCCACCCCGCTGCTTGCCGACCCGCGGCTGCGCAAGCTCTCCTTCACCGGGTCCACCGAGGTAGGTCGCCACCTGCTCGCGCAGGCGGCCGAGCGGGTCTTGCGTACCTCCATGGAACTGGGCGGCAACGCGCCCTTCATCGTGTTCGACGACGCCGATGTCGAGGCCGCGGTGGACGGGGCCATGATCGCCAAGATGCGCAACATGGGCGAGGCCTGCACCGCCGCCAATCGCTTTCACGTCGCGGCTGGGGTCGCCGACGAGTTCGCGACACGACTGGCGAAAAGAATGGGCGAGCTGCGCGTGGGCCGGGGCACCGAGGCGGACGTCGACGTGGGGCCGCTCATCGACGCGCCGGCGCGCAGCAAGGTCGCTGAGCTGGTCGACGAGGCCAGGTCGCGCGGCGCCCGGGTCCTGGTGGGCGGCGTGCAGACCGATGGGCCCGGCTACTTCTACCCCCCGACGGTGCTCGACCGGGTGTCGCCCGACGTGCGCGCCTTCCGCGAGGAGATCTTCGGCCCGGTCGCCCCGGTGGCCGGCTTCACCAGTGAGGAGGCGGCGCTGGCGGCGGCCAACGACTCCCAGCACGGGCTGGTCGCCTACGTCTACACGCGCGATCTCGGCCGCGCCATCCGCTTCTGCGAACGGCTGGAGAGCGGCATGGTGGGGCTGAACCAGGGCCTGGTGTCCAACCCGGCCGCCCCGTTCGGGGGGATCAAACAGTCGGGGCTGGGCCGCGAGGGAGGCCGCGAGGGCATCCTCGAGTACCTCAACACCAAGTACGTCGCGGTCGCCACCTGAGGCTCCCCTCAGCTGACGACGGCCGCGCTCTCGAAGATGGCCGGGTCGATGTGATTGCCGCTGTACTCGAGCACCTCGAGGCACCTGGGCACGTACCCGGTCGGGCGCGTGTAGCCGTGCACCTCGCCACGCTCGTCGATGCCGGTCTGGTGGAAGTAGAAGACGTCGTCGATGATCACCTTCTGCCCGTCGAAGCCCGTGCACTCGCTGATGCGTACGATCTTGCGCGAGCCGTCGCGCAGGCGCGCGTGATGTACGAAGATCTGCACCGCGGAGCCGATCTGCTCGCGGATCGCCTTGCTGGGAAGATCGGTCCCGGCCATGAGGATCATCACCTCCAGGCGGCTGACCGCGTCGACCGGGCTGTTGGCGTGAAGCGTGGTCAATGAGCCGTCGTGCCCGGTGTTCATCGCCTGCAGCATGTCGAGCGCCTCGGCCCCGCGGCACTCGCCCACCACGATGCGATCCGGGCGCATGCGCAGGGCGTTGATGACCAGGTTGCGGATGCTCACCCGGCCGCGCCCCTCGATGTTCGCCGGACGCGACTCCAGCGGGACCACATGGGGCTGGCGCAGCTGCAGCTCGGCGGCGTCCTCGATGGTGACGATGCGCTCGTCGTCGGGGATGAACCCGCTCAGGACGTTGAGCGTCGACGTCTTGCCCGAGGAGCCGCCCCCGCTGATGGCGATGTTGAGGCGCGCCCGCACGCACGCGGCGAGGAACTCCATCATCTCGCCGGTGCAGGTCCCGAAGCGGATGAGGTCCTCCGGTTGAAGGGGATCCTTCGCGAAGCGCCGGACCGTGATCGTCGGCCCGCTGATCGAGAGCGGGGGAATGACGACGTTGACACGCGAGCCGTCCTTGAGCCGCGCGTCCACCATGGGGGTGGCCTCGTCCACGCGCCGTCCGACAGCGCTGAGCATGCGCTGGATGACGCGCATCAGGTGGGTGTTGTCCTCGAAGGTGAGCGGAACCCGCTGCACTGAGTTCTCGCGCTCGACGTAGATGCGATCCCAGTTGTTGACGAGCACGTCGGTGACGGCCGGGTCTTTGAGGAGCGGCTCGAGCGGCCCCATGCCGAGCACGTCGTCGAGGATCTGCTCGACGATGGCGTGGCGTTCCTGCTGACGCAGCGAGAGACCCATGGCCGCGACCACCTCGGCGACCGCGTCGAGGGCGGCCTGCCGGATGTCCGCCTGTGCGGACGTGTCGGCGTCGACCACGCTGATCAGCTTGCTGTGAACGCGGGCGCGAATCTCGTCGTAGTTGCGCTGGAGGGTGGCGCTGGCATTGCCGTTGGGGAGCAGGCGGCGCCGCGAGGACGAGCCCGGGGCGCCGGGCGGCTCCGCCCGGGCGGCCTCGCCGAGCAGCTGGACACCGCCTCGGGCGGGCGGTGCTGGAGGCGGCCCGGCCAGGCCGGCGCCGGCCTCCTGCTTGCTCAGCGTTCGATCCAGCAGCGACACGGCGACCTCGTCCTCAGGTGAATGAGCCGGCCGGCCGATGGGCTGTCCGGGGCGACCCTCTCGAAAGCGGTACCGCATCCTACGTCCGACGGTGTGCCCCGTCGACCACTTTGACGCGTTTTCGTAACATCGGGGCGGAACCCCGCCGGCGGTTTCAGCCCCCCTTCGGACCGCTTCTACAGCGCTCGGTGGCCGGTGATCGCCTCCCCGAGAATCAGGGTGTGGACCTCCTCGGTCCCCTCGTACGTGAGCACCGACTCGAGGTTGTTCATGTGCCGGATCACGGGGTACTCGAGGGTGATGCCGCTGGCTCCGAGCACACCGCGGGCCTCGCGCGCGACGGCCAGGGCGACGCGGACATTGCTGAGCTTGCCGAAGCTGACCTGCTCGGGGAGGAGCCGCCCCGCGTCCTTCAGGCGTCCGAGGTGGAGCGCCAGCAGGCTGGCCTTGTTGAGCTCCACAGCCATGCCCACGAGCTTGCGCTGGATCAGCTGCTTGGCGGCGATGGGCTTGCCGAAGACCATGCGCTCCGCGGCGTAGGCGAGGGCCGCCTCGTAACAGGCGCGCCCGGCCCCCACGCTCCCCCAGAGGATGCCGTACCGAGCCTCGTTGAGACACGA
>DATDHG010000105.1:0-15488 GCA_036521675.1 Candidatus Dormiibacterota bacterium
ACGGCGATGACGATGGGGTTGACGACCACGTCTACGAAGGGGATGAAGCCCAGCAGCGCATACACGGCGAACCTGCCCGTGGCCAGTCCGTAGCCGATGGCGCTGCCGTCAGCCTGGCGGAGGATGCGCATGCTCAGAGCCAGCATGCCCAGAGTGCCCCCGAAGCGCCCGGGCGGCCAGATGTTGAGCGCGACGACCCCCGCGATCAGGATGACGACCATGAAGGCGACGACCCCCCCGCGGCCGCCCCCCGACGGGGCGGCCGCGGAGAGGACCACGGCCCAGGCGAACAGCGCCCCGATGTTGATCACCAGGTCCAGCACCCCGGCGAGGATGCGATGCCAGACGCTCGCATAGACCAGCCCCGGTGCGGGGCGGAGCTTCGCGTCGTACGGGGCCGCGGGATAGCCGTAGGGGGGCGGGTAGCCCGGTGGTTGATAGGAGCCGGGTGGCTGCGGGTAGCCGTACCCGGGTGGCGGCGGCTGGTAGCCGGGCTGCGCCGGGTAACCGGCAGGCGGCGCCGGGTACGCGGTTGGCGGTGGGTAGCCGGGTGGGGGCGGGTACCCGGCGGGCGGCGGCAGCGGCGGGTAGCCGGCCGGCGAAGGTGGGGAGGGCGCAGGGGGCGGCGGCGGCGGCGGTTGCAGGGATGGCGGCTGCCATGGCGACGGCGGGGCCTGGGGATCCTCGGGGGTGGGCCCGGTCGGCTGCGTCACGGCGGCTCCTGGTGGATTCCCTGGCCTTCGTCGCGGCGCAGTCTACTTGCAGACCGGGCAGCAGAAACCACCGGGCGGCTACCCCGCGTGGGGCTGGTCGGGCATGGCCTCGAGCGCCGCGATCACCGCGCGCGTGATCTGCGTGGGGGTCGAGGCCCCGGCGGTGACGCCCACCCGACGCACCCCGGCGAACCACTCGCTGCGCAGGTCGGCGGCCGTGTCGACCAGGTGGGCGCGTCTCTCGCCGAGCTCCTCGACGACCTGCACCAGCCGCTTGCTGTTGCTGCTGCGCGCGCTGCCCACGACGATCACGACGTCCACGTCACGCGCGGCCGCTACCGCCGCCTCCTGGCGTTCCTGGGTGGCCAGACAGATCTCGTTGTGCACTTCGATGTCGGGGAACCGCTCGACGAGCCGGTCGATGATCGACTGCGTGTCCCACATCGAGAGCGTCGTCTGGCAGGTCACCGCCAGCTGCGCCCCGGGGGCGGGGTCGAGGCCGTCCACCTCCTCGATGGTCTCCACCAGCGTGACGCGGTCGGGCGCCACGCCGATGACCCCGGCGGGTTCGGGGTGGCCGCGCTTGCCGATGTAGATGACGTCCAGCCCCCGGCTCACCAGGTCGCGCACCAGGTCGTGGGTGCGGGTAACGTCGCTGCAGGTGGCGTCGACGGTGCGCAGCCCGCGCGCCTGCGCCTGGGCCACCACGTCAGGCGAGATCCCGTGAGCGGTGAAGATCACCGTGCCCCGCTCCACCTGGCGCAGCCCTTCCTCGCGATCGCCGGCGGCGACCAGGCGCACCCCGCTGGCCTCGAGCTCGCGCGTGACGTGCTCGTTGTGGACGAGGTATCCGAGCATCGTCACGGGCTCCTCGGCGGCGCGTTCGGCGCCCACCTGCTTGGCCATGCGGATGGCCTCGACAACTCCGTGGCAGTACCCGCGCGGGGTGATGCGGACGATCTCCACGGCCTCACTCTACCCGGGAGCGGTCGCCGCCTCGGCGCGGGTGCGCTCCAGGGAGAGCGGCGTCGCTGCCGGCGACCGTCGTCTCCCGGCGAGCAACAGCCAGGTGTAGAGAGCGATCCCGCCTGCGGCGCCGACGGAGTACTTGAGGGCCGCGGGCGCCCCCGTGGGGGAGAACAGGCCCTCGATGAGGCCGCAGGAGACCAGCAGGCACGCCAGTCCGAGGGCCAGGTGGAGAGCCGTCGGGATGACCGCCACGAGCGCGTCGACGCGGCGCAGCAGGCCGGGGCGGAGCAGCGCGTCAGCGAGCATCAGCCCCGTCGCGCCGGCGAACACGAAGATGCTCAGCTCGATGACGCCATGGGGAGCGATGTAGGACCAGAAGATCACGTCCAACCCATCGCGGTGCTCGACGGCGGCCAGCGTGCCCAGCGTCCAGCCGTTGACCATCAGCAGCAGCGCAGTCGGCACCCCGAGCAGGATGCCGCCCGCGAAGACGATGAGGGCGACGCGCATGTTGTTGAGGATGATCCCGACGGCCGTGGCCAGCCCCGCGTCGGTCCCGGTGGGCACCTCGCCCCGCGCCATGCGATCGAACAGAGAGTTCTGCGGCGCCAGCGCCGACGCCAGGTCGGGACGAAGCGTGACCGCCAGGTACCCGGCGACGACGCCCACCAGGCTCAGTCCCAGGCTGACCAGCACGTAATCCGACGCGCTCCGGAAGGCGCGCGGGATGCCCACGCGCAGGTAGTTGGCGACGGTGGCCACGCGCAGCGGCTCGCCCCGGTAGAGCACGGGGTGGGCGCGGCCGACGAGGTCGTTCAGGTACTGGGTGACGGGCTCCTCGGCGTAGTCACGGCGCGCCAGGGCCAGGTCCGCCGCCGCGCGCCGATAGAGGCTGCCCAGCCGTTCCAGGTCGCGCGTGGTGGCGTTGCGGAACCTGCCTCCGTGGGCCTGACCGAGGCGCTCGTCGAGCTCCTGCCAGGCATCGCGGCGCCGGGCGATGAAGCGCTCGAGATCGAGGGAGCTCATGCCGTACGTGGCCCCGCGTCAGCCACCGTGGCGGAGGCTGAGCTGCAGGTAGAGGCGCTCGACGAACAGCTCGGGCGGCCACTGGCGTTCCGGGGCCGAGGCGGGCAGCCCCATGCGGTCGAGGAGGCGCGCGGCGAGCGCGGCGGCGATGCGGCTGCGCTGCTCAGGCGTCATCCCGGGACGGGTGAGGAAGGTGCGCAGCGCCGCGGTCTCGCGGGCTCCCAGAGCATCCAGCCCGTCGATGGCCGGTCCGGCGTCAGGCGTGCGCAGCAGCAGCGCCGGGGGCGGCGGCGGCAGCGCCAGCGCGCGGCGCTCGCGGACCACGACGGTACCAGCGGCGAAGTCGCCGAGGCGGCGGGAGCGGGCGTCGAAGAACATGCAGAAGAGGCCGATGCCGAGGAAAAGATCGAAGAAGAGCACCAGGGTTCGCACCAATGCCTCCTGGAGTCCGGGCGCGGCGCCGTCGCTGCGCATGACACGAATCGAGAGGGCCCGTTTTCCCGGCGTGCGCCCCGCGCTCGTCCCCTGGGCGATCGCGAAGTACCCGACCAGGCCGAAGAACGCCACCCCGACGCTGATCAGCACCAGGGCCGGGCCGGCGTCGGGAAGCAGGGCGGCGACGAACAGCTCGACGACCAGGAGAATGACGCTGAGCACCCCGAGGTCCAGGAGGAAGGCCAGGATCCGGCTGCCCATGCCGGCGAGGTCGTACCCAACGCCGACGTTCTCGGCGGTGCGGATCTCGAGCAGGTCTTGCTGCACGGCGCTCATCAAAGCACCTCTGGGCGAGTCCTCCTGCGACGGGCGCGCAGCAGTCGTTCCGCGCTCGCCCTACTCGAGGATGGCGACGACCTGTCCCTCCTGGACCACGTCGCCCTCGTTGACGAGGATCTCCCGCACCGTCCCGGCGATCGGAGCGGTCACCGGGATCTCCATCTTCATGGACTCGAGGATCATCAGCGTGTCGTCCTCGTCGACCAACTGGCCCACTTGCGTGACGATCTTCCAGAGGTTGCCGACCAGCTCCGCCCTCACCTCGGTCATGCGCGCCCGACACCTCCTCTGCTGACAGCTCGCGCGCATGGTAGGGGCTGGTGCGAGGGTGCTGGGACCCCATGCGGGTGGGCGGTCAGACGGGTGAGACGCCGTGCTTGCGCCAGGGCCGCTCCAGGCGCTTGGTGCTCGCCTCCTCGAAGGCTTCGCAGATCACCCTGCGCGTGTCGGCGGGGTCGATGACGTCGTCGACCATGGCCCAGCTCGCGGCGATATAGGGGTCGATGCTCTGGCGCACCTGAGCGACCAGCTCGGCGCGGGTGGCCTCGGGATCCGCGCTGCTCTCGACCACCTTGTTGAAGATGATGTTGACCGCGCCCTCCGGGCCCATCACGGAGATCTCCGCAGTGGGCCACGCCACCAGCCGGTCGGGCTTGTAGCCACGCCCGCACATCACGAAGTAGCCGGCGCCGTAGGCCTTGCGCAGCACCACCGTCACCTTGGGAACGGTAGCCTCGCTCACCGCGTAGAGCATCTTGGCGCCATGGCGGATGATCCCCTGCTTCTCCACCTCGGTACCCACGATGAACCCGGGGACGTCCTGCAGGAAAAGCAGCGGGATGTTGAAGGCGTCACAGAAGCTGATGAAGCGCGCGGCCTTGTCGGCAGCGTCGATGTCGAGCGCGCCGCCCTTGACCATCGGCTGGCTGGCGACGATCCCAGTGGAGCGACCCTCGAAGCGAGCGAAGGCGGTGACCAGGTTCTTAGCCCAGGTGGGCTTGATCTCCAGAACATGGCCGTCGTCGACCAGGCGCTTGATGACCTTGCGCATGTCGTACGCGGCCCGGGGATTGGTCGGGACGATCCTGGCGAGGTCCTCGATGCGGCGCTGCCGCGCATCCTCGGTCGGCTTGGGGGGCGCCTGCTCGCGGTTGTTGGCGGGGACGAAGGAGAGCCATTCGCGGACCAGGGCGATGCACTCCGCGTCGTCGGCGACCTCGTTGTCCGCGACCCCGCTGATATAGCAGTGGACCTGGCTGCCGCCCATGGCGTGATCGGTGGTGTCCTCGCCCGTGGCCGCCTTGACCAGGCGCGCGCCGCCCAGGCTCATGCTGCTCGTGCCCTTGACCATGGGCACGAAGTCGGCGAGCCCGGGGATGTACGCCGTTCCGGCCGCACATGGCCCCAACATGGCGGCCACCTGCGGAACCACCCCGCTCATGAGCACCTGCTCATAGAAGAGGTCGCCGCTGCCGGCGAAGGTGCTGCCCACCGCCTCCTGGATGCGCGCCCCCGCGGAGTCGAGCAACCAGATCATGGGGGCGCCGTACAACATCGCCTTCTGGCGCAGCGCGCGCACCTTCTGCTCGCCGATCATTCCCATGGAACCGGCCATCACGGTGAAGTCGTAGGCGGCGCAATAGACGCGGCGCCCGTCCACCAGCCCCTCGCCGGTCACCACGCCGTCGGCCGGGGTGCGCTCGGGCTGGCTGGGACCGCCGCCCTCGAGCGAGTGCTGGTGGGCGAGCAGCCCCAGCTCGTGGAAGCTGCCGGTGTCGAAGAGCAGGCCGACCCGTTCGCGGGCGGTGAGCTTGTGGCGGGAGTGCTGCTTGGTGATCTGCTGCTCACCGCCCATGGCGAGATGACGCTCGCGGCGCTGATGAAGCTCAGCAGTGAGGTCGTCGAGGCTGGGGCCGTCTGGCATCAGCGCCCCTGGAAGCGGGGCGGCCGCTTCTCCAGGAAAGCGGCGATCCCCTCCTTGGAGTCCTCGCTCAGCGTCACCAGGGTGAGCTGCGCCGCCAGGTACTGCAGGGCGATCTGCTGGTCGAGGCCGGCCGTCGCGTAGAAGGCGCCGCGGCCCAGCGACATGATCAGCGGGCTCTTGGTGGTGAGCGTCTGCGCCAGCGCCCGGGCCGCCGCGCGCACCTCCGCCTGCGGGACCACGCGGTTGACCAGGCCCCACTCCAGCGCCTGCTGCGCGTCGATGCGCTCGCCGGTCATGTACAGCTCCATGGCTCGCTTGCGGGGGAGGTTTCGGCCGATGATGGCCATGATCATCATCGGCCAGAGGCCGACGTTGATCTCCGGGGTCCCGAAGGTGGCGGTGTCGGCGGCGACGACCAGGTCGCACCCCATCGCCAGCCCGAAGCCGCCCCCGAGCGCGTGGCCGTTCACGCACGCGACGATCGGCTTGCCTTGGCGCTCCATGACGGTGAACAGGCGCACCAGCTCGGCACGCCCGAGGTGCCGCTCCACCTCGGTCTGCTCGCCGCCGAAGCCGCTCAGGTCGGCGCCCGCGCAGAACGCCCGCTCCCCGGCGCCTGTGAGCACCACGCAGCGCGTCTGCGGGTCATCGCGGGCGGCCTCGAACGCGCTGCACAGCTCCCGCAGCATGGTGGTGCTCAGCGGGTTGCGCTTGTCGGGCTGGTCGAGGGTGATGGTGGCGACGCCCTCGCTCACCTCGTGGCGGACCATGGTCAGCTCCACGCGGCCTCACCTCCGTGCGGCCGCTCCGGGCGGCCTGCATGCCGGCCAACTCGCCGTTGACACGGATGGCAATACTAGGCGGGGATCGCCGCCGGGCAGTCTCGCGCCTGGCCGGGGGCCGCGTTCACGCTGGGGTGCGCACACGCGCGGGGGCGCCCCTCGACGCCACCCGCCCGGCGGTCAGCTCAGGAGGAGGCGAGCGCCCGGGTACGACGGCCGTTCGCGGGGGCGGGGCCCGTCTGGTCGTCGTCGGATGCGGTGGCGCCGATGGTCGGCGGCTCGGGATCCGGCGCGGCGGCGGGATCATCGTCAACGTGCGGCCGATCGAGGAGCTTCATGGTCTCGGCGACGATCTCGGTGGTGTGGCGGCGCAGTCCGTCCTGGCCGTCGTAGTCGCGCGTGCGCAAGCGGCCCTCGATGTAGATGCGCCGGCCCTTGACGCAGTAGCTGCCGCAGATCTCGGCGAGCTTGCCGAAGGCGACGACGGAATGGAACTCCGCGCTCTCCTGGCGGTTGCCGTCGGAGTCGCGCCAGACGGCGTTGGTGGCCAGGCGCATGCGCGTGACCGTGGTGGTGGGCCCGTTGCTGGTCTCGGCGTCGCGGGTGAGGTTGCCGATGAGGATGACGCGGTTGATCACGATGGTGTCTCCGTTGGATGGGTTGGCGAGTGCGCGCCGGCGGTCGGCGGGTCAGGCAGATCCGGGGCAGCCGGCTGTGGTTCTCCGAAGCGCTGCACGGGCAGTCCGGTGGTGCGGCGGGGGCCGGATGCATGCGGCGCTCACGGCAGGGCCACGTCCATGAGCGGGTCCTCGGGCACGCCGCCGCGCCGCACTTCGAAATGCAGGTGCGGCCCCGTCGAGTTGCCCGTCGAGCCGAGGTCGCCGATGCGGTCCCCGGCGACCACCGGGTCGCCGTCGGCGACGAGCACAGTGCTGAGGTGCCCGTACACGGTTGTGACCCCGCTGCCGTGGTCGATGACGACGTGCAGCCCGAGCCCGAGCACAGCGCGTACCACGTGCGCGCTGCCGTCGAGCGCGGCCACCACAGGGGTTCCCAAAGCTGCGGCAAGGTCGATGCCACTGTGGAAATGACCTCCGGCACAGGCGGCGTCCACGGGCTCGGCTGCAAAGGAAGTACAGCCGTAGAGCTGCGAGAGGACCGCGCCTGCAACCGGTCGCGTCATGGCCGGGCCCGCCGCTCCGGAGCCGGGTCCGTCGCGTAGCGCCGGACCGCCGGTCTGCGTGGCGACCACGCCGCCGGCGCCGGCTCCGAGGAGCAGCACGATGAGCGCGACGAGGGCGCCGCAGGCGCGCATCATGCCGTCCGCCGCCGCGTCTTCGGTGGATGGAAGGGCTTGGCGATCGCCTTGTGCACCGCCTTCTCGAGGTGCTTGCCGAGCGTCTCCGCCTTGGTCTCGAGGTGAGCCGCCTCGTTGAGCACGCCGGGCACCTTGAGCATCAGGAAGAGCGTTGCCACCGCCTCCATGGACTGCACCAGGCCGCCACCGCCCGATACGGCCACAACGGTGGCGACGCGGAGGACGAGCAGCTGCACGGCTTGCATGAAAACGGTCACTGTGAACAGCCGCAGCCAGCTGCGTGCATAGCCGCGCGTCTCCGGAAGACAGGTGAACAGCCCGGCGACCGGGGCGCTCACGATGAGCACCTGAAGAAGGGCGAGGCGCAGTACGTACGACAGCACCAGGATCACCAGGGCCACCACGACAACGAGGCAGAACACGCCGTGGAAGATGTCGTCCGTGGCGGAGATGTGCGCCACAGTGTCCGGGGCCAGCGAAGGCGACCAGGGCATCCCCTCGATGCGCATCTGGTTGCCGAGTTGGAGCGCGGTGCTGCACAGAGCATTGTCGAGGTCGATGCCCATCTGCATCAGCGGCAGCGAGAAATGCACCAGCACCATGGCGAGGAAGAGCTTGGGGAACATCACCTTGAGGCTGTAGTGCGAGCGCAACGACCGTTCGAACATGGTGCGCAGCGCTGCGAAGAGCACGACCGCACCCAGCAGCACATCGGCCGCGAGGGCGAGCGAGAGGTTGAGGCGCCGCAACGATGGATTGGCGGTGAGCGGCCGCACTCCCGGAACCGAGAGGTCGACGGTGCTGTACAGGCGCCGGTCGAGCTCGGTCTGGATGTCGTTGCGGGCGCCGTCGACGAATCTGGCGAGCGCCCCGGTGAGCATCTTCGTGAAGGCCTCGGCGGGGTTGCGCAGAGTGTCGAGCAGCGCCGCATCGGCGTGCATGGCGAGGACCCCGCTGCAATCGTCAGTGCAGGCCGGACGGGATGGTGGCGATGAGCGCGTGGGTCAGCGTGCCGGCGATCTCGACACCGATCGTGCCGAACACGATCCGGCCGATCCAGCGCTTGGCCTCCATGACGCTGCGCGGCTCGACCGCCACGATCTTGTACATGAAGGCAACGAGGAAGGCCAAGGCGCCGATGCTGCCGATCAGCCCCTGCGCAACCAGGATCCAGTTGTCGATCAGCTGCTTGAGCTGCTCCACGGGGGCGTGCCTCCAGACGGTGGTGGATGGCCGCCCCTCGTGGCCACCGGCGCTGCTCAGCCGGCGCCGCCCAGCCTACACAAACATGTGTGTGGTAGTCAAGCCGCCGGGTTTGGCAGCCTCACGAGAAAGAACGCGTCGGGAAGTCGTCCGGGCTGCCCGGCGTCGGCAGCGCCCACACGTCCTCGATCCGGAAGTCAAGCGCCGCTGCCCGGCAGCCCGGTGCGCGGCTCGACGACGGGACGTCCGCTGATGGCCGCGCTCGACCTGCTCGGACGGCGCTGGGCGCTGCGTGTCCTCTGGGCGCTGCGCCACGGCCCCGTCGGAGCGCGGGCGCTGCTCGCCCGCTGCGACGGGATGCCGCCGAGCGTCCTCTAGGAGCGGCTCGGCGAGCTGTCCGACGCGGGCTCATCGCCCGCGACGCGGAGCAGCGGTATGCACTGACGCGGTTGGGGCAGTCCCTCGGGGCCGCGCTCGAGCCGCTCGACGCCTGGTCGCGTTCCTGGGCGCGGGCGCGGCGCTGACCAAACGGCCCGGCTATCGCGCGGCCCGGCTATCGCGTCATCGCGCTGCCGGCGGCGCAGGCGTACAGCTCGGCAGCCCGCAAGCAGTACCCGGTGGTCGCTGCGGCGCGTCTTTCGCATGGCTCATCCGAAAACCCCTTCCGGCATTCCGGGGCCCGGCCGCACGACGACCTCTGCGGACGTCCTCACGTCGCCACAGGTGGAGCAGCGAAGCTGTGTGTGGATCGCTCCGCCGCAGTGGGCGTGCTCGTAGAGGATCGGTGGACCATCCGGCGCTGCCCAGCGGTCACCCCAAGCCGTAAGGGCGATGATCACAGGCTGAAGCTCGCGACCCTTGTCGGTGAGCAGGTACTCGTGATGCTCGGGCCGCTCCGAGTATCGCCGGTGCTCCATCAAGCCAGCGGCGACGAAGCCGTCCAGGCGCTTGGCCAGGATGTTCGAGGCCACGCCGAGATCGCGCTGGAAGTCCAAGAAGCGCGTGGTGCCGCGATAGAGGGCGTCGCGCAGGATCAGAAGGCTCCACCGCTCTCCCACCAGCTCGAGAGTTCGAGCGGCGGAGCAGACCTGCGTCTCGTAGGTTCGACCGAGCATACCGACGATTCTACCACGGTGCTTGCATTATGAAAGCACCATCTGGTACCTTGCTTGCATTATGCAAGTAGAGACAACTCAAGCCGCGATCCGGTCCGATCACGCCGGTGCCCCACATCGGGGCTGGACCCTGGTGCTCGCCTCGCTGGGCGTGTTCATGACAGCTCTGGACACGCTGGTTGTGACCACGGCCCTGCCGGTGCTCCGAGTTGACCTCGGCGCGAGCCTCTCCGACCTCGAATGGACGGTCAACGCCTACAACCTGTCGTTCGCCTGCCTTCTCCTGACCGGCGCCGCGCTCGGCGACCGTTTCGGGCGCAGGCGCATGTTCAGCGTCGGACTGCTTGTCTTCACCGCCGCGTCGGCGGCTGCAGCGCTCTCGCCGAGCGTCGGCGCGCTGATCGCCGCCCGATCGGTCCAGGGCGCGGGCGCGGCGATCGTGATGCCGCTCACGCTGACGCTCATCAGCGAGGCCTTCCCGGTCGAGCAGCGCGGTGCGGCCATCGGTCTTTGGGGCGGCATCACCGGGCTGGCCGTGGCCGCCGGGCCGGTCGTGGGCGGCGCCATCGTCGGCGGCATCAGCTGGCACTGGATCTTCTGGCTCAACGTGCCGGTCGGGCTCGCTCTCATCCCGCTCGCGGCGTCGCGTCTGACCGAGAGCTTTGGCCCACGCCCTCGTCTCGACATCCCCGGCTTGGCCCTTGCCGGGAGCGGTGCGCTCGCCCTGACCTGGGGCCTGGTTCGGGCGAGCAGCGTCGGTTGGCAAACCGCCGAGGTGGTCGGCGCGCTTGTCGCTGGAGTCCTCCTGATCGGAGCATTCCTCGCCTTCGAACGACGCACGCCCAATCCCATGATCCCGTTGGGCCTGTTCCGCGCGCCCGCATTCGCAGCGACCAACGCGGTCAGCTTCCTGATGTACGCGTGTCTCTTCGGCGTCCTCTTCCTGATGGCGCAGTTCCTGCAGACCGCGCTCGGCTACTCTCCGCTCGACGCCGGGCTCCGCCTCCTGCCGTGGACCGCGACGCCCATGGTCGTCGCGCCCCTCGCGGGCGCACTGGCCGACCGTTACGGCAACCGGCCCTTCATGGTCCTGGGCCTGGCGCTCCAGGCCGTCGGCATCGGATGGGTCGCCAGGATCGCGACGCCTGGCGTCGGCTACTGGGAGCTCGGCGTGGCGCTCACCGTGGCCGGCATCGGCATCTCGATGGTCTTTCCCACCGTGGCAAATGCCGTGATGAGCTCGGTTCCGTTGTCAGAGGCCGGCGTTGCTTCCGGGACCAACAGCGCACTTCGCGAGCTCGGTGGGGTCTTCGGCGTCGCCGTCCTCGCCTCGGTGTTCGCCCGTCAAGGCGTCTATGCGTCCTCGACCGCGTTCATCGACGGCTTCACGCACGCGCTCTGGGTGGGCGCGGCATTCTCGTCCGCCGGCGTCATCGCCGCGCTGCTCGTCCCGGGTCGGCGGCGAGTGATCCGTGCTGAAGCCTCGCTTGCTCTGCGTCCGCAGCTCGCGACCGAACCCGACTGAGCCCGGACTGACTGACACACCACAAGTCGCGCAGATCTCGAAAGGAACGTTCATCACCACACACGTTGACTTCTCAGGAGGCGGTATGACTACGACGATCGCAGACAAGACAGTTCTGGTGACCGGGGCCAATCGCGGCATCGGAGAGGCGCTGGTCGAGGAAGCCTTGAGGAGAGGCGCGAAGCGGGTGTATGCCGGTACGCGCCACCCCTTTGCGCACTCGGATCCGCGCGTCACGCCCCTGACCCTGGACGTGACCGACGCGGCGCAGATTCAGGCGGCCGTCGAGAGGGTCGAGTCTCTCGACATCCTCGTCAACAACGCTGGCATCGCGCTTTACGATGACCTCAGCGATCGCGCCGCGCTCGAACAACACCTCGCGGTCAACCTGTTCGGCACATATGGCGTGACCCAGGCCTTCCTACCGTTGCTGACCAGTTCTCGAGGCGCCGTCGTCAACAATCTGTCGGCGATGGCCTTTGCCCCCTTCCCCATCACTCCGGCCTACTCGGTCTCAAAGGCGGCCGCGTTCTCCCTGTCACTGTCGTGGCGCGCTCTTTTGAGCGGACGGGGTGTGACGGTTCACGCCGTCCTGACCGGGCCCGTGGACACCGATATGACCCGGGGATTCGACGTCCCGAAGTCGTCTCCGGAGTCCGTCGCGCGAGGGATCTTCGACGGCGTCGAGAACGGGGAGGAGGAGATCTTCCCGGATCCCATGTCACAGGCCATGGCCGAGAGTTGGCGCAGCGGTGCGGCCAAGGCGATGGAGCGCGAGTACGCGGGACTCGTCCAAGCGGTGCCGGTGGCGGCGGCGTAAAGCAAAGCCGTCATGACGACCACCAGGACAGCCGCGACGGCCTCCGCGCTGACGGCGACGTTTGGGCTCGCCGCGGTGTCCTGGGCCGTCGCGGTCCGACAGATGAACAGGATGGACATGGGCGTTGCGACCCAACTCGGTTCGTTCGCGTTCGTCGTCGTCGCCGTGGGGGTGTCGATGATGGCGGCGATGATGCTGCCGGGTGCGGCTCCCGCAGTCTTGCGACGCGCTCATGCCAGCGGTCGTGTGCGCGCCGCGCCCCTCTTCGTCGGCTCGCACCTCGCCGTCCTCGTCCTCACGCAGAAGCTCCTGCCCGCGAAAGCCGCCATCGACGTGCCGCTGGCGACGGCGACCGTCGGACTTGGAATCCTGATCGTCATCGCGCCCTCGTCGGTTCCCGGACCCACGCCACCGATGTGAGGCGTCATCGGTGGCGCGGGCCACGCCAAGCTGTTGTAACGACAAGAAGGAGAGAAACAATGACCGATCACAAGACACCCCCGATCGTGTCACCGCAGGAGTGGGAGGCTGAGCGCCAGCAGCTGCTCGTAAGGGAGAAGGACTTGACCCGCGGCCGTGACGCGTTGGCCGCCGAGCGTCGGCGGATGCCGTGGCTGGCCGTGGAGAAGGAGTACGAGTTCGACGGACCCAAGGGCAAAGCGAGCCTGCTCGACCTGTTCGAGGGCCGCCGTCAGCTGATCGTCTACCGCGCCTTCTTCGAACCCGGCGTGTTCGGCTGGCCCGACCATGCCTGCCGCGGCTGCTCCCTGGTAGCCGACCAGGTCGGCCACGTCGCCCATCTGAACGCCCGCGACACCACTCTCGCCTTCGCCTCGCGCGCGCCGCAGCCAGACATCGAGCGCGTGAAGGCGCGGATGGGCTGGAGGATGCCCTGGTACACCATGACCGACGGCTTCGACACCGACTTCGGCGTGGACGAATGGCACGGCACGAACGCGTTCATCCGCGACGGCGACAGCGTGTTCCGCACCTACTTCATCAACAACCGCGGCGACGAAGCAATGGGGAGCACCTGGAGCTACCTCGACCTGACCGCGCTCGGACGCCAGGAGGACTGGGAGGACTCGCCCGAGGGCTACCCCCAAACCCCACCGTACGCGTGGTGGAACTGGCACGACGAATACGGCGACGCCAAACCGTCCCAGTGGTGGAGCGACCCCGACAAAGACGACCTCGACCCCGCCGACCCCCGACCGCGGCCCACCGACCCCCCGAAGGACGGCGACGCCACATGAACGCCCACGTCGGCGGCGTGCCAGTCGAGAAAGACCCCGCTGCCCTTGGTGAGCGGGAAACCATGGACACGCACAGGACGGCCCGCGCCGAGCTGGCCACCACCAGCGCGAACATCCGGACCGAGGTCGCGGATGCGGCCGACGCGACGGTGGCGTGGAGCCTGCTGGACCAGCACGAGCCGGAGGTTCTCATCCTGGTCGCCGGCGCCAACCCTGTGATGCGTCCGCTCCAGTACCAGACGTGGGAGACCTTCTCCGTCAACTGGCATACCGACGTCAAGATCGCGTTCACCTCGCTGCGCGAGGCACTGCCGAAGCCGCTGCCGCCTGGCAGCAGGGTGGTGGTGGTGAGCAGCGGAGCTGCCATCAACGGATCACCGGCCAGCGGCGGGTACGCCGGGTCCAAGGCCACCCAGCGGTTTATCGCGGGATACGCCCAGGATGAGTCGCGCAGTGCCGGGCTGGACATTACCGTCACGGCGGTGATGCCTAGGATGACTCCGTTCGGAGACGTGGGCAGGCGGGGGGTTCGGGCGTACGCGGCCCGCGGCGGCCAGACCGAGGAGGGATACCTGAAGCAGCTGGGGGAACTGTTGACCCCCGAGATGGCCGGGTCCGCCCTAGCCTCGATCTTTCAACAAGCGCGAGACGACCGCGCGGCGGTATGTGAACAGGCGGTCCACGATCCGCGACCCGCCTACGGCCGTCGAATGCCCTGGATGTCGGCGGTGCCGAAGGGCACGGCGCCTCGTAGGCCGGAGAAGCCAGCGGTGTCCCAACCGATCAAGCAATAGATGCTCAGGCCGTTGTGTGGAAGTTGACGTCGAACTCGTCGACGGAACGGTGGTGAAGGACCTATTCACCAACGCCCATCCGATGCTCGCACACCAGCGAGCTCGCGGCGGCGCTCGTCCTCCCGCGCCGCGACGGCTTCGTTCACTTGCAGCGGGA
Organism: Candidatus Dormiibacterota bacterium; assembly: GCA_036521675.1. Classification (GTDB taxonomy): domain Bacteria; phylum Chloroflexota; class Dormibacteria; order Aeolococcales; family Aeolococcaceae; genus DATDHG01. The sequence continues at coordinate 14,377 of DATDHG010000105.1, forward strand.
CACGCGCGGGCGGGGCCATACAACTTGCGCGCGAGGTACTTGGTCCCAGCTCCGCGGGTACCGGCAAGCGCGTGCTTGCCGCTCGCCGGGCTGCAACTATCTAAAAGACGACGGGTACCATGACGCCATGTCCGATCCGGTTCGCGTGATGCTCGAGCAGGGCAAGAAGAAGCGGGTGGTGGCCTGCGCCTTCGACTGGCCGGGATGGGACCGGAGCGCCAGGATCGGTGGGGACGTCCTTGCGGTTCTCGCCGCCTATCGGCCCCGCTACGCCAAGGTCGCCGAGTTGGCCGGCTTCGGCGCCGAGTTCGGGGCCACGGGCGAGCTAGAGGTGGTCGAGCAGCTCGAAGGGACCGGGATGACCGACTTCTACGGCCTCTCGGCCAGGGCGGCCGCGCCCGAGCACAACCCGATGACCGAGGCCGAGTGCGAGCGGAAGATCGCGCTGCTGCGGGCCTCCTGGAGCACTTTCGACGACTTCGCCGCACGTGTCTCGCCGGAGCTCCGGAAGGGCCCGCGGGGCGGCGGCCGCGAGCGGGATCAGATCATCCGGCACGTGAACGGTGCGGAGATCCACGAGTTCGCACCGAAGGTCGGCGTCAAGGTCCCGCTGGAAACGAGGGACGACGCCGAGGCCCTTCGCGCCTACCGGAATGCCTTCGTCGAGGGGATCCGCGAGCACCACGCCCGCGACGAGTCGGCGCGGTCATGGGCGCTGCAGTTCCTGATCCGACGTTGTGCCTGGCACATGCTCGACCACGCCTGGGAGCTGGAAGACCGGGACCTGACGGGCACGCCCGCCTAGCCTCGATCTTTCACCCCCGTCGCCGAGCGAGCAGGTTCTCAGCAGTCTCGAGGATGCCGCAGAGCGTCAGCTCAGTATTTGAACGACAGGGCGACGATGGGGCGCTGTCGCCGGGGGTCACGGCCATGGGCTCAGTCTGACCTCATTTGGATGCGGGCCGCGATGCCGGATACTGCCCGATCAAGAACGCGACTCAGGAGGCACCCGTGGACGGCGACATCACGACCCGCGGGGGCATCGTGGTCCCCGCCACCGCCGTGACCTGGCGGTTCTCGCATGGCACGGGTCCCGGGGGCCAGGGTGTCAA
>DATDHG010000106.1:0-14795 GCA_036521675.1 Candidatus Dormiibacterota bacterium
GCGACAGCCAGCAATTTTCCGACATGATGCCGGCGCGATATCGACCTAACACGTCAGTTCATCCCAAACGCTAGTGGATCGTCTCGGTAATGGCTGTACAGTCGCGGAGCTTCGCCAAGATGCTCTGCACTGATGCCGTCCAGACGAATGGCTTTGGGTCGGTGTTGCGGTGCTCGAGGTAGTCGATGATCGCGGTGATCAGCGCGTCGACGCTGGGGAAGGCGCCGCGCCGCAATCGCTTCTTCGTGAGGTCGGCGAACACGCCTTCGACGAGGTTCAGCCAGGACGAGCTGGTGGGAACGAAGTGCAGGTGAAAGCGCGGATGCGCGTCGAGCCAGGCGCGGACATTGGGGTGCGAGTGCGTGGAGGAGTTGTCGAGCACGACGTGCAGGTCGAGCGACTTGGGGAACTCGCGGTCGAGCTTCCGCAGGAAGCTCAGGAACTCCTGGTGACGATGCCGCGCCGTGCATTGGCCGATGACTTCGCCTGTGATCAGCTCCAGCGCGGCGTAGAGGTCGACGGTCCCGTTGCGCTTGTAGTCGTGGGTCATGGTGCCGGCCTTGCCGGGCTTGATCGGCAGTCCAGGCTGGGTTCGATCGAGCGCCTGGATCATGGTCTTCTCGTCGACACACAGCACCGCGGCGTTGTCCGGCGGGTTGACGTAGAGACCAACCACGTCGGTCAGCTTCTCGACGAAGCGCGGATCGCGCGACCTCTTGGACGTCCGCACCTTGTGCGGATAGATCCGATGCTCGCTCCACACGCGTTGCACCGTCGACGAGCTCACGCCGACGCGTTTCGCCATCGTGCGACAGCTCCACTGCGTCGCCGCCGGCGGCAGCGTGGTCAGCGTGAGGTGAACGATCTCAGCCGTCTTCTCGGCGGTGACGTCACGCGGCCGACCGCGACCCGGGCGCACCTTGCCAAGGCTCTCCAGACCCTCGGCGTCGAAGCGTTTGCGCCACGAGATCACCGACGTCCTCGTGGTGCCAAGCTCCGCAGCGATGGCGCTGTTCGAGTGCCCCTCCGCGGCGCGCAGCATGGCGCGGGCCTGGAGGCTGAGCCGCTGCGGCGTGTTGTGAGCACGGCTCCATGATTCGAGGGTGCGGCGTTGCTCTGGCGAGACCTGCAAAGGTGGCGCCGGCGCTCTCACGCCGCGATGATCTCATGTTCTCGTGGAAATGTCTAGACATTTCCGGGACGTTCCCACTAGGGCCATCGTGAGCCTCCTTGTCGACGTGTCCGACGACGGTTGAAACACCGACCCCCAGCCAAGAGCGATGAATCTGGGAGCGCGACGGTGTTGCAAGCTCTAGAGAAGGTGTCCACAGAGAAGAAGGGATCACTCGATGACCGATTCGGTGCTTGCCCGGGCCCAGTTCGGAGACAGCGACGCGTTCACCGAGCTCACCGACCCCTACCATCTGGAGCTCCACATGCACTGCTACCGGATCCTCGGATCGTTCCACGACGCCGAGGACCTACTCCAGGAGACTCTGTTGTCAGCCTGGCAGGCACTCGATCGCTTCGACGGCCGCTCACTTCGGGCGTGGCTCTACCGCATCGCGACCAACCGTTGTCTCAACTACCTCCGTGACACGTCGCGCCGGCTACGGGACGCCAATGTGGTCGATCCAGGCTCGTTGTCTGCCGGTTTGGTGCACTCGGATGAGCCGTGGTGGCTCGAGCCCTACCCCGACGCTCTCATCGGAGATGTCGAGTCGAGTCCCGAGGCTCGGTTCGAGGCCCGAGAGTCGATCGCACTTTCGTTCGTGGCCGGGCTCCAGCGTCTTCCGACCCAGCAGCGCGCTGCTCTTGTCTTGCGCGACGTCCTGGGATTCTCGGCGGCCGAGGTGGCCGAGATGCTCGGCTCGACGCCAGCGTCGGTGAACAGCGCGCTCCAGCGGGCGCGCGCTGCCTTTGAGCCCCCCCGAGACCCCGATCACGTGACCCTTCCCCGCTCTCGCCACGAAGCGGAGACGGTCGAGCGCTTCGTCGACGCGCTCGAGTGCGGCAATATCGAGCGGGTCGTCGCGCTGCTCACCGACGACGCCAGGATGACGATGCCTCCCGAGCCTTTCGAATTGCGGGGGTCCCGCCCCATCGCGGAGTACCTCGGCCGGGTCTGGCGCGAGGGTGTCAAGGTGGTCCCGACGCGAGCCAACAACGCTCCGGCGTTTGGCTATTACCGTCCGGATCCGCCCCCTGACGTCTATCGCGCGAGTGGGATCATGGTGGTGTCGGTCGCGGGCGCTCGCGTGTCGTCGCTCACGAGGTTCGGTGACAAGAGCCTGTTCGCCACCTTCGGCCTCCCGCGGACCATCCCGCATACGTAGCGAGATCTCAATTGGGAGACGGTCATGACCAACGACATCCTCACGGCTACAACCATGATCAAGGCCTCTGCCTAGACCATCCTCGCAGTCGTCGCGGATCCGGCCAGGCACGCCACAATCGGCGGGACCGGTTGGGTCCGAGAACCACTCGACAAAAACCGATCAGCGCGCTGGGGCAGCGATTTCGGGCTCTACGCGACCAAGCGTGGTAACCGACCTCTGATCGGGGTCGTGACTGGGATCTGCCAGTCGACGGCACAGTAAAGCAGTAGCCGGAGCCGGTAGTTGTCGAGGTTGCGGTAACCGTGGCCGACCCGACGGACCTTCTCGATGAGCAAGTTGGTTGCTTCGGTGGGTCCGTTGGACAGCCCGCCGGTGGCGAAGCAGGCGAGCTGCTCCGACGCTTCGCTGCAGTTCACCTGAGGGCAGCGCCGTTCCCGGCAGCGCCAGACGCGCTTCACCCAGACCAGCACGCCGGCCGCCCGCCGGCGGGTAGGTCCCGCACCCAGGTCGACCGTCGGTCATGCAGACTCGCCTCAGCGCCGCAGCTCGGACAGAACCCCCTCTTCCGCCAGCGTCTCGATCGGCCTGCTCGAACTCGCCGTCGCGTTCCGATACGGCCAACAACCGGAACCCATCCAGGCCGAGCATGACGGTCGCGGCAGTACTGTCGTGGTCCACCTGGGACCTCCTTCGATCAAGGACTTAGACACCCTGATCGTGAGGTCCCAGGCCTGCGTTTGGGCGCAGGCTGGCCCTCGCGTTAGAACGCGATCACCACGCTTGGCTGGGACGAGCCGCATATCTAGAGGGCCTTCGAATAAGTCGATGAATCTGATGTTCGGGCGGTGTTCTAGCTAGTGGAAGCGGATCGCGTGAGTAGGCGATCCGTCTCGGATCCTCTAGAGCGTAAGGACATCGACAATGCCAAAATCAGGCCGGAGTTCGCCGCAAGTGAGCAGGCCGCTCGCACGTGTGTTCGCCGTTTGGCGGACCGGCCTGTCGGGGCCCGTACGCTCCTTCCATCGACGATGAAAGGGAGATGCGGCATGTACGACGACCTCATCCACGAGACGGCGCGACTGGAGCAGGCAGGGCGGCTGGCCGCCGCTGCTCGACGCCGCACGCTGCGACCGGCGGTCGCCGCTGAGCAGGGACCGGCCGAATGGGTCGCGCCACAGCCAGGCGTCCGCAGGTGGGGGTGGGGCTCGTCGGACCAGCGCGCACGCCTCGCGTTTGCGCACGGCGACGCACGCGAGACAGGTGACGGCCGGCGTGGCGGCACGGACGGGAACGTGCCACAGGTCGAGAAGGTGATCTTCCTCGATGGAGTTGCGAGGCATCCCGGCCGGGAGACGGAGCGCGGGCGTCCAGTCGACAACGGCGTGCGCGTCGTCGCATCCGACCGAGCGCTGCTTCTGCTCGGTCACGTTGACGGCGATGTCACTGGCGCACCTGTCGAGGGCGATGATCCCGCCCACGTCCACCGGTTCTTCCATGCCGACGACAGCGCCGGATGCCGTGGCCAGGGCGACCATGAAGCCTTGATGACGATGCCACATCCCCGGTGCCGCGACCGTGCCGCGGACGAGGGCCAGATCAGCAGCACCGCGACCATGCCGCCGACGCTGCCCACGCGACCCGCAGCGTGACGCTTCCGGAGGTCAGGGTCGTCCCCGCCGACAAGGCGAGCTGGGACGACCTTCAGACCTTCCTCGGCACGCGGGGTGACCCTGCCCGGAAGGGCCGGCGGCCGCCTCGCGGCTGAGTCTCGGGGCGGATTTGAGACACGGCTCTCACCGCGCATTTATCTTTCCGCAGTAGCCTTGGAGCGAGCCGGTTCTGACCCTGACCCTGGTCCCAGCGGAGCAGCGCGCTTCCTCGATCGCGCTCCGCCGAGTCGCAGGCAACTTCGGCACAGGCAGCGGCGCGACGGTTGCCGGCTTCATCGTCGCTTCCGCCAATCACCTCCGCGCGTTCCAGGCGCTCTACCTCTTCGACGGCGTCACCTTCGCTGTCTTCGCGCTGGTTGTGCTCGTGGGGATCCCGAATCTTCGCCTTGCGAATGCTGCGTCGGCGAGTGACAGCGGAACCGGTTTCCGAGCCGTTGCTCGCGATCGTCTCTTGCCCGTGCTGGTCGCCGCCAACGTCGTGCTCGTGATGGTCGGCGGCGCGGTCTTTTCCAACATCCTCTCGCCGTTTGCGGTGGAGCACACGCCTGTCGGGCCGGGCGAGATCGGCGTCGTCATCTTCTTCAACACCTTCTTCATCGTAGTTGCGCAGGTTCCAGCCACGAAGGTCGTCAAGCGGATGCGCCGCACACACGCTTTGGCCGCGACCTGCGCGATATTTGCAATCGGCCTGCTCGCGGTCCCACTCGCAACGTTGACGCGCTCGACGCTCACCGCTACCACCGTCTTGGCCGGGGTCGCGATCGTAATCGCGATCGCTGAGTGCGCGCAGTTCGTCGTGCTCGGCCCACTTGTCGCCGAACTCGCACCGCCGCATCTGCTCGGCCGCTACATGTCGCTCTACGGCCTCACCTTTACCGTAGGCGTGGCCCTCGGCCCCGCGGTCGGCGGCGCGCTGCTCGCGACGTCACCGGACGCCGGCTGGTGGGTGGCGCGTTGGCGCTAGCACTGACCGGAGCCGGCTTGCTGCGACTCGGCAACCGGATACCCGACCCGCTCTTGCAGACGCAATGCGCTCCGCTGCAAGCGGCCCGTCACCGCCGACCGCAGAGCCGTATGGACGGACGCCTTCGAACCGCTCCTCCTCAGGGAGTAGCGCTGTGGGCATGAAGCTCGACGCCGCGCTCGTGCACCTCCTCCGTGACGATCCGACATCGGAGGAGATGGCGCCTCCGCGCTCGGGCGGAGCCGGTCCCGCCGGCAACGCCCGCCTCACCGCGGTCGCGGGCGTCGTCCTACTGATCCCACTCGGCCTGGTCTTCGGAAGCGGGCTCCTTTTCGACAGCCTGCGCTCGGTGCATTTCTTCGTCGGGTTTTTGCTGATCCCACTCGTCGGGGTGAAGCTCGGAAGCACGGCATGGAGGGTCGTGCGGTATTACGTGGTCGATCGCGGCGACGGCGCCTATCGTCGCATCGGACCACCATGGTGGCTGCCGCGGTTGCTGGGCCCGGCGGTCGCTGCCTCTGGTGTTCTGGTGGTGCTGAGCGGCGTCGTCCTCTGGGTGCAGCGCACCCAGCGGGGTGCCTGGAGCACCGTGCACACCACCTCCGCAGTGGTCTTCGGGATCACTTTGGGCCTGCATCTGCTCCTCCGCGCCTGGAGGACGGTCCGCGAGGCGGGCGCGGAGCTGGGGGCGGTCCGCGCGCCCAAGCTGTCCGGACGGGCGCTTCGGCACGCGCTCCTGGCACTGGCTCTGGTCATCGGCTTGGCGCTTGGCGCCGTGCTGACCGCGCGCACCGACTGGCCCCAACAACCACAACGACATGCCGACATCGGTCGCGGCGGCGGCTGAGCGAATGCGCTCACGGAGGCCGACATCGGCAGGCCTGTTCGGCGAGCACGCTACCGAAAACCCGGGTGGATCCACGAGAGCCGGACGAAGCCGGCAGGGTCGACGGGGCCGTCATCAACGGCGGCGGACCCCGCCGTTGATGAGAGGCGAGTCGCGCCGAAGAGAGGCGCGCCGCCGTGCCCCGACGACCCCGCCGGTTTCGTCCGGCGACCCCAAAAGAACAACCGTAACGCTGTCAGCGCTGCGAGCCGACTCCCTGGTGCGCGGCCACATAGTCGAGCCGCTCCATGAGACCGTCCACGACCAGCGGCCACGCGAACTCGGCGGCGTCGCGGCGGGCGCGCTTGCGGATGCCGGCACCCAGCGCGGGCCGGTCCACCAGCGCCTGCAGCGACCCGGCGACCTCGGCGGGATCGTCGCTCTCGATGACGATCGAGTTGACGTACGGCCGAGCGTAGTCTTCACCGGTGGCGCCCACGAAGGCGACGGCGCCGGCGGCCATCGCCTCGAGGCCGACCAGGCCGAAGGGCTCGTGGCCGCTGTTGGCGAGCACCCCGGTGGCCGCCGCGTACATGACAGGAATGACCGCATCCGGGAGGAAGGTGCGCAGGTTGATGAGCGGCTGAGCGCCCGCGCGCAGCGCGGTGGCGAGGTCGGCGGCGCTGCGGACGGGGCGATCCCAGGACAGCACGTCCAAGTCGAGCGCCGCGGCGCGGGTCAGTACCTCGCCGCCGTACGGCTCGATGCCGCCGCGTATCAACATGCGCGCGGGCGTTCCCTGAGCGCGCAGCCGGCTGATCGCGTCGATGGCCTGGAGCCAGCGCTTGTCTGCCGAGAAACGGCCGATCTTGACTGCAAGGCAAGGGCCGGCGGCGCGTCGGAGCGTCGTCACCGCCGCCCTGTCGATGGCGGCGAAGGCCGACTCGGGCACCCCGTTGGGGATCACCGTCGCGTTGACGCCCACGCTCCACATCAGGTGCTTCATGTAGCGGCTGACCGTGGTGATGGCGGCGGCCGCCTCCAGCCGCCGCCACTCGATGCGGTCGAACCCGAAGTGATTGTTCGCGTTCCAGACGAGTACGCAGCGATCGCGCAGACCGGCAAGCTCGAGGCGGCGGCTGAGATCGACGCAGAGCCCGGCGGTCTGCCATTCCTCGCAGAGCACGGCGACGGCCGCGCCCCGGGCCGCCGCCGGCGCCACCACTCCGCGGACCAGATGGGCGGGCAGCGAGGCCTCCAGGTCGGCGATCTTCTCCTCCTCACCCGCATATACCCCGCTGGGGTGGCGCGCGGAGACGTGCTGCGCCCAGCGCACCAGGTGAACGCCCTCATCGAGCTCCTCTCCCGGCTTGGCCGGATCGCCGGCGAAGACCAGGGTGGTGCGGTAGCCGGCCGCGGCCAGGGCGCGGCACAACTCCCTCGCCCTCACCCCCAGGCCGCCCGCCTGGCTGTACTGGTCCGGCCCCTCCAGGGAGACCATGACCACCTCGAGGGCGTCCGGGGTCAGCATCCGGTGGACTGTAGCCGCGCCGACGCGAGCGGGCGGGACCCACCGTGCCGCCGCGACGAACAACCGCGTGCGAGCAACAGCCCGCCGCGCTCCTCCGCGCCAGCGGCCTGACAGTGCGCCCCCGGGTGTGGCCGGCCAGGATCAACCTGGCCGGCCACCGGGTGCGAAGTCAGGCGGGGCCGGCTGGCGGGCGCCGGCTTCCCGCCCACCGGCAAGCATCATCCCCGGCCGGGCACGGACGGTCCGACCGACCCTTGACGACTGACCATCGACGGCGTGACGAGGGCGCCACATGGCCCCCTGCTGAGCTGCGACCGGGGGCGATGCTGCTCAGTCCGCCGTGAGCACCTCCAGGACGCGCGCATGCACCCCCGGGTCGAGCGAGGCCAGCAGGGGAATGCGGCGCCCGAACTCCGCCGGCACCGTGTCGACCGGCGCCCCCGTCAGGTCGGTGACCATAGCTCCCACCTCGGCGAGCACGCACAGCCCGGCGGCGCAGTCCCAGGGGCGCATGCCCCCGCGGGTGACCAGCGCCGAGGCAGCGCCGGTGGCCACCTGGCAGAGGCTGAGAGCCGACGAGCCCAGCAGGCGGACCCGCTGAGCGCAGCGCAGCAGGGCGGTCACCCGCGAACCGTCAGGTGGCCGCCCCAACAGCCCGTGACCCTCGATGAGCAGCATCGGCACCGCGCCACCGCTGGACAGCCCGACGCGCAGCGGGCGCAGCGGCCGGCCGTCGCGCTGCGCGCCCCCGCCCCGCACCGCGGAGAAGGTCCCGGGTCCCGCGAGGCTGTGCACCACCCCGGCGATCACGTCGCCCAGCCGCTCGCCGTCGAGGACCGCCAGCGAGGTGGAGAAGAAGGGGATGCCTTGCATGGCGTTGCGGCTGCCGTCCACCGGGTCGACGAGCAGCAGCGGGAAGTCGGCGCCGAAGGAGCGGTCGCCGAGCTCCTCGCTCCGCAACCGGAAGCGCATGCCGGATGCTGCAAGGCGCTCGCAAGCGGCGACGACGGCGTCCTCGGCAACCCTGTCGACGGTGGCGGTGCGATCGCCGCCGGCGCCCACGGCCCCCACGACGCGCCCCGCCTCGGTGCCCGCGACCCCGCGCACCGCCGCCGCGACCGCGGCAGCCATGCCCTCGAGGATGGGCCGCCAGGCGGCCGCGGGCGTGGGCGCGGCGCTCAGAAGCGGCTCCCGCGGACCCGATCGAGGTCGAACCGGGCGGTGCTGGCCACCGCCATCACGGCCATCACCCCCGCCTGGAGTGGATCGGAGACCACCAGGTCGCAGACGTCGACAACCGAGCCCGCCTGGTTGAGGGAGATCACCGGGATGCCGCGCTCGCGCACCTCGCGGACGGCGTCGGCGATCTCGCCGCCCATGAGGCTGCCGGCGAGCACCAGGCATCGAGCCCGAGGCAACCGCGGCACCGCGCGGACCGCCTCGGCGATCTCCGCCTCGCCCACCAGAGGGATGGTGTCGACGCTGATGCGCTCGCCCCGGATGTTGTGGCGGTCCGCCTCCTGCACGGCGCCGCTGGCGACAGCCGCCACCTGGGCGCCGCCCCCGATGACGATGACCCGGGCGCCGAAGATGCGCTCGAACGGCTGGGGCTGGTAGCACTCCACCACGTCAGGAAGGCCGCGGAGCCGGGCGGAGATGCCGTCGAGGTCGGCGTCGGGCTCGAGCTCGACGGACATCACCGCGATCTCGCCGGTGGTGGCCCCCAGCTCAAGACCGGTGATCAGCGCGCCCCCCTCGGCGATGACCCCGGTGACGCGCGAGAGCACTCCGCGCTCGTCGCGGACGCGCAGGGTCAGAACGCGAGCGGTCACAGCGGCCCATGGTGGCAAAACCCCCCGGCCGGCGGGGCGCGTTGTCTCTAGGCGAGGTCGAGCAGGCGGGACGCGCTCTCGCCGAGCACCGCCGCCGCGTCGGCGGGCCCCAGGGTGGCCTCGATGGCCGTCCGGTAGCGGGGGACCTCGAGCAGCGGGAAGTCGCTGCCCAGGAGCAGGCGCTCCGCGCCCACCAGCGCCACGAGCGACCCGTAGACGGCCGCGTCGTAGAGGAAGGGCTGGGCAGCAGTGTCGAACCAGAGGTTGGCACGGCAGGCCGCTCGGATCTCGGGCATGTGCGCGTAGAAGGGCAGGCCGCCCCCGAAGTGCGCCGCGATGATGCGCAGCCGGTCGTGGCGGGCGGTCAGGCGGGCCACGCGCTCGGGGGTGGCGGTGCCCTTGCCCGGATACTCGTGCCCGACCGGTTCGCTGCAGTGCAGCGTCCAGGGCAGGCCGGTGTCCACGCACGCCTCCACCAGCGGCGCCAGCACCGCGTCGTCCTCGAGCGTCCACCCCTGGGCGTCGGCGTTGAGCTCGCCCAGCCCCCGCAGCCCCAGGCGGGCGCAGCGCCTGGCCTCGGCGGCGGCCCCGGGGTCGGCCGGGTTGACGCAGCCGAAGCCGATCAGCCGGTCGGCGTGGCGGCGCGCCACCCCGGCGAGCCAGTCGTTGCCCTCGGCGCAGAGCCGGGGATCGGCGAAGGGCCAGGTGAAGCAGACGGCCCGGTCGACCCCTGCTTGGTCCATGGCGGCGAGCAGCTGGTCCGGTCCGGCGAGGATTGCGCTCGGGGAGCTGTGGCAGGCCGCGAACCACGGGTCCGCCAGCGCCGGCCCCGGGTTTTCCCGGAGGCGGTCGGGGAGGATGTGGACGTGGGTGTCGACGATCACGCCTCTCCCCTACTCGGGGTCCGGCTCCTCGGCCACTGGATGCGGCCCGCGGCGCCCGCGCCGGACGGCGCGGTTCAGCTCCCAGAGCTCCGCGAACGCCTTGGCGACCACCCGCGGGCTGGCGCCGGTCGGGGTTCCCGCTGTGCGGGGGTGGTGGGGGACGGCAACCTCCACGATCTGCACGCCGTCGGAGCGGGCTCGCAGGACGAGCTCGGTGGAGATCATCGCCCCCTGGGCGCGCAGCCCGAGGCCCAGGCGGCGTGGGAAGAGCTTGAAGGCGCAGTTGACATCGCGCACGGTGGGACCGATGGCGACCCTCACCAGCCCGAAGAAGGCGTCGTGGTTGAGGCGGCGCGGCCAGGCGTCGGCCCGCTGCGCGCGGTAGCCGGCCACGAACCTCCCCGGGCGCCAGGCGGCGAGCAGCAGGGTCAGGTCGGCGGGATCGAACTGGCCGTCGGAGTCCATCAGCCAGACGTGGTCGCAGCGCGCCGCCTCGAACCCGCTGCTCAGGGCGGCCCCGTAGCCGCGGTTGACCGGGTGGGTGACGACGTGCACAGCGCGCGGCCCGTCCGCCGCCAGGCGCGCGGCCGTGACGCGCACCGCCTCGCCGGTGCCGTCGGTGCTGCCGTCGTCCACGACGACGATCTCGAAGTCGGCGACGGCGGCGGAGAGCAGCGCGGCGTGGGTGCGCTCGATGACCCCGGCGATGACCGCGACCTCGTTGTGGGCCGGGAGCACCGCGCTCACCGAATCGGGCGCGCCGCGCGCCGGCGCCGCTTCCGTGAGGGAGGCGGTCATGGGCGGCGCACATCGTAGACGCTGACTGACGACGACCGGGCCACCGCGTGGTAGGTGCGTCCGAACCAGGCGGCGCCGGCGCACTGCGGGCGGGTGTCGAAGCACATCTCGACGTAGTCGATGTGGTAGCGGTGGAGCAGCTCGGCGACGCGACAACCGCTCGGCACCGAGTCGCAGCCGGCCAGGATGGTGGCGCTGTCCTCGGGACGCATCCCGGTGTCGATCCCGTACGAATACAGCCATCCGGCGTACCCGGAGACGGCGCTGCGCCCCGCCAGGGTGAGGATGGGATCGGTGGGGTCGCCCGCGGTGAGGAACACGGCCCGCTTGGGAGTGTTGGCGTCCACCGCCGCCGCCAGGGCCCGCTGCTCGGGGGTGGCCCAGGCGAAGGGGATCTGGTGATCGCGCGCGTAGCGCGAGAGGTTGAGCCCGGCGGCGGCGAGCAGCGAGACCAGCAGCAGGGTGCCGAGGAGGGCGCGCCCGAGGCCGCTGCGGAACAGGCGCACCAGGACCGCGGCGGTGAGCAGGGCGCCGCCGAGGTACCAGTAGGCGAGCAGCTTGGTGTTGTCCCAGTCCCAGGTCTGGAAGACCACCACGTTGGAGACCGCGAAGATGGCGAGGAACGGCAGGCAGAAGCGAAGCAGGTCGTCGGGCACCGCGGCGGTCAGCCAGGCCTGCAAGCGCTGCGACCACCCGTGAATGCGCCGCTGTGGCCACAGCCGCAGCAGAGCGACGGCGGTGACCACCACGGCGATGACCACCACCGCCCCGTTGTTGAACACCCAGAACCACCAGAACCCGGGATCGACAACAGTCCGCAGCACCGCCGGGACGGCGCGCACCACGCCGGCGAGCGAGGCGTCGTAGCGTCCCGGCACCGCGCAGGCGACGGCGTCGAACTGCCCGGACGTCGGCCACAACCAACCCGGCTCCAGGAAGGGGAAGGCAGTGCCTGTCCCAGTGCCGCCGACCGCCCCAGCGGCGCAAACCTGCGGTACCCCGCGGCCGGCCTGGGCGACCTGGACCAGTCGGGGTAGGGCCAGCACCAGCGCGGGAATCACCAGCCAGCGCCACTCCCGGCGCCGATCCTGCAGGAAGAGGAAGGGCAGCACGATCGCGAGCGCGAACAGCGAGTGGACGTGGATGAGGGGCAGGGTCCCCGCCAGCAGCCCCGCGAGCAGGAACGGGCTGCGCGTGCCGGGGGGCGCCCGCCGCGCGGCCACCACGAGCAGGAGCACCGCCAGCCCCACTGCGAAGCCGTACAGGAAGGTCCGCTGCGGCAGCCACCAGGCCAGCAGCGGGGTGTACCACTGCACGTTGCCGACGGCCACGCTCGAGTCGTTCTGCAGATTGTCGTAGGCGCGCGGCTGATTGGCCACGACTGTGGGAATCCTGCCAACGATGGCCATAGCCGTCGCGGGGTGGGCGATCGCGGTCAGGGGCCGGCAATCGGCGTCGGCGTGGCCGGCGGCATGGCAGGCGTCCCACCACACCCCGGTGAACCCCAGGCTGCCACCGAGGACGCAGAGAAGAGCTGCCAGCGCACCGACCGCAAGGGAGTTGCAGAGCCGCTTGGCGAGGGCGGCGATGAGCACCACGATCGCGGTACCGAGCAGCACGCCGGGCGTGGCGAGCGAGGCGCCGATGGCGGCGCCCGTGCTCTGGAGCATGGCGGAATGGAAGTCGGGGAGGAACGGATAGCTGAGCGAAGTCCCGCTGAAAATGGGGTTCTGCGGGGGCAGGTTGTGCGCGACGGAGAAGCTGCTCGCCAGCGTGGAGTGCAGCGACCAATCCGCCCAGACCGTGGGGAAACCGGCCACGATGCTGCCGTCCTGTTCGTAGAGGGTGTGGGCGAAGACCACGCCGAACCCGACCAGCGCACCCGCCGTGAGCCCCAGCGCTGCCCACGTCTCGCGGCCATGAGCAGCCCCGGCCCGGACGCGGGCGTCGTCGAGGGAGCCTCGCCAGACCTCCCCGGGCCGCGGTCCACCACGCCGCCAAGCGCCCAGCGACGCGACCACGATGAGCAGGGCCGGCGCCAGGAATGCGGTCGCGGCGTTCAGTCCCGCCACCAGCCCCAGGCCAAGCCCCACCACCGACGTCGCCACGACCCCGACGACCACGCTCAGCGCCAGCCGCTCCCAGAGGCGCAGGTCGCAGCGCACCAGGCCGACCGCCACCGCCCCCGCGAGCAGGGTCAGCGCCCACAGCGCCAGGCTGGCCCAGGTCATCGCGGCGGGCGGGTCAGGATTGCCACCCCTCGATCCACGAGGGGAACCACATGCGCATGTCGAAATCGGCGGGCAGCAGCGGCGCGCCGGTCCAGATCGGATAGAAGAAGACAAACCCGGCCACAACCAGTCCGATCGCAGCCCAGCTCAAAGGCTTGAGGGAGAACTCGACGTCGCCCCACCGCACGGTGGTGGCACGCAGCGCGCACAGGGCATAGGCGAGAGCCAGCGCGGCGAAGAGGAGCGCCCCCAGCATGTGATAGCTGAACAGCACGCGGCGCTCGTTGCCAAGCGCCCACATCAGCCAGGCCGCCCCGTAGCCGATCACGATGAAGGCGGGCACGAAACGGCGCAGCACCACCGCGCACCACGTCGCGGTCGCGCCGAAGACGATCATGCCGGCGATGCCCACGCTGAAGGCCAGCGAGGGGTGGACGAGCACGCTCTTGGCGCTCGGTGGTTGCTCGGCGGCGTGGAAGGCGATCACCATCAGGGCCAGCGAGACGCTGAGGAGCGCGAGCGGGATGAGGCGGGCGCGCCAGGAGCGGCCGCGCGTCATCGCGACCACGCAGAAGAGCAGGGCGGGGATGGAGAGCCACCACACCGCGGGATTGCCGAGGTTGGTGATGTAGCCGGTCTCGGCCTGGCCCTGCGCGTCGGTGTGGGCCGTGTCGACGCTCATCAGGAACGGGTGCGCCTGCACCGGCCACGTGTACCAGCGCGACGCGTAGGGATGATCGCGGCACTCAGTGCTGTGGTACGTGAGGCTCGCGTCGACCTGGCCGTACACATCGCGCAGCGCGTCGCTGACGAACCGCAGCGGCCCGCCCCGCCCGAGGTCGGGGTTGAGATACACCGTCGAGGGATGGCTGGCATCGGTCGTCAGGCCGCCGTCCTGGGTGCAGGCGGCGAAGTTGGAGAGCGTGTGCGGGACTGTCAGGTAGCGCGAGTACGTGCCCACGAACATCAGCCCCACCAGCGCCAGCGCGGCGCCGTAGTGGAGCAGCGGGCGCCGGCCCGCGGCGTCGCGCCACATCTGCGCCTCCCCGGCGCCGGGGCCGCCCTCGCGCGGGGTGCGCCGGAGAACTTTGAGCAGCCACGGCTCCAGCAGGCGGGCGCCGATGAACGCGGCCGCAAGCACGGCCGGGGCGATGGCGGTGAGCTTGGCACCGAACGCGAGGCCGAGCACAGCCGCGAAGAGGTATAGCGTGGCCCGCCACTGGGTGCGGGTGCGCGCCCCCCAGTGGAGCAGGAAGGCATAGATCGCCAGGGCAGCCCAGAGGATGGCGATCATGTCGATGACGCCGATGCGCGACTCGACGATGGCCATGCCGTCCAGCGCCACGAAGGTGGCCGCCGCCACCGCGAAGAAACGCTCCTCGCGCAGCCGGCGAGCGATCAGGTAGATCAGCCCCACGAAGAGGCTCCCACAGATCGTCGCAGTGATCCGCCACGACCACGTGCCGAACCCGAGCCAGTTGATCGCCGGGGCCATCAGGAGCTTGGTCAGCGGCGGCTCGGGGTCGAAGTAGGGCACCGCCGGCTGATGCAGGTCGTTCGCCGCGTCGACGGTGAAATACAGCTCGTCGACGACGAAGCCGCAGTGCTGCTGATCCTGGGTCGGAACGGTGCTGGAGGGACCGCCGGCGGCGGCCTGCGTCCGGGTCGTGGCCGGGAGCAGCCTGCCCTGCGCGTCCACGGGGATCGACGCGCATTCGCC
>DATDHG010000107.1:0-8810 GCA_036521675.1 Candidatus Dormiibacterota bacterium
CGGTGCGCCCCGGGCCGGCCCGGTTCCCTGCCGCCGCCACAGCGAGCGTTGCGATCCCACCCCACGAGGACTGAGCGACGGTGAGCTACCTGGCCGACGACAGCCAGTCGACCTACTTCCAGAAGTCGCTGCTCCACCCCGCGGGCCCGGTCGCCGACCGCATCCTGTCCGTTTTCTGGCCCATCTTCTGGGTGTCGGTGGTGGTGTTCGTGGGGGTGTCGCTGAGCATCATCTATTGCGCGCTGCGCTTTCGTCGCAAGTCCGACGACGAGGAGCCCCGCCAGATCCACGGCAACAACCGGCTCGAGCTCGCCTGGACGCTGGTGCCCTTCGCCATCCTCATCAGCCTGTTCCTCGTGACGTTCGTCAACATGGGCTTCATCAACAACATCGCCGCCGACCAGAGGGCGACCGCGATCAACGTGTGCGTGCAGGGGGAGCGTTTCGACTGGTCGTACATCTACGTCGCCACCCCCGACTGCCCGCCCCTGCACCGCACCGCCGCCGGGGGCGTCACGTACATCCCGATCGACAGGTCCATCCCCACGTCGACCACCCTGGTCGTCCCCGCCGGGCATCCCATCCAGCTGAAGCTGGTCTCCACCGACGTCAACCACTCCTTCTTCATCCCCTCGCTGGCCGGCCAGGTCAACGCCATCCCTGGGCAGACCAACGAGATGTGGTTCCAGGTCGACCAGCCCGGTCTCTACCACGGCGCCTGCACCGAGCTCTGCGGCGAGGGCCACTACCGGATGCTGGTGTGCATCGACGCCAAGTCGGAGACCGACTACTTCCAGTGGGTGAACGACAAGAAGGCGGGCAAGACCTCCTCGGTGAAGGTTGCCGCGTGCGTGTTCCCGCCACCTCCCGGAGGGACGTCCTGATGGCTGTGATGGAGGCGCCGGCGGTCCTGCCGCGGCGCCGCTACGCCACCTCGCGATGGGACAAGCAGCGGGGCGTGCTCTCGTGGTTGACCACCGTCGACCACAAGAAGATCGCCATCATGTACCTGTTCACCACCTTCTTCTTCTTCATCGTGGGCGGGATCATGGCGCTGCTGGTCCGCATCCAGCTGGCGGAGCCGCAGAACCGCTTCCTCACGCCCGACCAGTACAACCAGGTCTTCACCATGCACGGCACCACGATGATCTTCCTCTGGATCATCCCGGTTCTGGCCGGCTTCGGCAATTACGTCCTGCCCCTGATGATCGGGGCCCGCGACATGGCCTTCCCGCGCGTCAACGCACTGAGCTTCTGGCTCATCCCGGCGGGCGGGGCGGTGATGTACTCGGGCTTCCTGTTCGGCGGCACGGGCGCGGCCGGTTGGACCGGCTACGTGCCGCTCACCGAGAAGGCCTACAGCCCCCAGGTGGGGCAGGACCTCTGGATCATCGGCCTGCACCTGCTGGGCATCAGTTCCATGCTCGGCGGCATCAACTTCCTGGCCACCATCCACAACATGCGCGCGCCGGGCATGAGCTTCTTCAGGCTGCCGCTGTTCGTGTGGGCGATGGAGGTGACGAGCGCGCTGGTGGTGCTGGCCTCGCCCTTCCTGGCCGGCGCCCTGCTCATGGTGCTCCTCGACCGCAACTGGGGCGCGCACTTCTTCACGGTCAACATGGGCGGGGGCAATGCGCTGCTCTACCAGCTGATGTTCTGGTTCTACAGCCACCCGGCCGTGTACATAATGGTCCTGCCCGCCTTCGGGATCGTCTCCGAGGTGATCCCGGTCTTTGCGCGCAAACCGATCTTCGGGTACCGGGCCATGGCCTACTCCATGTCGGCGATCGCCGTGCTCGGGTTCATCGTGTTCGTGCACCACATGTTCGTCACCGGCCTGCCCGCCCCCGTGCAGACCTTCTTCAGCGCCACGACCATGATCATCGGCGTGCCCACGGGCGTGAAGATCTTCAACTGGACGGCCACCCTCTACGGGGGCTCGATCCGCTTCGACACGCCCATGCTCTTCGCCGTGGGCTTCCTCCTGCTCTTCCTGATCGGCGGTGTCGACGGCGTCTACCTGGGCAGCCTGGCCGTGGACTACTCGCTCCACGGCACCTACTGGGTGGTGGGCCACATCCACTACGTTCTCTTCGGCGGCTCGGTGTTCGGCGTCTTCGCCGGCATCTACTACTGGTTCCCCAAGATGACCGGGCGCTTCCTCGACGAGCGCCTGGGCAAGCTGCATTTCTGGCTGATGCTCATCGGCATGAACCTGGCCTTCATGCCCATGCACATCCTCGGCATGCTGGGCATGCCCCGGCGCATCTCCACCTACCAGTACAAGGAAGGCTGGGGTGACTGGAACTCGCTGTCGACGGCGGGGGCCTTCCTCATCGCAATCTCGATCACCATTTTCCTGATCAACTTCGTGGTCTCGCTGCGCAGCCCGCGCAACGCCCCCAACGACCCCTGGCACGGCGACACCCTGGAGTGGGCGACCACGTCGCCGCCGCCGGCGTACAACTTCGATGAGATCCCCGAGGTGCACTCGCGGCGGCCGGTCCGGGATGCCCGCCGCGCCGCCCAGCGCGAGGCCATCACCGCGGCCGGTGCGGGCACGGCATCGGCCGGCGGCACGGCCTGATCCCGCCCGCGTCATGGTGGCCACGCACCCGCTCCTGCGCACCGTCCGCGGCGGTTTCGCCGCCAGCGAGCGCTTGCCCGGACGCGGCTTTCGCACCCTGGTCATCGCGACGGCGGTGAGCACGTATCTGCTCATCGTCGCCGGGGGCGTGGTGCGCGTGAGCGGGAGCGGGCTGGGCTGCGGCAGCGCCGGGGGGCGCAACGACTGGCCCTACTGTCAGGGCGGACTGCTCCCACCCCTGCAGCGCGAAGCGGTCATCGAGTTCAGCCATCGCTGGCTGGCGGCGACGGTCTCCACCCTGGCCTTGGTGCTGCTGGTGGTGGCCTGGGGTCGATACCGGCACCTGCCGGCGGTCGCCTGGACCACCACGTGCTTCTGCATCTTCCTGGTCGCCCAGGTGATCCTGGGCGCGGTGACCGTGTACAACCTGCTGCCGCCCGACGTGGTGATGACCCACCTCGCCAACGCCGAGCTGCTCCTCGGGTGTGCGGTGTTGCTCTGCATCCTGGCGTTCAACGGGGGCCGTGTCCGCCCCCGCGGTGCCGCCGCCGACCCGCGGCGGCGCCGAGCCGCGCGCCTGGCCGCCGTCGCCGCGGCCGGCACCTACGTTCTGGTCATCAGTGGCGCTCTGGTGGTGGCCAGGGGCGCCGGGTATGCCTGTGACGGCTGGCCGCTGTGCGGCAACGGGATCCAGCTCGACGGCAACCAGCTCGCGGCATACAACCTGCTGCACCGGTCCATCGCGGGGGCGGTGGGGGTGCTCATCGCGCTCGCGGTCATGGGCGTGGCCCGGGCGTTCCGCCCCCACCGCGGCATCCGGGTTGCGGGCGCGGTCGCCGCCGCGCTGCTGGTGGCCCAGGTCGTGGCCGGGGCAGTGCTGGTGGAGTCGCGGCTGCCCACCGCGGCCCGCAGCATCCATGAGGCCCTGGGCAGTGCGCTGTGGGCGGCGGTCATCCTCCTGGCGCTGCTGGTCCGCCCGGGCATGCTCGCGCTCGACAGCGCGATCGGTCCGGCCGCCGCGGCCGGGCGCCGGCCGGCCGGCACACGGAAGCAACCGGTCGCCACCGGGACGGCTTCATGACCACCGTCGCCCTCCCGGCTCCCACCGACGCCGTCGAGCGGCGCGGGACGGCCGGGCGTGAGCCACTGCGGGGGCGGTTCGCCGACTACCTGGCCCTGACCAAGCCGCGCATCATCGTGCTGCTCGAGTTCACCGCCCTGGCCGCCATGGTGATGGCGGCCGGCGGGTGGCCCCGCACGCTCACGGTGTGCCTCACGCTGGCGGGCGGAGCCCTGGCGGCGGGGGGCGCCAACACCATCAACATGTGGTTCGACCGCGACATCGACCGCACCATGACGCGCACGTGCGCGCGACCCATCCCCAGCGGGCGGATCACCCCGGCGCGGGCGTTGAGCTTCGGCATCGCCCAGGGGGTGGCCGCCTTCCTGCTGCTGACGGTCACAGTCAACCTGCTCAGCGCCGCGCTGGCCATCGCGGCGCTGCTCTTCTACGTGGGCGTCTACACGATGTGGCTGAAGCGCACCAGCGCGCAGAACATCGTGATCGGCGGCGCGGCAGGAGCGATGCCTCCGCTGGTGGGTTGGGCGGCGGTGACCGGCCACCTCGACCTCACCGCCATCTACCTTTTCGCGGTGATCTTCTTCTGGACGCCGCCGCATTTCTGGGCGCTGGCGTTGCTCATGCGCAGCGACTATCGCCGCGCCGGAGTGCCGATGCTGCCGGTGGTGGAGGGGATGGCGCGGACCCGTACGGCCATCCTGCAGTACACGGTCATCATGGTGATCGTCACCATCCTGCCCGTGCTTGCGCACAGCTTCGGCTGGACATACATCATCGGCGCCACCATCCTCAACGCGGTCTTCGTCGCCGGGGCGGTGCGGCTGAGCCGCACGCGCACCGCTGCCGCCGCCGCCTGGCTCTTCCACTACTCGCTCCTCTACCTGGCCCTGCTCTTCGCCACCATGGCGGCGGACCGCGTCATCGGCATCACCACCTAGAACGCCTGCGGAGGTTTCCGTCATGATGGACAAAAAGCTGGCTCGCAAGAACATGCGGTTGGGGATCACGCTCTTCGCCCTGCTCCTGTTCATGCTCGGCCTCACCTTCGTGTGGGCGACGATCTACCTCAACACTGTGGGCAGCAGTTGATGACCACCGAAACGACCACGACCACCGACCCGGCCGAGGAGCCCGCCGCGTCCCACGGCCACGACGCCATCCACATGCCGCCCAACAGCTGGATCCCCATCGGCCTGGCGGTGACGCTGACCATGGTGCTCACCGGCTTCTACATCACGCCCGCGGTCTGGATCATCGGTCTCGTGCTCACGATCGCCCTCCTGGTCGGCTGGTACCGGGCGGCGCGTCGCGAGTTCGAGGATCTGCCGGACTAGCCGGTCGCAGCGCGACGCCCCAATCCCGTGAGCGCCGCCTCCCTCGGGCCGACCGACTGGAACTTCGATCCCACGGTGATCGCCGGCCTCCTGGCCCTCGCAGCTCTCTATGGCGCCGCGTACCGCCAGGGTTTGCTGTCGGCCCGGGACGACGTCTCCCCGTGGCTGCCTTCGGCGCGCTGGCGCCCCTGGCTCTTCGCGCTGGGACTGCTCAGCGCGCTGGTCGCGCTGCAGTCGCCCATCGACCGCGGTGGTGATGCGTACCTGCTCTCACTGCACATGGTGCAGCACCTCATGCTCATGATGATCGCGCCGCCTCTGGCGCTGCTTGGCATCGTGGGCATGCGGCCTTTCCCCCGCGGCCTCCACCCCCGGCTGCGGGCGTTGTGGACCGCGATCACCCGACCCTGGCCGGCCCTGATCATCTTCAACGCGGTGCTGCTGACCTGGCACATCCCCCAGCTCTACAACACCACGCTCACCAACGACCCTTTGCACATCTTCGAGCACGTGACGTTCGTGCTCGTGGGGGTGATCTTCTGGTGGCCTGTCGTCGACCCCATTCGCGGCCCCGAAACCATCCCGGTGGGGTCGTTCCAGAAGATCGTGATGCTCGTGCTCGCGGGCGTTCCACCCACGGTTCTCGGCTTCGTGTTCGCCATGTCACCCCACGCTCTGTACCCGTTCTACGCAGCGGCGCCGCGGCTGTGGGGGATGTCGCCCACGGGCGACCAGGCGGTCGCGGGCGTCATCATGCTGGGGCTTGGCAACCTCATCTATTTCGCGGCCATCTCGGTGATCTTCCTGCGGATGTTCGGCGATCCGGCGGCGGACGAGGTCGAGATCGGACTCGGCGTGGCGCGGTGAACTGCTGCGCGCGATTCCCGGGGTCGTGCATTGGGCTGATTGCCCTAACATTCGGCCAGATCAGCAACCGGTGCCCGGGCCCGCGTGGCGGCGGCCACTCCACCGGGTGCATGGAGGACGCGGTTTCATGAAGCTCAAAGTCGCCCTTGCCGGCCTGGCCACCAGCGCGCTGGTGCTGCTCAGCGGCTGCGGCAACGGACCCCCGCCCGATCAGGGCACTGGCGGCGGTGGTGGCGGCGGCGGCACCAGCTCGAGCGGCGTTGCCCTGGTGGACACCGGCACCCCGGCCACCAAGGTGGCCCAGACGGACGCCCTGAAATTCGAGCCGAACACGATCAGCGTCAAGGTCGGCGATGTCGTCGAGTTTGACAACACGGGCTCGATCGTCCACAACGTGACCTTTGACGCGGGCGCCGCCAGCAACGGGAACATGTCGGGGGGTGACAAGGCGCTCTTCAAGTTCAGCGCCGCGGGGACGTACAAGTATCAGTGCACCCTCCACGCCGGCATGACGGGCACAGTGACGGTCGGGTAGCCAACCGCGCTTCCCGGCCACCCTCTCGACGCGCTGAGAGCCCGCGTTCAGACGGGGCTGTCGCGGCCCAGGCCGGCAAGCAGGTGGACGTCCCCGGCAAGGAGCCGGGTCAGGCCATGCGCTGTCTCGACGAGCAGGGCTCCGTCTCCGTCGAGTCCGCGCGCGACCCCCTCCACCGGGCCCCGCGGCGTCTGCGCGAGCACCCGTCCGTCCAGGCCCAGCGCCCGCTCGCGCCAGGCCGCGGCCACGACCGCGGGCCCCGCCGCGGCTAGCTCACCCCACCACCGTGCGGTGGTGGTCAGCAGCGCGGCGAGCAGGGCCTCACGGCGCGGCGGCGGGTCGGGGTCGACGAGGCGGTGGAGGCTCGCCCCCGACACGCCCCGGGGAAAGGCGCTGACGCTCACGTTGATCCCCACTCCCAGCACCAGGCCGTCAGCTCCCGGCCGCGTCACGGCGGTCTCGATCAGCACCCCCGCCAGCTTGCCTCCGGCCGCTCCGCCGGCCAGAACGTCGTTGGGCCATTTCACTCCCAGCTCCAGGCGCCGGCTCCCGACGCTCGCGTCGATGGCCTCGATGACGGCCAGCCCGGCCGCGAGGGCCGGCCAACCCGGGATCCCGAGGGCCGGCACCAGCATGGAGACGAGCAGCGCCGCCCGGGGAGGCGCCGACCAGGTCCGCCCCTGCCGCCCGCGACCGGCGGTCTGCTCCTCCGCCACCGCGCACCATCCGGGCACCGCCCCCGCCCGTGCCGCCCTGAGCGCGAGCTCCTGGGTGCTCGGGGTCCGGGCCACCAGCTGCAGCCGGAAGCCCGCGAAAGCCTGTCTGCCGGCCTGGAGCAGCGCAGGGTCAGCCGCGTCGAAGGCCGCTGCGGCGCCGGGCCCCCTCACCGGGTCACCGGCACGAGTTGTGCCGCAGCGCGGCACGCGGATGGCGACGCCCACCCACGCTTCCCCGGATCTCCTCTTGACGCATCAGGGGATCGGTCATAGCATGCGGGACTGCGGATCAGTAGGTGTGCGTCATTCCGTGGCCGCCACAACATCATCCACGGCACAGGAAAGGGACGGATGATCCAGGAGACCTGCCTCGAGATCGAGGTGCTCTCGGAGCGCCATGAGCGGGAGCGCTTGGAGCGCTATGCCCGGCGCCACAAGATTCAGCAGATCGACGAGTTGCTCAACGAGTTCGAGATGCTGAACCTTGCCGAGGAGGTCGCCGTGCCGCCGGGGCTGCGCGTGCGCGCCTCGCGCATCGTCGTGGCGGAGCGCCACCCCCTGGCGGTCCGGCCGGCCGAGGAGGTCCGCATCGTGGAGTGGATGGACGCCCTCTATGACATCCAGGACAGCCTCATGCTGACCGTCGAGGACGACATCGAGTAGGGTCCAGCGAGCCGACGCGCCGGCGGGCCTCCGCCATGGGTGCGGCGCGCCGCCGCGCGGTTGACCCGCCCCGATGACTCTCGACTGGAGGACTGTCCATGGCCGTCGCCCAGGCCGAGGTCAACGGGCAGCGCATCGGCTATGAGGACAGCGGCGGCCACCGACCGGCACTGGTCTTTTCGCACGGCATCT
The DNA here is from genome assembly GCA_036521675.1 of Candidatus Dormiibacterota bacterium. Taxonomy (GTDB): domain Bacteria; phylum Chloroflexota; class Dormibacteria; order Aeolococcales; family Aeolococcaceae; genus DATDHG01. The sequence continues at coordinate 7,976 of DATDHG010000107.1, forward strand.
TCATGGACCGGACGATGTTCGATCCGCAGGTGGTGGCGCTCACGCCGGACTATCGCTGCATCCGCTGGGACCAGCGCGGCCACGGTGCCACCGGGCCTGCAACAGCGCTTTTCACCTACTGGGATTCGGCCGACGACGCCGTCGGGCTGCTCGATCATCTCGAGGTCGACCGGGCCGTTTTCGTGGGCATGTCGCAGGGTGGCTTCATCTCCCTGCGTGCGGCGCTGCGGCACCCGGAGCGCGTGGCGGCGCTGGTCCTCATCGACTCCCAGGCGGGCGCCGAGGACCCGGAGGCGCTGACAGGCTACCGGGCGGCCGCGGAGATCGGCGAGGCCCACGGGCTCGTCGATGAGGTCGCCCAGATGGCCGCGGCCATCATCATCGGCCCGGCCTCGGAGATCACCGCCCACTGGATGGCGCGTTGGCGCGAAGCGCCGCCCGGACGGCTGCCCCTGCTCATCGACGTGCTCGGCGCTCGCGAGGACATCACCGCACGGCTCCAGGAGATCTCGTGCCCCGCGCTGGTGATCCACGGCGAGGACGATGCGGCGATCTCCATGGAGCTGGCCCAGCAGCTGGCGCATGGCCTGCCGGGCTGCGCGCGGCTGCTGCCCATCCCCGGCGCCGGGCACGCCGCCAACCTCACCCACCCGCAGCCCGTCAACGCCGCCCTGCGTGACTTCCTGGGGCGCCACGCCGCCCGCTGAGCCGCCCGGGGGCCACGCGTAGAATGGGCCTGGCGCGCGGCCCCCGCCCCGCGCCGGGCGTGCGCCTGTAGCTCAGTTGGATAGAGCACCGGCCTCCGGAGCCGGGAGCGGGGGTTCGAGTCCCTCCA
>DATDHG010000108.1:0-4481 GCA_036521675.1 Candidatus Dormiibacterota bacterium
TCGCGTGTTGATGGTAGGGCCAGACCCGGGTGAGGTGGAAGCGACGTTGTCGGCGGGTGGCTATGGCTGCGTGGCCTGCGGGGTGGGTCGGCTGCGCCCGTGGGGGTTCGCCCGGCTGAGGCGCCTCCGGGACCGGGGCCGGGAGGTGGTGCTGCGGCCGCGCCGTTCCCGCTGCGCGTCGTGCCTGGTGACGCACGTGTTGTTGCCGACGCTGGCGTTGTTGCGTCGCCGGGATCTGGCGGAGGTGATCGGCGAGGCGTTGCACGCCCGGTTCGTGGAGCACAAGAGCAGGGCGAAGGTCGCCGAGGGGGCGGGGGTGTATCCGGTCACGGCTCGACGCTGGTGGGCCAGGTTCGAGGCGCGAGCCGAGCAGATCCGGGCGGCGTTCACCGTGTTGGCGCACGATCTGGACGCCTCGTTGGGGGCGGTCGAGGCGCGCGGGTCGCCGGCGGCTGACGCGCTGGAGGCGATCGGGGTGGCTGGCGCGGCCGCCGCCCGCAGGTTCGGCCCGGCGCCGCTGTGGGGGTTCGTGGCGGGCGCGTCGGGCGGGCTGCTGCTGGCCAACACCAACTGCGATCTCCCGCCGCCGGGCTGAAAGCCTCACCCTTGCGGTGACCCCGCTTCGGGGGACGAAGGGAGCCGCAGGTGGACATCGAGGAGCGCCGCCAGGCCGTGGCGTTGTTCCGCTATTCGCTGATCCGTCCGCTGGCGGACCCGGAGCTGTCGGCGGGCGAACGCGGCGCGCTGGTGCGATCGTTGGTGGAGCTGGATCATCTGGGGCCGGACGGGCGGCGGGTGGAGGTGTCAGCGCCGACGTTGCGGCGGTGGCTGCGGGCGTGGCGGGCGGGCGGGTTCGCCGCGCTGGTGCCGGTGGTGCGGGCCCAGCCGACGCGCACCCCGGTGGAGATCTTGGACGCGGCGGCGGTGTTGAAGCGGGAGGCGCCCCGGCGCACGGCCGCCCAGGTCGCCCGGGACTTGGACGTGGCGGGGGTGGGGGTGGTGTCGGCCCGCACGTTGCAACGCCATTTCGCCCGGCTCGGGTTGCCTGCCTTTCCGGAGGCGGGGCCGCCGCGGGTGTATGGGCGGTTCGAGGCGGCCGAGTTCGGTCAGCTGTGGACCGGTGATGGGCTGCACGGCCCGAAGGTGGCGGGGCGGCGTGCGGTGCTGTGCGCGTTCGTGGACGACTGGAGCCGTTCGGTGCCGGGCTGGCGGTGGGGCTCGGCGGAGGACACGGTGCGCTTGGAGGCGGCGTTGCGGCGCGGTCTGGAGGTCCATGGGGTGCCGGAGCGCTGCTTTGTTGACAACGGCTCGGCGTTCACGTCGGCCCCGTTCAACCGGACGCTGGCGATGCTCAAGATCGCCATCGTCCACAGCCGACCGGGCCAGCCGTCGTCGCGGGGCAAGGTGGAACGATTTTTCCGCACCGTCCGCACCCAGTTCTTGGTGGAGCTCGAGGCACGCGGTGGGGCCAAGGACCTGGCGGAGCTCAACGAACTGTTCGGCGCCTGGCTGGAGGGTGTCTATCACCGCGCCTCCCACTCTGAGACGGGCGAGACACCGCTGGCGCGGGTGATGCGAGGCCGGGCGTTGCGGCGCCCGTCGCCGGCCGAGCTGCGCGAGGCGTTCTTGTGGTCGGCGTCGCGCACGGTGGACCGGCGGACCGCGTCGGTGGCGATGTTCGGGAACCACTACGAGGTCGACCCGGCGCTGGCGGGGACACGCGTGGAGCTCGTGTACGACCCCTTCGACCTGGCCGAGATCGAGGTGCGCTATCAGGGCCGCCCGATGGGCAAAGCGGTGCCTCGGGTCATCCGCCGCCACACCCACCCCGCCGCCCGAGCCGAGGCGGCGCCGGCCCCCAGGGCGTCGGGGATCGACTATCTGGGCCTGGTCGCCGCCCGGGTCGCGGCCGAACAGGCGCGCCGGATCGCCTACGCGGGCATCGGCCACGACGACGGCAGCGACGACAGCCGCGGCGCTGATGCCAGCGACGACCAACACGACATCGACGAACAGAAGGAGACGAGCCAGTGAGCGTGGATCGGTTGTGCAGTTTCTATGGGTTCACCAAGATGCCGTTCGGGCGGGACCTGGCGCCCGGCGCGCTGTTCCGCTCCACCGCGCACGCCGAGGCGGTCGCCCGCTTGTCGTGGTGTGTCGCCGAGCGGGGCCTGGCCACCTTGTGCGGTGAGGTCGGCGCCGGCAAGACGGTGGCCCTGCGGGCGACGGTGGCCGCTCTGGAGCCGTCCCGCCACCAGGTGATCTACTGCGCGAATCCGATCGTGGGCGGCCGGGGGATCCTCTCGCTGGTGGTCGCCGCGCTCGGCGGCAAGCCCCGTTTTCACCGCGCCGCGCTCGTCCCCCAGGCGGCCGACGCGCTCGCCGCCGCGGAGGCCGAGCGGGGACGGCGGGTGCTGCTCGCGATCGATGAGAGCCACCTGCTGGACCACGACCAGCTCGAGGACGTGCGCATGCTCACCAATCAAGAGCTCGATTGCCGCTCGCCTGCGTGTGTGGTCCTGATCGGCCAGCCGACCCTGCGACGCCGCCTGCAACAAACGACGATGGCCGCACTCGATCAGCGGATCACGCTGCGGGTCCACCTCGATGGGATGGACCTGGCCGAGACGCTCGCCTATGTCCGCCATCACCTCAGCCATGTTGGGCGCGCCGACCCGCTGTTCTCCGACGATGCGGTGGCGGTCATCCACCACGCGTCGCGGGGTCTGCCCCGGGCGGTCAACAACCTGGCCATCCAAGCTCTCGTCGCGACGTTCGCCGCGGACAAGGCGATTGTGGACGAGGCGGCCGCCAAGATGGCCGTCGTCGAGGTCAACGGTGAATGAGCCGGCCACCGCCTCGGCACACGAGGCGACGCTCGCTGCGCCGCCGGGCTGGCCGGACCCGCCCGCACCCGAAGCGTGGTCGGGCACGGCCGGGGTGATCGCCGAGACGATCGCCCCGCACACCGAAGCCGACCCGGTCGCCATCTTGGCCCAGTTGCTGGTCGGCGCCGGCGCGATCATCGGAAGAGGAGCGTGGCTGCAGATCGAGGCCACCCGCCATCACCCCAACGAGTTCGTCGTGCTCGTCGGCGACACCGCCCGCGCCCGCAAAGGCTCTTCCTGGGATCACGTGACCCGCGTCCTGCACCGCGCCGACCCCAGCCTGGCGGGGCGCACCCGCACCGGGCTGTCCACCGGGGAGGGCCTGATCTGGGCGGCCCGCGACCCCGACGGGACCGACCCCGGCGTCGCCGATCCTCGCCTGCTGGTCGTCGAACCCGAGTTCGTCACCGTCCTCAAAGCCACCGGGCGTGACATCAACACCCTCTCCCCGGTGCTGCGCGCCGCCTGGGACGGCCGGCCCCTCGCCCTGCTCACCCGCACCGCCCCCGCCCGCGCGTCGGCCGCGCCCATCACCGTGATCGGCCACATCACCGGCGCCGAACTCGCCCACCACATGAGCGCCGTCGAGGCAGCCAACGGGTTCTTGAACCGCTTCATCTTCGTCGCCTGCCGCCGCCAGCGGCTCCTCCCCGACGGCGGACACGCCGACCCGCTGGCGGGCACCGGCATCACCGAGCGGCTCGGCGCAGACCTGGCCGCCGCCCGCCGCGCCGGACAGGTCACCCTCGACATCGCCGCCTCCATGGAATGGCGCGACATCTACACCCGGCTCGCCCACCAGCCCGACGATGGGATCGCCGGCGCCCTGTGCGCCCGAGCCGAAGCCCACGTGCTTCGCCTCGCCATGCTCTATACGCTCATCGACGGCCAGCGCAGCATCCGCTGCGCGCATCTGCGCTCCGGGCTCGCCCTGTGGGACTACGCCGCCCGGTCGGCCACCTGGGCGACCGGGGGCGCCACCGGCGACCCGCTCGCCGAACAGATCCATACCGCCCTCGCCGCCAGCGCGGATGGGCTCACCCGAACCCAGCTGCGCGACCTGTTCAGCCGCAACCAGCCCGCCGCCCGCGTCGACACCGCGCTCGCCGCGCTCGCCCACGCCGGCCGGGCACAACGCCGCCGCCAACACACCGCTGGCCGTCCCGCTGAGATCTGGGCCGCAACCAACCACACCGTCTGAGCCGCCAAAGCCGGTGTCAAGGGCGGGCGCAGCCCGTCCCGTGAGGGACGCGAGGACACGCAGCGAGGCGCCAGCCGAGCGAGTACCGCAGCGCCCTTGACACCGGCGCTGCCAAACCCGGCGACAACCCCACCATCGCCCCTCGCCCGCCAGCTCCGCTGGCGGGCCTGACCGCGCCTCTACACGACCCCGGGCGCGACCTTTGGTCGTTTGGTCGTGCCACCCCCCCACGATCACGACCAGCGACGCTCACGCGATCAAAAGGCGCGTCCGGCAACACCAGGCACCGTCGCGACGAACGGTTCCCCACGATGCGAGCGTCCCGTACCTTCGAATCCCTGGATAACCAGCGCGAGCATCTGCTCGATCGGGCTCCGGATCTCCGCGGCGAG
>DATDHG010000109.1:0-1732 GCA_036521675.1 Candidatus Dormiibacterota bacterium
CGCCTTCAAGGACGGCGTCATTCTGGCCAACAGCGGCCATTTCAACGATGAGATCAACCTCTCAGCGCTCGACGACCTGGCCGAGAGCGTCAAATCGGTGCGCCCGTTCGTCGACGCCTACCGCCTCATCGACGGCCGCACTCTCCATCTCCTGGCCCAGGGGCGCCTGCTCAACCTCGCCGCCGCCGAGGGCCACCCCGCCGCGGTCATGGACATGAGCTTCGCCAACCAGGCGCTGTGCGCGGAATACGTGGCCCGCAACCACGCCTCGCTCACCCCGCAGGTCTACGACGTCCCCACGGAGATCGACGAGGCGATCGCCGCCCTCAAGCTGCGCAGCATGGGGGTGGGCATCGACGTGCTCACCGAGGAGCAGCAGGCCTACCTGGCCAGCTGGGAGTCGGGCACGGCCTAGCCGGGCCCTCAGGATCTTTACAAACCCTCACCGAGTCTTGTTCGGCTGAGATCGAGGGCGGACTAGCATCCCTACCCGATGGGGCGCTCCGGTAGGGGGAAGCCGACCTGAGGCGCCCCGAGGGGGGTGGGCACAACGGGCGGTGGCGGGCCGCCTGCACCCGTCGCGCCGCCGTTGGCGGCCATCAGAGCGTTGGTCAGGTGACGGCGATGATCTCGTGAGCCAGCTTGCGATAGGCCCGCGCGGCCTCCGAGGCGGGCGCGTACGCGGTCACCGGCACCCCGGCGAGCGACGTCTCCTGGAGCTTGACCGTCTGCTTGATCACCGCATCGAACACGCGCAGGTTGGGGATCGTGCGGATGCCGTCGAGAATGTCGCGGCTGAAGCCGGTGTGCATGTCGACGAAGGTGGGGACCACACCCAGCACGCGCAGGTCAGGATTGATCTGCCGGCGCACGCGCTGCACGGTTCTGAGCACGTCCTGGAGGCCCAGGATCGCGTAGCCGGACATCTGCAGCGGCACCACGACCTGGTTGATCGCCGCCAGGACACTGGTGGTCAGAAAGCCCAGGCTCGGCGGCGGGTCGAAGAGGATGTACTCGAAGGCGTGCTGCAGCTTGGAGCTGGACGTCGCGTTGCGGAGCAGCAGGTCGCGATTTTCCACGCTGTGCAGCTCCACCTCGAGGCCGGCGAGCGCGGGGTTGGCAGGGATGATCCAGAGGTCCTGCCAGCGCGATGCCACGATGGCGTCCACCGCCGATGAGGCCCGCCCGGTGAGCACGTCGCCGATCGTGCAGGTGACCTCTTCGCGGTTGAAGCCCAGTCCGGAGGTGAGGTTCGACTGCGGGTCGCAGTCGATGGCCAGCACGCGCCGGCCCTCCTCGGCGAGCGCGGCGGCGAGGTTGATGGTGGTGGTGGTTTTGCCGACCCCTCCCTTCCCGGAGAGGCACGCCATGGTGACCGCCATGCCTATCACTCTGCCGCATCGGGGGAGCGAAGAGTCCGTCCGGGCGCGCGTCTGGCACCGCTGTCGGGGCCGCTCAGGAGATCAGAGCTGGCCCTGACCGAGCGGCTTCTGGGCTCAGCCGGGCCGCTCCCGGCCGGCCCCTAGCGGTGCAGGAACAGCAGGTAGACCACGATGGCTGAGATCACGATCAGGACGGCGACTCCCGCCCCCAGCAGCCACGCGCCGACGGGATCGGGCGCCTCTGCGTCGTCCAGCTGGGCTGCTTCGCCGCTCTCGGCCGCCGCGCTGCGGGCAGGCGGCGGCGCGGGCAGAGCGGCGGGCGGAGCGGCCGGCGCGGGCGCCACGGGAGG
>DATDHG010000110.1:0-1957 GCA_036521675.1 Candidatus Dormiibacterota bacterium
CTGCATCTCAAGCGCCTGCTGGTCGGCGGCTACCGGCGCGTCTTCGAGATCGGCCGGGTGTTCCGCAACGAGGGTCTATCGCCGCGGCACAACCCCGAGTTCACCATGCTCGAGGCCTACGAGGCGTACGGCGACTACGGCTCGATGCGCGAGCTCACCGAGGCGATCATCGTCGACGCCGCCAGGGCGGCCGGCGCGCCGAGCGCCGCCGAGCCGGAAGCCGACCCGTCCGGTGGGAACCCCTTGCGGCGTACCTATGGGGGCCGCCCGCTCGACCTCACCCCGCCTTTCCGCACCGCCCGCATGGTCGACCTGGTGGCCGAGCGCTGCGACTTCGACCCCCTGCGCGCCTGGGATGAGGGCGCCCTGGCCGCGCAGGCGCGCCGCCTGGGCCTGGAGCTGCGTCCGGGGCTGGGTCCCGGCGCCATCCTGCTCGAGATCTACGAGCGGGCCGTCGAGGGCACCCTCTTCGATCCCACCTTCGTGCTCGACTATCCCGCGGAGGTGTCACCGCTGGCGCGCCGGCGTCGCGACGACGGTCGCTTCGTCGAGCGCTTCGAGCTCATCGTCGCCGGCCGGGAGCTGGCCAACGCCTTCAGCGAGCTCAACGATCCCGTCGACCAGCGCCAGCGCTTCGAGGAGCAGCGCGAGCGTCGGGCGGCGGGGGACGAGGAGGCGCTGCGTTTCGACGAGGACTTCCTGATCGCCATCGAGACGGGCATGCCCCCGGCCGGGGGGCTGGGGCTGGGGATCGACCGGCTCGTGATGCTGCTGACCGACAGCGCCGCCATTCGCGACGTGCTCCTCTTCCCCACGATGCGCCCCCAGCCGGGGCGGTGAGCGCGGACTCGCAGCGGGACCGCGAGCGCTGGTCACCGTGCGGCTCGGGTAGGCTGCGGCGTTCGTGATTCCCCTGCAGCGCCTTCGCGACGAGCCCGAGGTGTTCCGCGAGGGCGCTCGCCGCAAGGGCATGGACGCTCCCGTCGACGAGATCCTCGCGCTCGACGCCTCGGCACGGGAGCTGCGCACCGAGATGGAGGCGCGCCGCGCCGAGCAGCGGGCCGCCACCCGCGCCATCAGCGGTCGCCCCGACGACGCCGAGCGGGTCCGGCTGGCGGCTGTCAAGCAGCGCATCCAGGACCTCGAGGCCGAGGTGTCCCGACTGGAATCCGAACGCGACGAACGCCTCCTCCAGGTGCCCAATCCGCCCCATCCGACGGTGCCCCACGGCGCCGGACCCGAGGACTCGGTCACCGTCCGGGAGTGGGGGGCGATCCCGGCGTTCGGCTTCGCACCCCGGGCCCACTGGGACATCGGTGAGGACCTGGGCATCTTCGACAGCGCCGGCGCCGCCAAGCTGAGCGGAGCGCGCTTCATGGTGCTGCGTGGTGACGGGGCCCGCCTGCAGCGCGCCCTGGTGGGGTTCTTCCTGGACACCGCGCTGCGCCATGGCGACGTGGAGGTCGCGCCGCCCCACCTGGTGCGCCGCGAGTGCATGGTGGGCCCCGGTCAGCTGCCCCAGTTCGAGGACGACGCCTTCCGCACCGACGATGATCTCTTCCTCATCCCGACCGCCGAGGTCCCCGTCACCAACCTCTACCGCGAGGAGATCCTCGAGCCGGGCTCGCTGCCGATCCGCCATGTCGCCCACACGCAGTGCTTTCGCCGCGAGGCGGGCTCGGCGGGCAAGGACACCCGCGGCTTCATCCGGCTCCACCAGTTCGAGAAGGTCGAGCTTGTCCGCATCGTGGAGCCGGAGCAGAGCCAGGCTGAGCTGGAGCGCCTGGTCGCCGACGCCGAGGCCCTGCTCCAGGCCCTGGGCCTGCGCTATCGCGTGCTCCTGCTCTGCGACGGTGACACCGGTTTCACCCAGGCCAAGCAATACGATCTCGAGGTCTGGGCCCCCGCCATGGAGCGCTGGCTGGAGGTGTCGTCCTGCAGCGATTTCGGCGACTTT
>DATDHG010000111.1:0-3919 GCA_036521675.1 Candidatus Dormiibacterota bacterium
CGATGCGGCCGCTCTTCCCCAAGGACTTCCGCAACGACGTCCAGGTGGTCGCCACCGTCCTCAGCGCCGACCAGGACACCGATCCCACGACCCTGGCGGTGCTGGGCGCGTCCCTGGCGCTGGCCATCAGCGACATCCCCCACGCCGGCCCGGTGGGCTGCGTGCGCGTCGGCATGATCGGCGGTGAGCTGGTGCTGTATCCCCGGCTCACGCAGCTGGTCGAGTCCGAGCTCGACCTGGTCGTGGCGGGCACGTACGACTCGATCTCGATGGTCGAGGCCGGGGCCCGGCAGGTCCCCGAGGCGACCATGCTGGAGGCGCTGCGGTTCGCCCACGCGGAGATCCGCCGCCAGGTCGAGTTCCAGCGCGGCATCGTCGCCGCGATCGGCAAGCCCACTCAGTCCTACCCGTCGGCCGCGCCCGACCCAGGAGTCGTCGAGGCGGTCGGTCAGCTCGTCGCCGGCCGCATCGGCAGCGCTGCCCGCAACGCCGACAAGGCCACCCGCGAAGCCCAGATCGACGCGCTCAAGACCGACGTGCGCAACCAGCTCGCCGAGCGCTTCGGTGACCGGGGCGCCGACATCGCCAAGGCCTTCGACGCCGAGCTCAAGAAGGCGGTCCGCACGGCCATCCTGGACGAGGGCATCCGCCCCGACGGCCGCCGCCCCGAGGAGATCCGCACCATCTGGAGCCAGGTCGGCGTCCTGCCGCGCACCCACGGCAGCGCCATCTTCACCCGTGGCCAGACCCAGGCCCTGTCCATCGTCACCCTCGGTTCTGGCCAGGACCAGCAGAAGCTCGATGGCCTGGGGCTGGAGGAGTGGAAGCGCTTCATGCACCACTACAACTTCCCGCCCTTCAGTGTCGGCGAGGCGCGGCCCCTGCGGTCTCCGGGCCGTCGCGAGATCGGCCATGGGGCGCTGGCGGAGCGCGCCGTCCACAACGTGATGCCCGACGACGAGGCCTTCCCGTATGTGGTGCGCATCGTGACCGAGATCCTGAGCAGCAACGGCTCCACGTCGATGGCCTCGGTGTGCGGCTCGACGCTGGCGCTCATGGATGCGGGCGTGCCGCTCGATGCGCCGGTGGCGGGCATCGCCATGGGCCTGATCAGTGATGACGCCACCGGCCGCGCCGCCATCCTCAGCGACATCCAGGGCATGGAGGACGCGCTCGGCGACATGGACTTCAAGGTCGCCGGCACCACGCGCGGCATCACCGCCCTGCAGATGGACATGAAGATCAAGGGCCTGCAGTGGGACCTGCTGGAGCGGGCCTTGGCGCAGGCCCATGCCGGCCGGCTGCACATCCTCGACCGGATGGCCACAGTCCTCCCCGGCCCGCGCTCGGAGATGTCGATGTGGGCACCCCGCATCGAGACCATCCAGATCAACCCCGACAAGATCCGCGACGTCATCGGCCCCGGGGGCAAGATGATCCGCAAGATCGTCGAGGAGACCGGCTGCCAGATCGACATCGAGGACGACGGCCGGGTCAGCATCGCGAGCAACGACGGCGCCGCCATGCAGCAGGCCATCGCCATGATCCGCGACCTCACAGAAGATGTCGAGGTTGGCAAGATCTACAAGGGGAAGGTGGTCCGCATCATGAACTTCGGCGCCTTCGTGGAGATCCTGCCCAAGAAGGATGGGCTGGTGCACATCAGCCAGCTCGCCGACCACCGGGTCGCCAAGGTGGAGGACGTGGTCAACATTGGCGACGAGATCATGGTCAAGGTCACCGAGATCGACGACAAGGGACGTGTGAACCTGTCGCGCCGCCAGGCTATCGAGGAGCTCACCGCCGCCCAGACGGTGGCGAGCAACGGTGGTCAGGGCGAGCCCGTGTGAGCCGATGAGCGACAGCCCCGTGCTGCGGGTGGCGGTGAGCGGCGCCCGCGGCCGGGTGGGGCGCGAGATCGTCGCCGCCGTCCACGCCGACCCTGGCTTCACATGTGTCGCCGAGGTTGACGTCGATGACGATCTCACCGGGGCCATCGTCGACTTCGGCGCCCAGCTGCTCATCGATTTCACGACCCCGGCGGCGGGGCTGCGCAATGCGCTGATCGCCGTCGAGGCCGGTGTGGCGCCCATCGTGGGCACCACCGGCCTGGGGGCGGCCGGGGTCGACCGGATTCGGGAAGCTTGCGGGCGCGCCGGGACGGGCGGTTGCGTGGCCGCCAACTTCGCGCTCGGCGCTGCGCTGCTCATGTGGTTCTCGGAGCTGGGTGCGCCCCACTTCGAGCATGCGGAGATCATCGAGACTCACAACCCGGCCAAGGCGGATGCGCCCAGCGGGACGGCGCTGCGCACCGCCGAGCGCATGCTGGCCGCCCGCGCCGGCCGGGCTTTCGCCCACCAGGATGCGCAGACTGCGCCCCTGGCCGGCACCCGCGGCGGGACCCTGGGGGGCATCGGAGTTCACAGCCTGCGTCTCGACGGCGTGGTCGCCGACCAGGCCGTGGTGCTCGGCGCCCTGGGGCAGACCCTGACGCTCAGCCATCGCACCACCTCGCGCGCAGCCTTCGCCCCCGGGGTGCTCCTGGCCGCCCGCCGGGTCGCGGAGACGCACCGTTTCTTCGACAGCCTGGAGGCGGTGCTCGGCCTCCCCGATCCGGCCACCGTCTACGCGGCCGGACCGCAGCCGCTGCCGTGAGCGGCCGGGACGAGGGCCTGCGGGTCGCCGTCGTCGGGGCCACGGGCGCCGCCGGCGGCACCCTGCTGCGCATCCTCGAGGAGCGCGGCTTCCCGGTGGCCATCCTGACCCCGCTGGCGAGCGCGCGCAGCGCGGGGATCGAGGTGACCTTTCGCGGGGCGTCGCTCCGCGTGGCCGAGGCGACCCCCGAGGCGCTCAAAGGCGTGGACATGTGCTTCCTCGCCGCCGGTGCCGGGACTGCACGCGAGCTCGCTCCCGAGGTCGCCGCCGCCGGCGGCGTGGCGATCGACAAGTCCTCCGCCTACCGCGCCGACCCCGCCGTCCCCCTGGTGGTCCCCGAGGTGAACCCCGACGCTCTGCAGGGCCACCGCGGCATCGTCGCCAACCCCAACTGCGTGGCCACGCCGCTGAGCGTCACCCTGGCGCCGCTACAGCGCGCCCACGGCCTGCGGCATGTGACCGTGGCCACCTATCAGGCGGCCAGCGGGGCGGGCCGGGCCCTGCTCGCCGAGCTGATCGAGCAGGAGCGGGCCAGCGCCGCGGGGGAGGAGCCAGGCGCGTCGGTCTACCCCCACGTCCTCCACGGCAACGTCGTCCCCGGGGGCTGGGCGATGGAGGGGGACGACACCGATGAGGAGCGCAAGGTGGTCGCCGAGACCCGCCGGGTGCTGGGGCGGCTCGACCTGGCGCTGAGCGTCACCACCGTGCGCGTCCCCGTGCCGGTCGCTCACAGCGCCGCCGTCTGGGTGGAGCTGGAGGAGCCCGTATCCCCCGAGCGCGCCCGTGAGCTGTTCGCGCGCGCCCCCGGCATCCGCGTGGTCGACGATGCGGCCAACCAGCGCTATCCGACCCCCCGGCAGGCGGCGGGCGGGGATGAGGTGCTGGTGGGCCGGGTGCGCAGCGACCTCGGCCAGGCCGGGGCCCTCGCCTTCTTCTGGAGCTGCGACAACCTGCGCAAGGGCGCCGCGCTCAATGCCGTGCAGGTCGCAGAGTTACTGACCGAGCGCGCCCGGGTACTCTCCTGATCGCAGGCCGGCGAGCCCGCGCGACAATGAGTGGCGAGCAGGTCGAACTAAAGGAGACACGGCGGTGAGCAGCATCATCAAGGCCGCAGACGGGACCTCGCGGCTGGCGCGCCGGCCCGCGCGCTCCGCCAGCTTCCTCGCCCCGATGCCTCCGGACCAGGCCGGCCGGCGGCTCGATGAGACGCTCCACGGCAAGCGCCCCAACAAGCTCGTGATCACCCCCCAGCGGCTGCGCAGCC
>DATDHG010000112.1:0-2674 GCA_036521675.1 Candidatus Dormiibacterota bacterium
TGCCCGCGCTCGTCGTGGAGCCGGGGCGCAGCGTGGTGGGGCCGGCTGGACTGGCCGTCTACACCGTGGGCGCCCGCAAGGAGATCCCCGGAGTGCGCACCTACGTGGCCGTCGACGGAGGCATGGCCGACAACCTCCGCCCCAAGCTCTACGGGGCTGTCTACCAGCCCCTCGCCGTGATCGAGCCGGCCGGCGCTGGGTCGGAGGTTGTGGCCTTGGCTGGCCGTTACTGCGAAAGCACCGACATCCTGGTCGAGGCGGCCAGGCTGCCGCGTCTCGAGCCGGGTGACCTCGTCGCCCTCCCGGCCGCGGGGGCCTACACCCTCTCCATGTCGTCCAACTACAACGCGGCGCTGCGCCCGGCGGTGCTCTTCGTGGCCGGCGGCCGAGCCAGGCTGGTGCGCCGGCGCGAGACCATCGACGACCTGCTGGCGTGCGAGCTGCCCGGCTGAACTCACCCGCGCCCTCAGTCGAGCGGCCGGCGCCCCGCGAAGCCCGTCTCCCGGTCATGCCACCACGCGACCCGCACTTCGCCCAACCGCCAGCAGAGGAAGATGGGCTGCCCCGAGCGCGCGGCCGGGAAGTCGAGCAGCCCGGTGGCGGGGTCGCGGAGCACCACCCCCAGCTCGGTGATCGCCTCGGCCGTGCGGCGCAACTCCCCGGCGTCATCAACGACCCCGGTGGCGTGCCGTCCCCCGCCGTTGCCTCCACGGATCGCAGCCAGCGCCTGGGCCGCCTCGCGCCCGTGCAGCCGGGCGGCGAGCTCACGGGCGCGCTCGCAGAGCGGGCGCAGGCGGTCGAGCAGGGCATCCGCTTCGGCGACGGTGAAGAGGCGCTCCTCCACCTTTGCGATGCTAGTCGAACCCCACCAAGCCTGCCCGGGCCCCGTTCAACACCCTGCTAGAGGGGCCGAGGCGCCGCCGGCATGGTGAGCTGGAAGACCTGGGCCCCGGTGGGGGTGGCGCTTCCCGAGGGGTAGGGCTCCTCGGTCATGGCCAGGGCCACGTGCCGGGAGAGGTCCATGGGCATGGTGGCGGCCCAGGTGTGGCCATCGGGCTGCAGGGTGAGGAACGCCGCTGGTTCGGCGTGGTGGTCGGATGTGATCAGCCAGACCTCGTAGACGCCGGTGGGGCGCCCATCGACGGCGGGGATCGGCGCCAGCCCGGCCACGGTCAGATCCCCGCGGCCGAGCGGAGGATTGCTGGCCGAGGGCTGCACGGTCAGGGTGGCGCATGCGTTGGGCTGAGCGGTCAGCCCGCAGCCGTGGACCGCAAAGGCGCTGACGGCGCCCGCGTTCCCTCCCTGGTGCCAGCCGGTCCCCCAGGCGACCGCCAGCACCACTGCGACCGCGGCGGCCAGCGCGCCCCCGAGGGTGAGGGCGCGGGCGGCGGGGATCCGCGCCCAGGCGCGCCGCCACCACGGGATCGACGCCACGGGTGCCGTCGCGCCCGCCGCCTCCGCGTGGACCAGGCTGAGCAGCCGGCTGCGCAGCTCGGGCGGCGGTTCGACGAGGTCGACGCTGAGGGGGAGCAGGTCGGCGGCGCGCTGCAGCCCGGCGGCGGCGTCACGACAGGCCGCGCAGTCGCGGAGATGACGGCGGAGCGCGCTCAGGTCGGTCTCGTCGGCGCCGTCCACGGCCAGCGCGGCGAGCAGGAGCTCGGCGTCGTGGCAGTTCATGACGGGCTCCATCCGGCGGTGCGGTGCCCGGCCAGAGCGTCGCGCAGCTTGCCCAGCGCAATCCGCGTGCGGCCCTTGACGGTCCCCAGAGGCACCTTCATGAGCGCGGCGATCTCCGATTGCGTATACCCGCCGAAGTAGGCCAGTTCGATGGTCTGGCGCTGCTCGGCGGGCAGGCGGTCGAGGGCGGTGCGGATGTCGTCGCGCTCCAGCTCGGCGGCCACCGCCTCCCAGGTGTCGGAGAGGTTCGACTCGGCGGGCGCCGCCTGCAGCGGGAGATCCTGGCGGGCCCGCCCGCTGCGGCCGCGGAGGCGGTCGACGGCGCGATGGTGGACGATGGAGCACGCCCAGGTGCGCAGGCTGCCCCGCTCCGGCCGGTAGGTGGCCGACCGCCGCCAGATGGCCAGAAAGGACTCCTGGACCACGTCCTCGGCCGCGCCCTCGTCGCCGAGGATGCGCAGGGCCAACGAATAGGCAAGCCGCCCATAGCGGTCGTACAGCACCTCGATGCCCTCGGGAGCGTGGCGTGCGAGCAGGTCAAGGACACCCTCATCGGAGATGGTCACCGTTGCCGGCCTCTGCCGCTCTCCACCCTGGCTCATACGGGCTCGATGCGGGCGCGGATCATCACCCTGCCGGGCCGGCGGTCGGGCTGCGCGGCGGCGCCTGCGCCGGTGGCGGCTCCCGAACGGCGCGGAATATCATCCCGCAGCGGCGCCTTCAGCGCGCCCTGGCATCGGCCGGCGCGCCACGGCGTGTGCCGGCCCCGGACGAGGACATGGGCGACACTGTTGCAGCGACCGTCCGCAACCGGCGCAGCTTCCTCGGCATGGCCGCTGTGGCCGCCGGCGCGACGCTCCTGGCCGGCTGTGAGGACCCCAAGCCCAGCGATACAGGCTTCGCGGGCAAGTCGGCCCAGGCAACGCCCTTTCCGAGCGTGGCGCCGGTCACCGCGCTGAACACAGTTCTCGCCGTCGAGCATCAGGCGATCTTCACC
>DATDHG010000113.1:0-3279 GCA_036521675.1 Candidatus Dormiibacterota bacterium
GCGGCGGCGGTGTCCTCCACGGAAGGATCAGGATAGGCGGCAGCCTTCATCGATGGGCTGGAACGCGGCAAGCCCAGCCGGCGTTCCTCCCGCACCCGCGCCCCTGCTCGCGGCGGGCGTCGCGGTCCCCGCCGCGACCCCCCGGCCGGACCCTCACAATCGGCGGCCGTGTCCAGCGCCACCGTCAGCGTCCGCCCCGCGGCCGATGCCGACCGCGCCCGCTGGGACGCCTTTGCGCTGTCGGCCCGCAGCGGCAGCCTGCTCTCCACCTGGGGCTGGGGCGAGCTACGCCGCCGGGGCGGCTGGTCGGCCCACCGCCTGCTCGCGCTGCGCGCCGGCGGGGAGGTGACGGGGAGCATCTGGGTCCAGGTGCGTCGCGGGCGCACCGGGGTGGCGTTCGCCTACGCGCCGCGCGGTCCGCTCATCGCCGACACCGCCGCCGACGCGGGCGCGGCGCTGGCGCTCATCCAGGCGGCGGTGGACGTGGCCCGCGAGCAGCGGGCCCTCCTCCTCAAGCTCGATCCGGAATGGCGTGCGGACGACCCGGCCGCGGCGGCCATCGTACGCGCCGCCGGCCTGCGCGCCAGCTGGTACGACGTCCAGCACCGCAAGACGTACCTCGTCGACCTGGCCGGCGGCGCCGACGCCGTGCTCGGCCGCCTCAAGGCCTCCACGAGGCGGGCGATCCGTCAGTGCGAGCGTGCCGGGGTCGAGGTCGAGGTGGCCACCGATGCCCGGGCGGCGCTGCGCTTCTACCCGCTGCTCGCGGAGTCGGGACGGCGCAACGGCTTCATCCCTCGCGAGGCGGGCTACTACCAGGACCTGGTCGCCGCCGTCAGCGGGAGCTGCCCGGTCGCCGTCCTTCTGGCCCGGCTCGACGGCGAGCTGCTGGCCGGAATGATCGCCGTCGCCTGCGGGTCGCGGCTGATCTACCTCTACGGCGGCAACCGGTTGGGCGGGCGGGTGCATCCAGCCTATGCGGTGCAGTGGGCCGCCATCCGCTGGGGGAGCGCGCTCGGATGCACCGTCTACGACATGTGGGGAGTGCCGAACCACGAGGATCCGGGCCTGCCGGGGTTCGGGTACTACGAGTTCAAGACCCGCTTCAACGGCACGGTGGTCCGCCACCTCCGCTGCCAGGAGGCCCGGCTGTGGCCGCTCGGTCCTCTCCCCCGCGTGGCCGAGCGCCTGGCACTGCGGGGACGCCCGCTGCTCACCTGAGGTGATCCCGGATCCAGGGCAGGATCCGCTCCGGCCAGCAGGGCGACGCCGGGTCGATCAGCTCGGCGTGGCCGGTGGCTGCAAGCACGGCGAGCTCCACGTCGTCCCCCGCCGCCCGCGCCCGCTGCGCGTAGAGGCTGGACATGGACACCGGCACGGCCTGGTCGCGGACGCCGTGCACCACGAGCTGGGGCACGCCCAGCGGCAGCTGCTCGATCGGTGAGGCCTCGCGGTATCGATCGGCCAGCTCCGCGGGCTCTCCGCCGAGCAGCGCCTGGGCGGCGCCGTCTCCGAGCCTGGCGTCCGCGGCCGCGACCAGGTCGGACACGGCGGCGAGGCCGACCACGCCCCGGGGTCGGGCGACGGCACGGCGTGCGGCCAGCAGCGCGAGGTGGCCGCCGGCCGAGTGGCCGACCAGGACCATGCGCGCAGCATCGATTGGCGCGCCGGCCGTGGCAGCGCGCAGGCTGTCGACCGCGGCGATGACGTCGGCGACGCAGGCGGCGGCGTCGCCGCCGCGCACCCCCACCCGCCGGTACTCCACGTTCCAGCTCGCCAGCCCCCGGTGCGCCAGCCAGACGGCGAGCGCGTTCATCAGGTCGGCATGCCAGCTGCGCTTCCAGAAACCTCCGTGGACCAGGACCACCACGGGAGGCGGCGATGCAGCGTCCCGTGGCACGCGCAGCTCCACCCACTGATCGGACGCGGGGCCGTAGCGGACCCGGCGCACGGGCAGTGGCCCAGCCACAGCCAGCTCGCGGTAGGGCGAGGGGTAGAGCAGCCTCACGTCACCGCCGCGCGGACGGCGTATTCGGGTTGGCGCCAGGCCTCGGTGACAAGCACCTCAGCAAGCACCTCGACGGCATCGAAGACGTCGACGAAACGCAGGTACAGCGGGGTCAGACCCACGCGCAGGATGTCGGGCGGCCGGAAGTCGACGATGACGCCGCGGGCGATGAGCGCGCGGCCCAGCGGGTAGGCGTCGGCGAAGCGCAGCGACACCTGCGAACCGCGGCGCGCCGGCGCTCGCGGGGTGACCACCTCGACGCCCAGGCCCGCGCAGCGGACGTCGACGAGCGCCATGCACAGCTCCGCCAGGGCCAGCGACTTGGCCCGCACCGCGGTCATGTCGACCTCCGCCCAGGTGTCGACCCCCGCCTCGAGCGCGGCGATGGCGAGGATCGGCGGGGTTCCCGAGAGCAGCCGAGCCGTTCCCACCGCGGGGCGGTGGTCGGCCTCGAACGCGAACGGCGACGCATGCCCCATCCACCCCCACAACGGCTGCCGCAGGCGGTCGTGGTGGCGGGTCGCCACCATGCAGAACGCGGGCGCGCCGGGTCCGCCGTTGAGGTACTTGTAGCCGCACCCGACCGCGAGGTCGACCCCGGCCGCACCGAGGTCGAGCGGGACCGCTCCGGCACTGTGGCAAAGGTCCCACATCGCCAGAGCGCCGGCGCGCTGGGCGGCGGCGGTGAGACCCGGCATGTCGAGCATCTCCCCGGTCCGGTAGTCGACGTGGGTGACGCACAACACGGCGACGTCGCTGTCCAGCGCGTTCTCGAGGCCGGCGACGCCGGTGCGCCGCAGCTCCGCCCCCGTCATGGCGGCCAGCCCCTGCGCGATGTAACCGTCGGTGGGGAAATCGGCCTCGCGCATGAGGATCACCCGCCGGCCGGGGCGCAGCTCGAGGGCCGCGGCCAGCAGCTTGAAGATGCTCACGCTGGTGCTGTCCGCCACGATCACCTCGCCCGGCGCCGCGCCGATCAGCCGCGCGATCTTCTCGCCGACGCGACGCGGCGCGTCGATCCAGCCGGCGTCGTTCCAGCTGCGCACCAGCCCCTCGCCCCATTCCCTGCGGAGCAGGTCCTCGACCCGTGTGCGGGCGAGCACAGGGGGTGGGCCCAGCGAGTTCCCGTCGAGATAGACCACATCCGGGGGGAGCTCGAACGCGCCGCGCAGGTGACCGAGCGTATCGGCGGCGTCGAGGGCGACACACTCGGCGCGGGTCGGGGTGGCCATGATGCGCCGATTCTCGCCCCTCGGTGGGGCCTCGCAGCC
>DATDHG010000114.1:0-12815 GCA_036521675.1 Candidatus Dormiibacterota bacterium
GGGCAACCGTGATGACGCGGAGTGCCTGCGCATGGTCAACACCGCCCTCGACGCCGGCATCAACCTCGTCGACACCGCGGACGTCTATGCCGGCGGCGAGTCGGAGAGCCTCGTCGGGAGGGCGCTCAAGGGCCGCAGAGACCAGGTCATCCTGGCCACCAAGGTGCACGGTCCCATGGGCGACGACGTCAACCGTCGCGGCAACTCCCGGCGATGGATCATGCGCGCCTGCGAGGAGAGCCTGGCCCGCCTGCAGACGGACTGGATCGACCTGTACCAGCTCCACCAGCCCGATCCGGACACCGCCATCGACGATACCCTGGGAGCACTCTCCGACCTTGTCCATCAGGGCAAGGTGCGCTGCATCGGGACCTCGAACTTCCAGGCCGAGGAGCTGGTGGAAGCCCTCTGGACCGCCGAGCGCAGGGGCCGCGAGCGGATTGCGTCGGCGCAGCCCCCGTACTCGATCTTCGTGCGTGGCGTTGAGACCGCCGTCCTCCCCACCTGCCGCCGCCACGGATTGGGCGTCATCACGTACAGCCCGCTCAACGGTGGCTGGCTGAGCGGCCGCATTCGGCGCGACCGCCCGCTGACGGCCACCGGGCGAACCGAGCACTACCCGGAGCGATTCGATCCCGCGCTGCCCCAGAACCGGCGCAAGCTCGACGCTGTGGAGCAGCTCGCAGAGCTGGCCGCCGAGGCGGGTATGCCGCTGCTCCACCTCGCGCTGGGATTCGTCACCGCCCACCCGGCGGTCAGCTCGGCCCTGCTCGGCCCCCGCACGCTCGACCAGCTCAACGAGCAGCTCAGCGCTGCGGACGTCCGGCTCGAGGACTCGGTTCTCGACTGCATCGACAGCATCATTCCACCGGGCACGGTGGTCGACCTCCCCGACTCCGGCTACCGCGCCGCGCCCGCGCCCGCGGTATGGCACGAGCGCCTGATCCGGCGCGTGATGTGAGCGGTGACGCCGCGTCCCGCCTAGGCGCGCACCTGCAGGTTCACCGCGCGCAGCGTGGTGTAGGCCTCCACCCCGGTGCGCGAGAGTCCGCTCATGCGGCGCGGCTCGCCCCGGCCGCCGTTCATGTCGGGCGCGAAGTGGCAGTTGATGTTCACCTCGCCCACATCCAGGGCATCGGTCACGCGGAAAGCGCGCTCGATGTCGCGGGTGAACACGGTGGCGTTGAGGCCATAGCGGGTCCCATTCGCCAGGCGCAGGGCCTCGACCTCGTCGATGAAGGGCAGAGCTGCGAGCACCGGGCCGAAGACCTCCTGTTGCTCGAGCTCGGAGCCGGGGCGCACGTCGCCGAGCACGGTGGGGGCGACGAAGGTGGCGCGCGCGCCCTCGGGAAGCGTGCCGCCGCCGACCAGTGTGGCGTCGCCACCCTCGAGTGCCCTGCTCACGTAGCCGCGCACCTTCTCGGCGTGCGCGCGCGTGATCAGCGGTCCGATGAAGCTGGCGGGATCCAGGGCGTCGCCGATCGGCAGTCCGGCCGCGGCGCCAGCGATGCCCTGAACGACATCGTCGTACACCGCGCGCTCGACGAGCACCCGGCTGCCCGCGACGCAGACCTCGCCCATGTTGACGAACGCCGCCATCATCGCCCACGGCACCGCCTGGTCGAGGTCTGCGTCCGCGAAGATGATCACGGGCGACTTGCCGCCGAGCTCGAGGTTGACGGCGGTGAGGTTGCGTGCGGCGAGCTCCATGACGCGCTGGCCCGTCGCCACGCTCCCCGTCAGGCTGACCAGGTCGACGCGGGGGTCGGTGACGAGCCGCTCCCCGACGATTTCGCCGCGCCCCAGCACGAGATTCACGACCCCGGGTGGGAGCCCAGCGGCGACCAGGATGCGCACCAGCTGCACGGCGCTGATCACCGCTTCGCGCGGCGCTTTCACAATCACCGAGCAGCCGGCCGCCAGGGCCGCCGCCAGGCGTTGACTTCCGGTCATCAATGGCCCATTCCAGGGCAGCAGCTCCACCACCACGCCCGCGGCCTCGCGCAGCCGCATGGTGAGCACGTCGGGACCGCCGCCGGGGAGCAGCTGCGGCGGGAACGAGGAGCGACGCACGTCGCCGTGCAGGTCGCGCGCCATCCCGGCGGCGTGGGCGAACGCGGTGGCGGCCTCGTGCACGTCGTAGACGAGGGCGCCGGTCACCGCCTTGCCCGTGTCCAGCGCCTCCAGGGCGGCCAGGCGCGGCGCCTCGGCACGGATGCGCGCCGCCACGACCTCCAGGACCTCGGCACGGCGAGCCGGCGGCATGCGCCGCCATTCCCCGCTGTCGGCGGAGCGGCGGGCGGCGGCGAGCGCCGCCTCGACCTCGGCCGCGCTGGCCTCGAGCCAGGTCGCCACCGGCTCCTCGGTGGACGGGTCGACGATCGGCATAGCGGTGCCGTCCCGGCGTTCCTCGCCGCCGATGATCTGCGGGTAGGGATCGGCGTCGATCCATCCCGGGTCGATGCGAGGGGGCGCGTCCACCATCTGGCCCAACTCTGCCACACGGTGGTCTGACCATGGCGAGCGCCGACCTCCTCATCAGCGGCGGCGACGTCGTCACCATGAACCCGCGCCGCGAGGTGCTGCAGGGAGGGTGCGTTGCGGTCGCCGGTGACCGCATCGCGGGCGTCGGCGCCACCTCCCGACTGCGCGCGCTGCACCCCGGCGTGCCCGAGCTCGACGCCCGCGACTGCGTGGTCATTCCCGGGATGGTCAACGCTCACCAGCACCTGACCGGCGACCCGCTGGCGCGGAGCTGCATCCCCGACGACCTGCCGCCCGGGGCCTCGATCTTCCAGTGGTCAGTGCCGCTCCACGGCGCCCACTCGGCCCGTGATGACGAGGTCTCCGCCACCCTGGCCGCGGTGGAGAGCGTTCGCCTCGGCGTCACCACCGTCGTCGAGGCGGGGACGGTGGCACATCCCGTCGAGGTCGGCGAGGCGATGGCGCGCGTCGGGCTGCGGGGCACGGTCGGGACGTGGGGGTGGGACATCGAGGAGGGCCCCTTCGCGGCGCCGGCCGGCGAGGTCATCGGACGTCAGCGTGCGGTTCTCGACCGTTTCCCGAGCGGCGGCCTGGTCGAGGGCTGGGTCACCCTGGTCGGCCACGGCCTGGCCTCGGACCGCCTGCTCACCGAGGCCGCCGACCTTGCCCGCGCGGCCGGCACGGGGCTGACCATGCACATGTCCCCGACGTCATCCGACCCCGAGGTCTACCTCGAACGGACCGGGCAGCGGCCGCTCCTCCACCTGGAGCGCCTCGGCGTCCTCGGACCCCATCTCCTGCTCGCCCACGGCGTCTGGCTCGACAGCGCTGAGGTCGACGCGCTGCTGCGCACCGACACCGCGGTGGCCTACTGCCCGTGGGCGTACCTGCGGCTGGGGCAGGGGGTCAGCCACGCCGGACGGCACGCGGAGATCGTGCGCCGCGGTGGGCGCGTGGCCCTGGGTTGTGACGCATCGAACGCCGGCGACCAGCTCGACGTCCTGCGCGCCGCCGCGCTGGCCGCCGGACTGGCCAAGGACGCCGCCCTCGACGCGACCGCGATGACCGCGCATCAAGCGTTCGAGCTGGCCACCATCGCGGGAGCGCGCGCGCTGCGCATGGACGGCCGCATCGGCTCTCTCGAGGCGGGCAAGCAGGCCGACATCGTGGTCCTGGACGCCACCGGTCCGCAGTGGACCCCGCGCGGGGATGTCGGACTGCAGCTGGTCTGGTCGGCGGACGGGCACTGCGTGCGCGACGTCTTCATCGCCGGGCGCCAGGTGGTGCGGGGAGGCCGCTGCGTCACGGTGGACGAGGCCGGGCTGCGCGCGGAGGCCACCGGGCTGGCGGAGGCGCTGCGCCGCCGGGCGGGGATCGAGGTGCCTCATCCGTGGCCGCTGCTACCATCGGCCTGACTGATTGTCAGACCAACGCGGAGATCTCGACGTGCGTGTCGCCGTCATCACCGCCCCCGGTGAGGTGGAGCTTCGCGAGGAGCCCTCGCCCCGGCTCGCGCCCGACGAACTGCTGGTCGAGGTGGGCGCCTGTGGCCTCTGCACGATGGAGCGGCGCCTCTTCAGCGGGGAGAAGCGCGTCTACCCCGTCGCGCCCGGCCATGAAGTGGCGGGTCGCGTCGTGGCCGCCGGCGAAGCGGTGGCCGCCCTGCCCGGCGCCCCCCGGGTGGGGGAGCGGGTCACCGTCGACCTGCTCACCCGCTGCGGCGCCTGCAGCGCATGCCGCCGCGGCCGCTCGGCGCTCTGCCGGCGTCCCCAGGGAGGTGCGCTCTCCGACGGCACCATCTCCATGGGCGCGGGGCTCGCCGATGCGGTCCGTGTCCGCGCCGAGCAGGCGTACCAGGTCGGCGAGGTCACGGTCGAGCAGGCGGCGATGGGGGAGCCGGTCGCCTGTGTGGTGCACTCACTGCGGCTGGGCGGCTTCGGCGCCGGGGATCGGGTCGGCGTCATCGGCGCCGGGTACATGGGCCGCCTCCACCTGGCCCTGATGCTCCGTCAGGGAGCGGTCGAGGCCGGCGTCGTCGACATCAGTCCCGACCGGCGTGCCGACGCCGCGCACGCGGGCGCGCACTGGACCGCCACCCCCGACGAGGCCCGCGCCGAGCACGCGCATGCGCTGGACACTGTCGTCATCACCGCCGGCGCGCCGGGCGCTCTGGAGCTCGGGCTCGAGCTGCTCGACGAGGGCGGCACAGTCGTGCTCTTCGGCGCCTTCCCCAAGGAGCTCACCGCCTCCGTGCCGCCCGACGCGCTCCACCACCACGAGCACACCGTCGTCGGGGTCTACAGCCATGAGCCGCGGGACTGGCACGTGGCCGCCGCGCTCATCCGCTCCGGAGTGCTCGCCGCTGATCTCGACGCATTGGTGACCGCGCGCTTCGGGCTCGACGGGGTCGGTGAGGCGCTGGCCCTGGCCGCGAGTGCGCCCGTGTACCGCGTGCTCGTGGGCGGTTGAGTGGCCGGCGCGGTGGTCGGGGTCGACATCGGGACGGGCGCGGCGCGCGCGCTGGCCCTGGACCACGAGGGCGCCATCCTGGGCACAGCGAGCGCCGGGTACCGCGGCGCGGAGAGCTGGCCCACCGGCCGAGCGGAGGCCGGGGCGTGGCGCACCGCCTGCCTGGAAGCGCTGACCGCGCTGGGGGCCTCGGTCGACGCTGCGGCCCATCCCGTCGCGGTCGCCATCGGAGGCCAGAGCCCGACCACGGTCGCGGACGACGGGGGGCTGGCCGTCACCATCCGTCACCCCGCCGGAAACGACGGCGACAACGCCTCGCGCCAGTACGCGCAGCGCGCCGTCATCGAGGCCGAGCGCGGCGCTGGCATCGCGCCCCGCCAGCTCTGGGACTGGCTGCTCCAGTCGATGGGCGCCGAGGCCGTGCAGGGACGCTGGCCGGGGGATCCCACGCTCGACGATTTCGGCCCTCGCCGGCAGACTGGCGAGGTGGTCGGGAGCGCCCACGGCGAGGCCGGGCTGCCCCGGGGCACGCCTTTGGTGGCCGGGGCGCAGGACGCCTTCCTCGCTTTCTGGGCCGGCGGGATGGACGTCGTCGGGCGCGCGCTGGACCCGGGCGGCCGCACTGGAGGTCTGGCTGTCGCCGTCCCCATCGGGCTGGAAGCGCCTGGGCTCTGGACGTTTCCTGGCGCGGCGCGGGGGGTGGCCATCGCGGGCGGCCCGGTGAACGCTCACGGCATCGCCGTGGAATGGCTCGCAGGCCTCCTCGCCCGTCCGGTCGACGACCTCCTCGCGCTCGCCACCGGCGCGCCGCCGGGCGCCCGGGGCCTCCTCTTTCTCCCCTACCTCGAAGGGGAGCGGGCGCCGCGGTGGGACGCGCAGCTCCGCGGGGTGCTCGCCGGCATCGACAGCGCCACCACCGCCGGCGAGCTCACGCGCGCGGTCCTGGAGGGCACCGCCTGCGGGCTGGCGCACGTCGCCACGGAGTTGAGCGACGCCGGGGCGCGCATCGATCTCCTGGTGTGCGCGGGGAATCCGGCGCGCAGCGACCTGTGGTCCGCCATCAAGGGGGCGTTCCTGGGGGTCGACGTGGAGGTGCCGCTGGACCCCGACCTGGCCTCCTACGGGGCCGCGCTGGCGGCCGGGGCGGGCGCCGGCTGGTGGCCGCGACCCGGCGCGGGGGAAGCGGGGGCGTGGCCCCGGCCCCCGATGCGCCGCCTCCCCACCCTCGCGGGCGCCGCTGACTACGCCGACCAGCTGCGCCGCTTCGTCGCCGCCGGCGACATCGCCCAGCAACATCTGGCCATCTTCGGCACCAACGCCGAGGTCACCGTTCGCGCTGTTTGAGGGACCGACCCATGCCCAACACCCTGGTCTTCGTGGACTTCCCGTCGCCCGATCCGGCGGCGACCGCCCGCTTCTACGGGGAGCTCTTCGGCTGGCAGACAGAGGGCCGCCCCGAGGGTGACTTCCACCGCTTCGTCCCCGGCGAAGGCTGGCTGCACATGGGGACCTTCAACACCCGCACCCAGACGCCCGACCCCAACCCCCCGAGCGCGGCCCCGCCCCGCCAGGGTCTGCAGCCGCGCACCTACATCAAGGTGGAGCGCGACCCCGCCGAATACATCGCCAAGGCGCAGAGCCTCGGCGCCACCGTGCTGTGGGGAGAGACGTGGTGGGCGGAGTGGGGTGGTTGGCACGCCTCCTTCATGGACCCGTGGGGCAACCAGATCTGCCTGTGGTACAAGGGCAAGCCGGGACCGGACGGCGAGGTGTAGCAGGTAATCCCTTCAGCGCTCGGACCGGATGCGCCGCGTGTAACCGGACACCGCGCGGCGCAGGTCGGCCATCGAGTCGCCGCCGAACTTCTCCAGCAGCGCAGCCGCCAGCACCCACGCGGTCATCGCCTCGGCGACCACCGCGCCGGCGGGAACGTGGCACACATCGCTGCGTTCGTAGTGCGCGTTGGTCTCCTCCTTGGTGGCCAGGTCCACGCTGCGCATCGGCGTGCGCATGGTGGCGATGGGCTTGAAATGGACCTGCGCCCACACGTCCTCGCCATCGGTCACCCCGCCGGTGAGGCCGCCCTGATTGTTGGTCAGGTGCCGGAAGCCCTCACCCTCCAACCAGCGCGGCGAGTCGTGCAGCTCCGAACCGCGCACGGACGCGACCTCGGCGCCGATGTCGACGCCCTTCACGGACTGGATGCTGAAGAGCGCCTGCCCGAGCAGTCCGTCCAGGCGCCTGTCCCAGTGCACGTAGGAGCCCAGCCCCGGCACCACCCCTGAGGCGATGACCACGGCGGTTCCCCCCAACGTGTCGCCGGCATCACGGGCGCCATCGATGGCCGCCACCATGCGCTCAGCGGTCACCGGATCCGGACAGCGCACCGGCGAGGCCTCGACCTGCTCCCAGTCGACGGCGCCGGTCGGCGCGGCTACGGCGATGTCGCCGATGCGGCAGACGTAGGAGCGGACCGTGGTTCCGAAGGGCTTGAGGAGCGCCTTGGCGACCGCCCCGGCGGCGACGCGTGCTGCGGTCTCGCGGGCGCTGGCGCGTTCGAGCACGTTCCTGACGTCGTCGAAGCCGTACTTCAACACCCCTGCGAGGTCGGCATGGCCGGGCCGCAGGCGGGTCACCCGCTTGGGCTTGAAGCCGCGCGCCTCCACCTGCATGACGCGGCGCCAGTCGTCCCAGACCCGGTTGGGGATCACCAGCGTCAGCGGTGAGCCCAGGGTGCGACCGCCGCGGACCCCGCTGAGGACAGTCGCGCGGTCCCGCTCGAGCTTCTGGCGGTTGCTGCGGCCGTAGCCCCACTGCCGGCGGCGGAGGTCGCCATCGAGGTCGCGCGCGGCGCTTAGCGCCAGCCCGGCCGGAAGGCCCTCGATGATGACGGTCAGCTGGGGTCCATGGGACTCGCCGCTGGTGAGGAAGCGCAGCACTGCAGCCCCGACTGTATCGAGGCGAGCCCGGGCCCGGCGGTCGCTGCGGCGGCGCGTCAGCCGTCGTGGACGGCGTCGTGCAGCCGGGCCAGGAGCGCGGCGGGGTCGGGGGAGCCCCACACGTTGCGACCGAAGGCGATCCCCGCCGCACCCGCGGCCACCACGCCCCGGGCGAGCGCGACCACGTCGTCCTCGGACGTCATGCGCGGGCCGCCCAGGGCGACCACCGGCACGGGGCAGGCCTCCACGACGGCGCCGAACTCCGCCGGCGCCCCCGGGCAGACCGTCTTGATGACGTCCGCGCCCAGCTCGGCGCCGATGCGGGCCGCCCTGGCGACGTTCTCGACCGTCCACGGGACCGCCTGGCCCCAGCCACCCGGGATGACCTCCGCCATGACCGGCAGGCCGTGGCGCTCGCATTCGGAGGCCAGGCCGGCGAGGCGCCGCAGGGAGAGGTGCTCGTCGGCGGCTCCCGGAAAAGCGAGCACGACCACTCCGTCCGCTCCCAGGGTGAGCGCCTCGTCCACGCGATGGAGCAGGTCGCTGACGTCACCGCTCGCACGCTCGCCCAGCTCGCTGATCCCGCCGTCGAGCCGTACCACCAGGCCGCACGATGCGAACAGGTGGGCGTGCGAGCGCGCCAGATGCCACGTCGCCAGGATGCCGTCCGGCCGGCCCGCGGCGATCGCCTCGAGCCCGGCTCCGTAGGGCGGCCCCGCTCCCATGTAGGCGGCGTGGTCCATGGCGACCAGGACGGTGCGTCCGTCGGCCGGCAGGAAGCGTCGCAGCCTGCGCAGCTTGCCCGCTCCCACAGAGGACGACACCGCCGCCGCCGCGCGTCCTGGGGGCTGGGTGGTCATGTCTGTCCTGTCTGGCTGCGGAAGTCGGCGGAGTCCCAGTAGTCGGTGCGCTCGACGATCAACCCGTCACGGACGGCCAGCCGGAAGACCCCCCGCAGGGAGATCGGGTGACGGGCCGGAGAGGCCCCGAGCCAGGTGCCCGTCAGGCGGTAGGGCACCGCCGCCAGCTCGCCGTCGGCGATCACCGCCTCGGCTTCGTAGCGCAGGCCCTCGAAGTCGGCGAGGAAGCCGGGCAGCCGCTCCCGATACGCGGCGCGGCCCACGACCCCCTGGCCCAGGCTGCTCGCGTGCTGGTTGACGAAGTCCTCGCTGACGCAGGCCGCCACCGCCTCAGGATCGTGAGCGTTGAGCGCGGCGACGTAGGCGAGGGCCACGCGCCGGGTCACCTCGGCGCGCGTGTCCGAACGCTCCCTGGTGGGGCTCACGCCGAGGCGGTTTCCTTCGCGCCCCAGAGATTGCGGATGGTCTCGAACACCTTCTGGTTGTGGGAGAACTCGATGACGTTGCCGTCGGGGTCGGTCACCGCGCAGACGTACCCGACGTGCTCGGCCATCTGCATCGGCTCCCAGTGCAGGCAACCCAGCTCGCGCGCCTGGGCGGCCACGGCGTCGACGTCCTCGCGGTGGGGCAGCTCGACGCCGATGTGCGAGAAGGGGCCCAGCGTGCGGTGCGGCTTGCCGGCCTCGATCCCGAACTGCGCTCCGACCTCCGCCGCAAGCTGCACGAGCACGAGCACGAAGGGCGTCTCGACCTGGTTGGCGTTGCTGAGCCAGGCGCTCTGGCCCGAGGGGTCCTGGTTGCGGGCGACGAGCACCAGCGGGGTGAGCGACGTGTAGAAGTCGATCGAGCGGTCGATGTCCATACTGGGGATGGCGACATGCGTCCAGCGCGCCTGGGTGAGCTTGCGCGAGCTGGTGTCGGCTGCGGGGGTGGCGGAGGTCATGGCGTGTCTCCCTGGCTATTGGTCGATGGGTCCGTCGAACTCGTCGGGCGCCAGCGGCGTGGCGACGTCCTGACGGACCAGCTTCATCATGTGGGCGGCGCGCCCCTCCCATGACGTCGGCGGCCCGACGCGGTAGAAGGGCGAGCGCAGGTTGCGCATGAGGACGGTGACCATGTCGGTGTCCTCCTTGTTGGTGATCTCGAGGCTCTGCAGCATCTCCTCCTGGACGGCGATGTCGGCGGTGGTCCCGTAGATGCGCGAGAAGAGGCGGGTGCGGTCAGGGGCGATGGGGTCGGCGCGCACCATCCACAGGTCGGTGGGATGGGGTAGGGGCGTGAGGTTGGGATAGATGAAGTCGGCGTAGCCACCGAGCAGGTCGTGGTCGGGAAGATCGGTGCGGCCGTCGGAGAAGTCGCCCCGGAAAGGCTTGTAGCCACTGGTGGTGCGGCCCGCGAAGCGGACCTCGGTGTCGAGGATCCGGCGCACCTTGTTGAGGCGCTTGTGGACGAAGCGCACGTGGTAGTCGTCGTTGGAGTTCTCGACAAACGCCTTCCAGTTGATCGGGTAGGTGACGTCGAGCTCGCGGTGGAAGCGCTTGAAGGAGCCGAAGTCGTAGCGCTCGTAGCGCTCCCAGTGCGGCGCCGCCCACTCCCGGAACGTGGGGGCCTTGTGCGAAAGGCAGCCGAACACGAACTTGTCCCATGCCAGAGCCACGCGGATGGGGATGAGCCCGTAGTCGTCCATGTGGAAGTCCTTGCCGTACATCCGCTCCCGGTCGGGAACGGACGCGAGCCGGCCGTCGATGGCGTAGGCCCAGCTGTGGTAGGGACAGACGAGGTTGCGCTTGCAGTGCCCGGCGGGTTCGAAGGCCAGGCCCGACGCACGGTGGCGGCAGTTGTTCAGGAATCCGCGCAGGCCGCCGTCGTGCTGCCGGATCACGATCACCGCCTGGTAGCCGATGCTTGACGTGATGTAGTCGCCCGGCTGCGTCAGGTCCTCGGTGTCGCCCAGCCAGATCCAGGAGCGGGCGAAGACGCGCACCATCTCGAGGTCGAACAGGCCCTGGTCGAAAACCTCGTACGGCTGCAGCATTGGAGAGTCGTGGCGTGGGCGCACCAGTCCGCCGCACTCCTCTCGCAACTCGCGCTGCCGAGCCATCACGCCGTCGGCCAGCAGCTCACGGTCGGCGATGGACATCGCAAACCCTCCATGTCGTCACTGTATCCGTCACGGTCGTCACAGCACTGGCCAACGGGCCTTCTGGGGCAACCCCGAGCGCCTGGTGATCGCCTCGCCCGCGCGCTGCGCGCTGCGGTACAGCTCGTCCTCGTCGACGGTGGTGAGGCGGTACCCGTCCACCACACGCCGCCCGTCGACGAACACGGTGTGCACGCTGCGGCCGTCGGCGGCGTAGACGAGCTGGTTGGCCACGTTGTGCAGCGGCGTCCATTCCGGCCGGTTGCGGTCGTGGAGCACGAGATCGGCGCGCTTGCCGGGCTCGATGGACCCGATCTCGTCCTGCAGGAGCAGGCCGCGAGCGCCCCCCAGGGTGGCCATCTCGAACGCCTGCTCCGCCGGGAACATCGTGGCGTCGCGGCGGGCGTCCTTGAACAGCCCGGCGACCAGGTAGGTGGCGCGCATGAGGTCTGAGTAGTTGGAGGCGTTGTTGCCGTCGGTCCCGATGCAGAGGTTGATGCCCGAGCCGGCCATCTCCGGCATGCGCCCGATCTGGGTGACGCCGTAGGCGACCTTCAAGGCGGTCGTGGGGCAGTGGGCGACGTTGCAGCGGTGCGCCGCCATGATGTCGAGCTCGTGCTCGTCGACGTGGACGCAGTGAGCCATCATCACGTTGCTGTCGAGCACGCCCAGCTCCTCGAGATGCTCCATCGGCCGCTGTCCGAACTGGGCCATGAAGCCCTCGGGATCCATCGCCGCCGGGGACATGTGAAAGTTGAGGCCCGTGTGATGGCGATCGGCAGCCTCCTTGGCGGCGCGCCAGAGGGCGTCGGTGCAGGTCGTGTGTCCCACGACCATCGACCACGCCTCGATGCGGCCGAGGGGTCGCGTGCGGTGCCTGGCCAGCACCGCTTCGAGGTTGTGGATCGCCTCGTCGGTCGTCTGCCGGTACACGGCGGGTTCGGGAGGGATGTCCCAGATCCACCGACCCACCCGCCCGCGAATGCCGATCTCCTCGAGGCCGTCCACCACGGCATCGACGAAGTGCACGGTGCCTGCCTCCAGAAAGGTGGTGGTTCCGCTCTTCAGCATCTCCGCTGCCGCCAGCTGGGCGGAGATGCGCTCGTCCTCCTCCTCGTGGACCGCGTAGAGCGGACACAGCCAGGCGAAGACGTTCTCCTCGAAGGGGATGTCGTCGGGAACGAAGCCACGGGTCAGCGGCTCACCGGTGATGTGGATGTGGGTGTTGACCAGCCCCGGCGTGACCACGAAGCGCGAGCCGTCGATCGTCTCTCTGGCGTCGGCACGCGCCCGCACTTCGGCGCTGCGGCCGACGGCTGCGATGCGGCCATCGGCGATGGCGACCGCGCCGTCACGCAGGACGTCGCGCGTGGGGTTCATCGTCACCACCGTGGCGCCCGCAATGAGGACGTCGACCCGCTGTCGTTGGTCAGTCATGACACGTCCCCGGCCGTGAGCGGGCGCCGCGCCAGGAGCACCTCAGCTCCCGCAGTCACCTGCAGGAGCCGCACCTCGCCGAACCCCGCCTGTTCGAGCCAGGCCCGGTACGTACTCACGGTGAAGGTGGCGCCGAGGCGGGTGTTGGCGATCATGGTGACGCCCAGCAGCAGGGCGGCCACGGCCTCGGCGCGGCCCTCGTCGACGAAGTAGTCGGCGATGAGGACCGAGCCCCCGGGGCGCAGCCAGCCGAACACGCGGCGCAGCAGGGCTCGGGCCCCCGCGTCGCCCTCGCTCCGCACCACGTTGGCGAGCACGGCGAGGTCGAAGGCACCCGCGGGCAGCGCGATGTCGCGATAGTCGCCCGCGGCGAACGCCACGCGCGCGGAGGAAAGCCCGTGCCGCTCGATCGAGGCGCGCGTCTCGCCGATGACAGCCGGGAGATCGTTGACGACCGCGGTCGCCTGCGGCATCGCCTCCAGCAGG
>DATDHG010000115.1:0-2079 GCA_036521675.1 Candidatus Dormiibacterota bacterium
GCTAATGACTCTCGTTAAATAGGCTGATGAGCATCTCAGAGCGTCAAGCCGGCGTGGCGGAGAAAGGCGAAGGCGAGGTGCGGCTGCCGCCGGATGCGCGCGAAGCCCCGGTGCGCCGGGTGACGGAGCGCGGCAAGGTCCGCAGCACAGACGTTGGCCAGTTCCCCACCTTTGACGTTGCCCCACACCTGTTCGATCGGGTTCAGCTCCGGTGCGTACCCGGGCAGGCGTTCGACCGTCAGCCAGGCACGCTGTCGGCCCAGATAGGCCCGCATCGCTCGGCTCCTGTGAGCGCCCAGCCCGTCCCAGAGGAGCCACACGCGCCGGCCCCGAAAGTGCCGCTTGAGCTGCCGCACGAAGGCGATCAGCGCCACGTCGGTGTAGCTCCCCGGCCGCGTCTGGAAATAGAACCGCGTGCGCCGCGCATCCCAGCGGAACGCCAGCGCCCCGGCGACCGACAGGCGCTGCCAATTGGCCCCGGTGTGGGTCAGGACGGGGGTCTGCCCGCGCGGGGCCCACGTGCGGCGGACGACGGGCTGCTGCGAGATGCCGCTCTCGTCCTCGAAGACGAGCCAAGCCCGCTGGCGCTGAGCGTTTTTTTTACGACGGGCCAGCGGCGCTGGACCCACTGCCGAATCGCCGCCTCGTCCCGCTCGCGGGCGCGCCGCGCGGGCCGTTGCAGTGACCACTGCAGCCCCCGCAAGAGGTACCAGACGTGGCCGGGATGATAGGAGACCCCGGTCAGCCGGGCGATGACCGTCGCCACGCGCGGCAGCGTCCAGAGATCGGTGGCGAAGCCGTGCCGCCGCGGCCCCTGGAGCAGGGCCGTCTCCACCCGGCCCAGCTGACGCCGGTCGAGCCGCGGCTTCCGACCCAACCGGCCCACCGCTTTCAACCCCTGCCGGCCCCCGCGGCGCCACCGGTGATACCACTGATGCGCGGTCTGTCGACTCACTCCCAGCGCGCGCATGACGGCCGCTTGCCCGGTCCCCCGTGCAAACAGCCGCGCGGCCTCGAAGCGGCGCGCTTCCAACGCGGCCACATCCCGGCGTCCCTGTCGTGTCTTGACCATGCCTCAGCATGGCATCGTACCTGATGACGACCATCACTCTATTTCACGAGAGTCATTAGTGAGACTCCAACGAGTATTCCCTTAGTTGGCCCGGCACTACGCTTGTCCCGCGTCGCCCAGGACCCAGGTATCCTTGGAGCCCCCGCCCTGGGAGGAGTTGACCACGAGCGAGCCGCGCTTGAGCGCCACGCGGGTGAGCCCGCCCGGCACCACCGTGATGTCCTCGCCCACGAGCACGTAGGGGCGCAGGTCGATGTGGCAGGGCTCGAAGCAGCCCGTGTCGGCATAGAAGGACGGGTGCCGCGCCAACGCGACCACGGGCTGGGCGATGTAGTTGGCCGGGTCCCGCCGAACGGTCGCGAGGAACGCCTCCCTCTGCAAAGCGGTGGACTCCGGGCCGATGAGCATGCCGTAGCCTCCCGACTGCCCCACGGCCTTGATCACGAGCTTCTCGGCGTTGTCGAGCATGTAGGCGAGCCCGTCCGCGTCCGCGCCCAGGTGCGTGGGGACGTTCGGCAAGAGCGGCTCCTCGTGGAGGTAGTAGCGGATCATCGCCGGCACGTAGCTGTACGTGGCCTTGTCGTCGGCCACCCCCGTGCCCACGGCATTGGCCAGCGCGACCCGTCCCTGGCGGTACACGTGGAGCAGGCCGGGCACGCCCAGCGTCGAGTCGGCCCGGAACACCGCGGGGTCGAGGAAGTCGTCGTCGATGCGCCGGTAGATGACATCGACCTGCTGGCGGCCCTGCGTCGTTCGCATCCACACGCGCCTGTCCTCGACGTAGAGATCTCGCCCCTCGACGAGCTCGACGCCCATCTGCTGCGCGAGGAAGGCGTGCTCGAAGTAGGCGCTATTGTACAGCCCCGGCGTCAACACGACGATGGTGGGCTCCTTGAGATCGCGCGGGGAGAGGCTCCGCAGCATCTCGAGGAGCGCGGTGGTGTAGTGCTGGACCGGGCGCACCCCACGCCCCTCGAAGAGCCCGGGAAAGGTGCGCGTCATGACCA
>DATDHG010000116.1:0-13063 GCA_036521675.1 Candidatus Dormiibacterota bacterium
GGGGCCGGGTCGGAGGCAGTCTCGACGGAGGACACGCCCGCGCCGGCGGCCACGATGGGCGGCGCCTCGGCCTCATGGGTGGGCTGGTCGTCACCGAGCCGCTCGGCCACCGCCTCCCCGAGGAGCAGCGCCGCCGCCTCCGCGGGGAAGAGGGCATACATCACCAGCGCGGCCGGGGAGGGGATGGGGATGCCCTCACGCTGCATCTCGCGGCGGAGGGTGGGCAGCGCCGCTTCGAGGAGATCGGCGGGGCGGCAGGTGATGGGCTCCTCGCGGCCGTTGACGATGCGCTGCACCCCGCTGTCGATGGGCCCGGGCGGCGACCCGTAGAGGCCCAGGCAGTAGTCCTTGACCTCCTGGCTGATCGTCGAGTAGCGCTCGCCGTCGCAGACGTTGTAGACCGCCTGGGTGGAGACGATCTGCGCGATGGGGGTGATCAGCGGGGGGTAGCCCAGCTCCACCCGCACCCGGGGGATCTCGCGCTGCACCTCGGCGAGGCGATCGAGGGCGTCGCGGTCGCGCAGCTCGCTGAGGAGGTGCTCGACCGCGTTGGGGGGAAGCTGGGTGCGCAGCACGCCGGTGTCGATGCGCCAGGCGGCGGGGTTGCCCACGTCGGCGTAGAGCCGCATGGTCTCCTCGAGGAGAGCGGTCGCGACCGCGAGCCGGTCGACGTCGACGGGGCTTGCGTGACCTGTCCCCTGGAGGGCGTGGACCAGGGCGTCGGTGGCGCAGAGCGAGGAGCCACCGGCCAGCGGGGCCAGGCACACGTCCAGCGTGCGGGCGCCGGCGTCGAGCGCCGCCAGGTAGGCCATGCCCGCCAGCCCGGTGAGCGCCGCCGAATGCACCGTCACCGGCAGCCCGGTGGCCTCGATGAGCCCGGCCACGAGCGCCGCGGCGACCCCGGCGCCGAGCAGCCCGGCGGGGTCGTAGACGCACAGCGAGTCGTAGCCCAGCTCCTTGAGACGCGCGCCCAGGGCCACGAAGCCCGCGACGCTGTGCACCGGCGACTCGCTGTAGATCATCGCCCCCTCGGCGCGGCGCCCGGCCGCGTGCACGGCCACGACCGTGCGCTCCAGGTTGCGCGGGTCGTTGAGCGAGTCGTAGCAGCGGAAGATGTCGATGCCGGCGCCGGCGGCCGCGTCCACGAAGGCGTCGACGACGTCGTCGGGCATCTGCCGGTGGCCGGTCAGCGCCTGCCCGCGGAGCAGGCCGAGGAGCGGCGTGGCCGGCGCCGCGGCGCGCACTGCGGCCAGGCGCTCGAAGGGGTCCTCGGCGAGGAAGCGCAGGTGGGCCTCGAAGGTGGCCCCACCGAACACGTCGAGGGCCGCCAGCCCGCAGCGGTCCAGCGCGCTCGCCAGGGGCAGGGCGTGGCGCGTGCGCATGCGGCTGACCAGAAGGGTCTGCTGGCCATGACGCAGCGCCGTCTCGACCAGGGCGACAGGAGGCACGGCCGCGATTGTACGGGCGGGTCCAGAGGTCCCCCGGCAGCTCAGGCGCCGGGCGAAGCAGGGTGTCGAACCCTGCTAACGCCCTCGGGAAGCTGGACCTTCTCGCGCATCGCCGCGCGCGTGCGGTCGATGGCGGCGGTGATCGCCGGGTCGCTCAGCCCCAGGATCTGGGCGGCCAGGTGGCCGGCGTTGCGCGCCCCCATCTCTCCGACGGCGACGGTGGCGACCGGGATGCCGGCGGGCATCTGCACGATGCTGAGCAGCGCGTCGAAGCCCGAGAGCGGGGTGCCCGCGAGGGGGACGCCGATGACCGGCAGGGTGGTCAGCGAGGCGAGCACGCCGGGGAGATGAGCGGCGGCCCCGGCGCCGGCGACGAGCACGCGCAGGCCGCGGTCGCGGGCGGCCATGGCGTACGCCCGCACCACCTCGGGGGCGCGGTGCGCCGAGATCACCGCGAGCTCGCTGGCGATGCCGTACCCGTCGAGAACCTCAGCGCAGCGCCGCATGGTCGCCATGTCGCTCTCGCTGCCCATGAGGATGCCGACCCGCGGCGCGTTCGGCTGAGTCACGGCACCCCGATGTCGCCGCGCGAGGTGACCCCGGCGAAGGTGATGTCGGCGGCGCGACCGTAGGCGCGCCGGCGCGCCTCGGCGACATCGTCGCCGCGGCCCACCACGGTGACCACGCGTCCACCCGCGGTGCGCACGGTGCCGTCGGCGGCGCGCTCAGTCCCGCCATGGAAGACGTGGCCATGGTGGTGCTCGCGGTGGTCCAGGCCGCTGATCACGTGTCCGGTGGTCACGGGACCAGGGTAACCGGCGGAGGCCAGCACCACCCCCACGGCGGCGCCGCCGTGCAGGCGCACGTTGCCGGCGGGCAGGCTGCCGACGGCGCACGCGCCCATCAGCTCGACGATGTCCTCCGCGACCAGGGGCAGGACGACCTGAGCCTCGGGATCGCCGAAGCGCGCGTTGAACTCCAGGACCCGAAGCCCGCCGGCGGTGAGCATGAGCCCGGCGTAGAGGCAGCCCCGGTAGGGAGTGCCGCGGGCCGCCAGGGCGGCGACCGCCGGCTCGATGACCTGCGCGCGGGCGGTCGCCAGCAGCTCCTGGGGGTCGAGATGCAGAGGCGGGGCGTAGGCGCCCATCCCGCCGGTGTTCTCACCGCGCTCCCCCTCCAGCGCGCGCTTGTAGTCGCAGACGGGCGGCAGCATGCGCACGTTCTCGCCGTCGCAGAACGCCAGCACGGTGACCTCACGCCCCACCAGTCGCTCCTCGACGACCACGGTGGCGCCGGACTGGCCGAAGCGCTGGTCGCGAAGGCAGGCGTCGAGCGCCCGCTCGGCCTGCTCGAGGTCGTCGCAGACGGTGACCCCCTTGCCCGCCGCCAGCCCGTCGGCCTTGACCACGCCGGCGCCCCCGAGCTCGCGAACGAAACCGAGGAGGTCGGCGCGGGCGCCGGCCCCGCCGGCCTGCCAGCGCGCCGTGGGGATGCCCGCGCCGTCCATGAGCTGCTTGGCAAAGGCCTTGCTCGACTCGATCCGGCCCGCCTCGCGGGTGGGCCCGAAGCAGGCGACCCCCAGCTCGGCACAGCGGTCCGCGATGCCCGCCGCCACCGCCGCCTCGGGACCCAGCACCACGAGCTCGATGGCGCGGTCGCTGACGAGGCGCGCGATACCGTCGACATCGTCGGCGCGCAGCCCGACGTTCTCGGCCTGGGCGCCCGTGCCGCCGTTGCCCGGAGCGCAGAGAACTGCCTCGGGCAGCACCGACTGGCGGCAGGCCCAGACCAGGGCGTGCTCGCGCGCGCCGCCGCCCAGCACCAGCACTCGGATCACGGCGCGGCAGTGTGCAACGTGACGCGGTGCCTGCGCAGCGCCCGCAGCCCCGGCGCGGCCGGAGCGCCCGCCGGCGCCGGCCTCACCCGCGGTCGAGCGCGGGGCTCACTCCCACTCGATGGTCGACGGCGGCTTGCTCGAGATGTCGTAGACCACCCGGTTGACGCCCACCACCTCGTTGACGATGCGTCGCGAGATGTCGCCGAGCACGTCGTACGGCACCCGCGCCCAGTCGGCGGTCATGCCATCGTCGCTCTGCACGATGCGGATCGCCACCACGTTGGCGTAGGTGCGCCCGTCGCCCATCACCCCGACTGAGCTGATCGGTGTGAGGATGGCGAACGACTGCCACACCTGCCGGTACAGGCCGCTGCGCTTGATCTCGTCGATGACGATCCAGTCGGCGGCGCGCAGCGTCTCGAGCCGGTCGCGGGTGACCTCGCCGATGACGCGGATGGCGAGGCCGGGTCCGGGGAAGGGTTGCCGCCAGACCATGTCCTCGGGCAGCCCCAGCGCCAGTCCCACCTGGCGCACCTCGTCCTTGAAGAGGTAGCGCAGCGGCTCCACGAGAGCAAAGCGCAGGTCGGCAGGGAGACCGCCGACGTTGTGATGCGTCTTGATCTTCTGGGCGTGAACGGTGTCGCGGGCGGTGGATTCGATGACGTCGGGGTACAGCGTCCCCTGGGCCAGGAAGTCGACCCGGCCCAGCCGGCGCGCCTCCTGTTCGAAGACGTCGATGAAGGTGCTCCCGATGCGCTTGCGCTTCTCCTCGGGGTCGACGACGCCCGCGAGCGCGCTGAGGAAGCGGTCGGTGGCGTCGACGTGCACGAGGTGGATGTGGTGCTGACGCGACATGATGTCGATGACCCGGTCGGCCTCGGCGCGGCGCAGCAGCCCGTTGTCGACGAAGACGCAGCTGAGCTGGTCGCCGATCGCGCGGTGCACCAGGGTGGCGGCGACCGCGCTGTCGACCCCGCCGCTGAGGGCGCACAGCACCCGTCCATCGCCGACGCGGGAGCGGATGTCGGTCACGGCCATGTCGATGAAGGAGGCGGGCTCCCACGTGCCGCTGCAATGGCATACCTCGTAGAGGAAGTTGCGCAGCAGCTCGCGGCCCAGCGGGGTGTGCACCACCTCGGGATGGAACTGTATTCCGAACCGTCCGTCAGGCCCCGCCATGGCCGCGTAGACGCTGTTGAGCGAGTGGGCGACCGGCCGGAATCCCGGCGGGAGCCTGGTGATGTTGTCGCCGTGGGACATCCATACAGGCATCTCGTTGGGCAGTCGCGCGAAGATGCCGCTGCTGTCGTCGACCACCAGTGCCGCCGGTCCGTACTCCCGGCGCTCCGCGGGCTCGACCGCCCCACCGAGGTCGTGCGCGAGCAGCTGCATGCCATAGCAGATTCCCAGGATCGGCAGGTTAAGGTCATAGATGGCCGGATCAGGCCTGGGAGCGTCCTCGGCGTACACAGAGGCGGGGCCGCCGCTGAAGATGAGCCCGCGCGGGTTGCGCCTGCGGATCTCCGCAGCTGGGACTGTGCCCGGCACCAGCTCGCAGTAGACGCGCGCCTCGCGGACCCGCCGGGCGATGAGCTGCGAGTACTGCGAGCCGAAGTCGAGCACCAGCACGGCGTCCTGCCCCACCGCCGTGGGGACGGCGAGCGCGACGGGCGGGGCATCGACAGTGGTCATCTCACACCCCCATGCCGACCTTCTGCTCGCGCTGCTGGACCTTCCCCTCGGTCTTGATCGAAGGGGCGATGACGATCTCGGTGTCCTGGAACTCGCGGACGTTGCGCGACCCGCACATCCCCATGGACGCCTTGATCGCGCCCACCAGGTTCATGGACCCGTCGTCGACGTGGGCGGGGCCGAAGAGCACCTCGCGGAGGGTGCCCTTGATGCCCGTCCTGATGCGCGTCCCGCGCGGCAGGTTGGGGTCGGGGGTGGCCATCCCCCAGTGGTTCCCGCGCCCGGCCGCCTCCTCGGTGGCGGCGAAGATGCTGCCGATCATGACCGCATCCGCGCCGCTGGCGAAGGCCTTGCAGACGTCGCCGCCGAGGCGCATGCCCCCATCGGTGATGATGGCGACGCGCTCGCCGCTGCGGCGGAAGTGGTCGTCGCGGGCGGCCGCGCAGTCCGCGGTGGCGGTCACCTGGGGCACGCCCACGCCGAGCACAGCGCGCGAGGTGCATGCGGCGCCCGGACCCACTCCCACGAGGAGGCCCTTGATGCCCGTGTCCATCAGCTCCAGCGCGGTCGCGTAGTCGACGCAGTTGCCCACGATGACCGGGATGCTCACTGCCTCGGTCAACTCCTTGAAGGAGAGCTGCTTGTACGACCGGCTGATGTGCCGGGCGGTGAGCACGGTTCCCTGGACCACCAGGACGTCGGCGCCGGCCTCCTCGACGATGGGGGCGCGCTTCTCGGCATGGTTGGGGATGGTGGAGACCGCGCAGGGCACTCCGGCCTCGCGGATCTCCTCGATGCGCTGGCCGATGAGCCCGTCCTGGACGGGGGCGGCGTAGATCTTCTGCAGCAGGACGTTGATCTCCTCGCGCGGGGCGCTGGCGATCGCCTGCAGCACCTCGCCGGGATCCTCGTAGCGGGTCTGCACACCGTCGAGGTTGAGGACGGCCAGCCCGCCCAACCGCCCCATCTCACGCGCGAAGCGCGCGTCCACCACACCGTCCATGGCCGAGGCCAGGATGGGCAGCTCGAGGCGGAGCCCGTCGAGCTGGAAGCTCACGTCGATCTCTTCAGGATTGATGGTCACCGTGCCGGGGACCAGCGCCACCTCGTCGAACCCGTAGGCACGCCGCGCCCGCTTGCCCCGGCCCAGCTCCAGCTCCATTCGCCCCTCCCCCTTACCGGCCGCCGCGCCGTCCTGCCCAGAATGCGCCGACGCCCAGGGTGGCACGCTGCCAGCCTGGGCGTCGGGCACCACCTCGCGAGGCGCATGCCTGGGCCTTCGGGGCCATCAGCCGCTGCATCGCGAAGGCATCATCCTCGTCATCGGTGATGCAGCAGGAGTCTACCAGACCCCCTCCTGACCAGCACCACGGGCCGCGGCCCATCTTGTGGTCGGCTCCCACAACCACCACCACATATGGTGGCGTCGCCGGCCGCGCTACTGGCTAGGGACGAGCTCGGCGCGCCACACGATGCGCTGCGAGTCGATGTACCACGGCGTACAGGTGACCAGCGTGAGATCGTGGCCGGCGGTGCCGTTGAGCTGGGTGACCCGCTCGGGGGCCAGCGTCCAGCGCTGCGTGACCCGGTAGTGCCAGACCCGGCAGGCTCGGTCCTGCACGTCGACGGTGTCGCCCGGCTTGAGCTCGTCGATGTGCTGGAACTCCGCCTCGCGGTGGAAGGCGATGATGACGTTGCCCTGCTGCCCCGGCGCCGCCGAGGTCTGATAGTGGACCATGGAGCGCTGGGCGAGCAGGTCCCACGTCCCGTTGCCGGCCACCTGCGCGTAGCCGTACTGAGGCAGGCTGGGGAACGAGACCAGGGCGTAGTCGTCGGGAGGGGCACTGGCCGCCCGGCAGGTGGCGCTGGGAGGCGCCCCGGCGGCGGGGACGGCGCCGACCAGCGCCTGGGAGCCGCCGCTCTTCCAGGCCCGGAGCGCCTCGCTGTCGGCCTGGCCGCGCTGCCAGACATGGAAGAGCGGAATGGCGATCACCAGGATGCCGGCGCCGATGAGCCCGAGACCCAAGGTCAGGACGGCAAGGCGGCTGCCGCGCCCGCCCGCCGGGAGGCCACCACGTCGTCTGCCCTGGGCAGGCGCGCGGTCGGGCGCGTCACCCGTCAAGGAGGGAGATTCGCCGGCCACCCCTCTAGGGTAGAGGGAGTCCTCCGCTCACCAGCCTGGGCGTGAGCCGCGGAGGCGGAGCCAGGGCCGCGACGGCCTCCAGGCTGGAATGGCTCGGGGCGGTTCCGAAGTCATGCTTCAGCCGGCTGATGTCGACCACGCGGCCGAACTGGATGAGCCGCAGCAGGTGGGGTGGCCAGTCGATGATCCCGGCGCGCTTCAGCGCCAGCATGGCCAGCGCGCCGCCGACGGGAGGGATGACCCGCGCCCGCCGCCGGCCCATGATGCTGATCGCCTGGCTGAGCAGCACGACTCCCGGCCCGGCGACGTTGTAGACGGCGGGGTGGTCCTCGGTGGTGGCGCGGTAGAGCATGTCGGCGGCGTCGTGCTCGTGGAGAAACTGCAGCCGCGGATCGAAGCCGAACACGGTGGGCACGGCCGGCAGCGTCAGATAGGCCTGAAACGGGGTCTTCAGCGCCGGGCCCAGGACATTGCAGAAGCGCAGGACCGTCACGCGCGTCCCGGGCTGGCGCAGCGCGAAATCGCGCACGTACGTCTCCACCTCGACGATGTCGCGCGTGAACGTGTCGCGCGGCGAGGCGCGTCTGGTCATGTCCTCCGACCACAGCGAGGGGTCGTCGGGCTCGCTGCCATAGATGGCGGTGCTCGACTTGACGACCAGCTTGCGCACCGGGCTGTCGGCGCCACTGCAGGCGGCGAGCAGGTTCATGGTGCCGATCACGTTGGTCTCGTGGGCCACGCGCGCACTGGTGCGCCGCGGGTCGACGATAAGGTTGGTGTGAACGACGGTGTCGATCCCGAGCGCGCGCACGAGCTTGCCGATGAGGCTGTGGCGCAGGTCGGCGCGTACGAAGTCGGTGCGCTCCAGCTCGTCGGTGGGCTCGCGTACGTCGACGCCGACGATGTGCTCGATGGCGGGATCGCGCTCCAGGCGCTGGGCCAGCTCGGCGCCCCAGAAGCGCGCGACGCCCGTGATGAGCACCCGCTGTCGCGACATGTCCGACCGTCCTCCGTGCGCGGCAGGAAGGGGGTGGATGGTAGCAGCGGCCCGCCGCCACCCTGGCCGCCCGCCGTCAACGCCTGGGAGCCGGGGCTGGTCGCGCTCCTGAGCGATGCCGTGTCGGGGCGCTCGACAAGCCGTAACCGGTCCGTCGCAGGCCCTGGGGGAGTGTGGACGTTAGATCGACTTGACCAGTTCGGTGCGCTTATGACCTGTCCTGTGAGAGCCCTCCATTGCAGATGACCACGGTTCCGCTGCTCGATGTCGAGCAGCGGCCCAGCACGGCCGCGACGACCACCATCCTGGTCATCGACGACGACCCCAGCGTGGGCGCCATGCTCAGCCTGCTCGGGCGTGACTCAGGCTTCGCCGTCAGGGTGGCGACGGACGGGGTCGAGGGTCTGCGCATGGCCGAGGAATCAGACGCCGACCTCATCGTCCTCGACCTCAACCTGCCGGGCCTGACGGGCCTCGATGTGTGCAGGCGGCTGCGCGCCAGCGGCGTCGAGGTGCCCATCGTCATCGTCTCGGTCGCGCATGACGTCGTCGACGTGGTGGTCGGGCTGGAGATCGGCGCCGACGACTACGTAACCAAGCCGTTCGAGCTGCGCGAGCTCGCGGCCCGGATCAGCGCCCAGCTGCGCCGGCAGCGGCGGAGCACCGCTCAGGTGCGTCCCGGACGGCTGAAGTTCCCGGGCCTGGTGCTCGACTTCGGC
Source organism: Candidatus Dormiibacterota bacterium (assembly GCA_036521675.1). Classification (GTDB taxonomy): domain Bacteria; phylum Chloroflexota; class Dormibacteria; order Aeolococcales; family Aeolococcaceae; genus DATDHG01. Next base: position 8,837 of record DATDHG010000116.1, read on the forward strand.
CGCCACGAGCTGTTGCGCGACGGCGCTGCGGTCAACCTGACGCCCACGGAGTTCAACCTGCTCGCCCTGCTCGCGTCGCGGCCCGGCCGGGTGGTGTCGCGGACGGAGATGATCCAGCAGGTCTGGGGGCAGGGTGCCGACCTGGACGCGCGCAGCGTCGACGCCCACGTCTACCGGCTGCGCCGCAAGATCGAGCCTGCCGGTGACCACCCGACCTACGTGCACGCGGTGCCGGGCGTCGGCTATCGCTTCGACTACCGGCCCCCCGGGGGCGTGCCCACCCTGCCGCTGGAGTAGCGGCCGGCGTCCGGCTACCAGCGCTGCAGGGCGAGGCGCACCCCGAAGCCGACGAGCACGGCGCCGGTGATCCGCTCCATCGTCCGGCGCACCGCCCCTCTGCGCAGGAGGTCGCGGAGCCGGGATACGGACCACGCCACGATGACCAGCCACGCCCCTGCCTCGACGGCGAGGATGCCGGCCAGCAGCATGGTGGTGAGCAGCACCGAGGCGCCGGCGGGGACGAACTGGGGCAGCAGGGTCACATAGAAGACGCCGATCTTGGGATTGAGCAGGTTGCTGAGCAGCCCCGAGCGGTAGGCGCCGGCGGTGGTGATGCGCCGACTTTGCTCACCGTCTGGGGCCACGTCGGCGACGTCGGACGCGGCGCGCGCGGCGACGATGGCGCGCACGCCGAGAACGACCAGCCACACGGCCCCGCAGATGCGCAGGGCCGTGTACCCGACGGTCGACGCGGTGACCAGCAGAGAGACCCCGAGGCCCGTCGCGAGGCCCCAGAGCAGGAGGCCGGTGAAGACGCCCAGGGCCGCGACCACCCCCGACCGCCGCCCCCCGACCAGGGTGGTGCGCACCACCAGGGCGGTGTCGAGACCGGGTGTCATCACGATCACCGCGGCAACGGCGGTGAACGCGAGCAGCGACCGCGTCATGACCGGCCGGTCCAGACCAACCGCTTCGCGTCGCGACGTGTCGCGGCGGTCATCACGGGTAGATGCCGCGCACCGACGTAGCCTGCGCCACCGCCGCCACCGCGATGCGGTAGGCGGCCTCGCGGAGCGAGATCTCGTGGTGCCTGGAGTAGTCCCTGACCCGTTGGTAGGCCTGGCGCATCACGGCGTCGAGACGGTTGTCGACCTCACCGGACGGCCAGAAATATGCCTGCAGGTCCTGCACCCATTCGAAGTATGAGACCACCACGCCGCCAGCGTTGGCGACGATGTCGGGGACGATGATCACCCCGCGGTCGCGCAGAATGGCGTCCGCCTCGGGCGTGACCGGCCCGTTGGCGCCCTCGGCGACGATCCGTGCGCGCACGGCGTCGGCGTTGCCCGCGTGCAGCTCCGACTCGACCGCGGCGGGCACAAGCACGTCGACGTCCAGGGCCAGCAGCTCGGCGTTGCTCACGCGCTCGCCGACTCGCATTCCCTGAAGGCGCTCGCCGGCTTCGGCGGCGGCCAGCAGACCGGTGACGTCGAGGCCACGGGGGTCGTGGACACCGCCGGCGGAGTTGCTCACAGCCACGACCCGCATCCCGCTCTGGCTGAGCGCACGCGCGCATTCGGCACCCACCTGGCCGAAGCCCTGAATGGCGACCGTGGCGCCGTCGGCGGAGATCCCGTGGTCGTGCATGAGCGCCAGGGTCACGATGGCGAGTCCGCGCCCGGGCGCCGCATGGCGCCCCCTCGAGCCGCCGATCTCGAACGGCTTGCCGGTCACCGAGGCGGGGATGGAATACCCGGCGTGCATCGAGAGTGTGTCCATCATCCAGGCCATGATCTGGCTGTTGGTGCCCAGGTCGGGCGCTGGCACATCCTTCTCCGGGCCGAGCAGAATGGAGATCTCGGTTGTGAAGCGACGCGTCAGGCGTTCCAGCTCGGTCTGGCTCAGACTGCGGGGCTCGCAGACCACACCGCCCTTCGAGCCGCCAAAAGGGAGATCGACGACGGCCGATTTCCATGTCATGTACATGGCGAGCGCGCGGCAGTCGTCGATGGTCATCGACGCGCTGTAGCGCATCCCCCCCTTGTAGGGACCGCGGGCGTCGTTGTGCTGCACGCGGAAGCCGGTGAAGACCTGGAAGCTGCCGTCGTCGAACTGCACAGGGAAGTGCACCACCAGCTCGCGCTTGACCTCACGGAGGATGCAGCTCATCGCGTCGTCGATGCCCAGGGCCGCGCACGCGACATCCACGTCGTGCTGAGCGGTCGCCATGGAGGAACCGTCGGCCAGCGCCACGCCGGCGCTCACGCGCTGGCCCGGGTGCGACGCGACCCACTCCCGCGCGCCGGGGTGCGCTCGGCCTCGAGGTCCTCGACGCGCCTGGTCAGCGCCGTCACCCGGTCCTCGAGCGCGCCGACGTCGTCGCTGGTGGCGATGTTGAGGTTGCGCAGGCCGCCGCTGATGGCGTCGTCCATGGCCTGGGTGCTCTTCTCCAGGGACTCGGCGGCGCGCCGCGGCAGCGCCAGCGAACCGCGCAGGAGCGCCAGCAGCTGCTCGCTGCGCTCCTTGACCATGTCGACGAGCACCGGCTCGGGAAGCGGCGAGCGGCGGTGGCGTTCCATGTCGACGAGGATCTGACTCAGGGTGACCGCCGTGATGTCGGTACCACTGCCGCGGTCGACAACCTTTACCTCGTCGCCCTGCCGGAGCAGCTCGGCGATGGCGTCGAGGGTCACGTACCTGCGGGTGTAGGTGTCGTACAGCTTGCGGTTGGAATACTTCTTGACGACGTGGGTGGCCACGGGTCTCACTCCTCCCCGTGGCGCGGCGCACGGGGGGCCTTGGACGGCTGGACTATACGCCCCGACCGCTGCGCTGACTGGACGCGTGGGCGTTCCTGACGGCGCCGGCCGCGGGTAGGTCGGAGAGGCGGCGCGCGATCTCCTCCTCGAGCATCGCGGCGAGCCCGATGCAGGCGTAGCCCAGCTTTGCGGCGAACGCGCGCGTGGCCGCGACGTCGGGCGCGGCTTCGGCGGCCGCTGTCGTCACCGTGGCGCGCATCACCTCGACGATGTCGCCGAACTCCTGCTGCGCCTGCTCGACGGTGGCCTCGACGAGCGTCGCCGTGTCCTCACCGAGCCGTCTCAGCGTCTCCAACAGAGGCGGGGTCGCACTACCATCCGCGAAGGCCATCGGCTTTCCTCCAGGCCGCGATCCCCATAGAGAAGCGCCATGAACCACCGCGCCGGCGGGGTGACGCGGCGCGTCAGCGTGATCATGACAGAGCCCAAGGCGGTGTGCAACTGACGCGTTCTGGAGGGCGTTGCACAGTGGGGTGCGACGCCCGAACCGAAAGCGGCGCAGCGCGTGTTCGTAGACGCGGAGGGCGTCGCGGAGCGGCGCGTCATGCAGGTCGACCCATGCCGCAAACCCACGACCGATGTGCGCCTCGCCGCGTACGGTTGGCTCAGCGCGGCACCGTCGTGGCCGCCTCCCACACGTCTGCACCAGCCCGCTGCACGCCACAGCGTAGTGGCCCCCGGTGACCACAACGAGCATTCCGCTGAGTCATGGATTCGCGCCGGCTTGTTGACAAATGTGTGTGCATGGGAGATGCTACCGCTGACTGCAGGGCGCAGCGTGTTTTTTTCCACGCCCTGTCAGATACGCGGAGCGCCGGTGACCACCAGGATCACCGGGCATCAGGAGGCCCCCAGCACATGGCACGAGGAAAGCCGAACCCGGGTGTTCTCGACACCCTCAGCAAACGCGGTGAGACCGTCGTCAAACAGGCGAGCCGACGCGTGTCGGCGCCGCGGAGAGGCGCTTCCGCGGCCGCGAAATCGACCATCGAACGCCTCAAGAAGCAGGTGGCCAAGCTCCAGGCCGAGATTGTCAAGCTGGGAGCGGCCGCCAAGCCCACGCGCCGCAAGGCCACTACGCGCAAGGCCACCGCGCGGAAGACCACCGCGCGCAAGCCAGCCGCTCGGAAGACCACCGCACGGAAGACCACCGCACGGAAGACCACCGCACGGAAGACCACCGCCAGGAAGACCACCGCCAGGAAGACCACGGCGCGCAAGACCACCGCCCGCAAGCCGGCCGCACGGAAGACCACCGCCCGCAAGACCACCGCCCGCAAGACCACCGCCCGCAAGGCGGGCGCACGGAAGACCACCGCGCGCAAGACCACCGCCCGCAAGGCGGGCGCACGGAAGACCACCGCGCGCAAGACCACCGCCCGCAAGACCACCGCCCGCAAGGCGGGCG
>DATDHG010000117.1:0-5236 GCA_036521675.1 Candidatus Dormiibacterota bacterium
CTGGTCACTGGGCGTCGAGGCGGGACCCGGTGCCAGCACGGGAGCGCGGGCGTTGGGCCGGGGACCGCCGCGGCGGGCTCACCCCTCCTCGACGGGTCGGCCGGGGTACATGAGGCCACTCTGGCGAGGTCGCGGCGGCCCTGTCAACGTGGATCCGCCCGGCTCGAGGAGGTGATCTCAGCCAACCCTCAGGATCCTTCGAGATCGAACGGGCGGCTGCGGCGAACCCCGAGGCCACGCTGGACACCTAGAATCGTCCCCAACCTCGCCCGTCCCCGCTGGTCCACGCGGGGCCCGAGGCAGTGCTCTCCTGCACTGCTCCGATCCGGGCTCCCCTGGAGGCCCTGAGTCGATCACCCCCCCGCCATCCACCCTTGAGCGCGTGGCGCCCCCGCGGCGCCGCGCCTCCAGCCTGAGGACGCAGGCCGGCCTGGGCGCCCTGGGCCTGGCCATCCTGGGGGTTCTGATCTGGCGCAGCAATCCGCGCGAGGTCTGGGAGTCGCTGGGTGAGGCCAGCGCGGGCGCCATTGGGGCCGCCGTGCTGCTCAACATCCCGGCCACGCTGCTCCGTGCCGCCCGGGCGCGGCGCGTGCTCCTTTGCCTGGGCAGCGCAGTGCCCATGCGCCGGATGGTCCCCGTTCAGCTCGCCGGCCAGACCCTGAGCTGGCTGACCCCCGCCGCCAGCGGCGATCTGAGCCGCGCCTGGTTCTGGCACCGTCAGGACAGAGTCCCGCTCACCGACGGCGTGGTCACCGTGCTGTACGAGCGGGTGTACAGCCTGCTGCTGCTCGCCGTCGTGGGCGCCGCCTGCCTCGCCCCCGGTGCCTTCGGACCCGTTGGGTCGCTGATCACAGTCGCTGTGGTCGCGCTCGCGGCCATGCTTCCGTGGCTCACCGCCACCACCGCGGTCGGCAGGGCCACCGGCCGCCTGGTGGTCGGCGGCGTGGCCCGACTGCCCGGGCTGCGTTCCCGGCGCGCGGTGGTGGCGCGTTCCGGGAGGGACCTGTCGACCCTCTTCGCGTCACGCCGGCTCGGCGCGGAGTTCACCCTGTTGACGCTCGGGGTCCTTATGGTCAGCGGCCTGCAAGTGCTGCTCCTCGTGGACACGCTGGGGGCCAGTGTTGGCCTGGGGGTGGCGATCGCGGTATACGGCCTCTCCCAGGCGGGGGGCAGCGTCTCCTCACTGCCGTTCGGGATCGGGGTGGGCGACGCCATCGTCGTGGGGCTGCTCACCGCCCGGGGGATGTCGTTCGACAGCGCGACCGCAGTCGCCGTGCTGCTCCGCGCGACCGTCACGCTGCCCATCGCCGCGGCGGCCGTCGTGGTCGCGCCCCTACTGGTCTGGCGCGCTGAGATTCCCGCCGTCGAGGTGCAGGCGGTGGCCGTCGAGATTCCGCGGACAGCGGTCGACCCGGCCGTCGCCGCCCGCAGCGACGCGGCCACGCCGGTGGCCGCCCGTTGAGCGGTGGCACGGCGGCGCGTCGCGTCGTGGTCAGTGGCGGGGCGGGCTTCATCGGGTCGCACACCGTCGAGGCGCTGGTCGCCCGCGGCTGGCGGGTGCTGGTCGTCGACGACCTCAGTCACGCCTGCGGAGCCGAGCTTCCCGGCGAGGTGGAGGTGCTGGCCGCCGACGCCGGGTCGGAGGAGGCGGCCTCGGCCCTCTGGCGCTTCGCCCCCGACGCCGCTCTGCACCTGGCGGCCAGGGGTGGAGTGGCGCTGGCCCTTGGCGACCCGCGCGGGTACGTCGCCCGGTCGGTGGCCAGCAGCGTCGGCTTCTTCGCCGGTGCGTGCGCCGCGGGGGCCCGGGTCCTGGTAACGGCCTCGACAGGTGGCGCGCTCTACGGTGAGGCGGACGTGCTGCCCACTCCGGAGACCGTCAGCCCGGCGCCGCGCTCACCGTATGGCGCCAGCAAACAGGCCGAGGAGGGCTATCTCGACTGTTTCGGACGCATGCACGCAATCAGCACTGTGGCGCTGCGCTACGGCAACGTGTACGGGCCGCGCCAGGACGGCTCCGGCGAGGCCGGGGTGGTCGCCATCACCGCCCAGCGACTGGTTGACAGTCAGGTTCCCAGGATCCACGGCGACGGCCGCCAGACGCGTGACTTCGTGTATGTCGCCGACGTCGCCGCCGCCAACGTCGCCGCACTCGCGGGCGCCCCGGCTCGGGCCATCAACATCGGCACGGGTCGCGAGGCGAGTGTGCTCGAGGTGGTGCGGACGCTGGTCGACGCGTCGGGAGATGGGGTCGCCCCCGAGCTTCTCCCGGCCCGCCCCGGGGAGGTACGCCGCTCCTGCCTCGACGTCGGTCGCGCGGCGCAGTCGCTGAACTGGCGCGCGCAGACCACGCTCACCGACGGCCTGAGCGCCACCTACGCGTGGTTCGCCACCCATCGCCTACGCCAGCAGATCACCGGGGGGGTCTAGACATGCGCATCGTCGTCCTTGGCGCCGACGGCTACCTGGGGTGGCCGACCGCCTTGCATCTTTCGGCGCATGGCCACGATGTGGTGGCCGCCGACAGCCTGGTGCGGCGCCGCTGGGACCGTCGCTGCGGGACGCACAGCCTGGTGCCCATCCGGACCATGCCCAGGCGGGTCCAGCGCTGGCGCGCCGAAACGGGCAGCACCATCGAGTGGCGTCGCCTCGACGTCTGCGACCTGGGCTCGCTGCGCGAGCTGGTGCGGACCACAGAACCCGACTGCATCGTCCACTTCGCCGAGCAACGCTCCGCGCCCTACTCGATGATCTCCGCTGATACCGCGGTGGAGACCCAGGTCAACAACGTCGTCGGCACGCTCAACCTGCTGTTCGCGATGCGCCAGGTGAAGCCGGACTGCCACCTGGTCAAGCTCGGCACCATGGGCGAGTACGGCACCCCCAACATCGATATCGAGGAAGGCTGGATCGACATCGAGCACAACGGGCGCAAGGACCGGCTGCCGTTCCCCAAGCAGGCCGGCTCGTTCTATCACCTCTCCAAGGTGCACGACAGCCACAACATCGAATTCACGTGCCGGGCCTGGAACCTGCGCGCCACCGACCTCAACCAGGGGGTCGTGTACGGGATGGAGACAGACGAGACGCTGCTGCATCGCGAGCTGGCGACGCGCTTCGACTACGACGGCATCTGGGGGACGGCGCTGAACCGATTCTGCACCCAGGCGGCGATCGGCCATCCCCTCACCGTGTACGGCCGCGGCGGGCAGACACGCGGCTTTCTCGACGTCCGCGACACGGTGCGCTGCGTCGAGCTGGCAGCGCTCAATCCCGCCGCGGCCGGCGAGTTCCGTGTGTTCAATCAGTTCACCGAGCAGTTCTCCATCCTCGAGCTCGCGCACCGCGTCGAGCACGCGCGCCGGGCCCACGGGCTCGACACCGAGATCGAACACCTGCGCAACCCTCGGGTCGAGAAGGAGGATCACTACTACAACGCCAGGCACCAGCGCCTGCTCGACCTCGGGCTCGAGCCTCACTACCTGCAGGACACGCTGATCGAACATGTCGTCGAGCGCGTTGAGCGGCTGAAGTCACGGGTGCAGCGCCAGCTCATCGCCCCGCGCGTCGACTGGCGCGCTGACGAGCAGGGGCTGGCCACGAGCGCGCCGGCGCGCCCGGCGCCGACGGTCGACGTCATCGGCCATCCGTCGGCGGAGGTCGTCAGGGCGGCGGTGTCAGCGGGCTGAGCGCGCTCGGGGCCCGCGCGCCAGCCGCACTCGGAACACGACCAGCTCGCGGAAGGCGTTGACGATCGCGCGTGGGCGCGCCCCCGAGCGCACCCCGGCGCGGCGCGGATGATGGGGCACGCCCACCTGGGCGATCCGCCAACCGCCGCGGCGCGCCTTCCAGAAGAGCTCGGCGTTGATCATGGCGCTGTGCGCCTCGAGGTCGACGGTGCGCAGGAAATCGGTGCGCATCAGCTTCATGGCGCAGTTGAGGTCGCGGACGCGCAGCCCATAGAGGGCACGAACGAGGCCGTTGTAGACCCCGCTGACAGCCGCCCGGGCCAGGGCGTCGTTGCGCTCGATGCGCCAGCCGGCGACCAGGTCGGCGGTGTCGAGGAGGGGCAGCAGCAAGGATAGGTCGGCGACGTCGAACTGGCCGTCGGCGTCGGTGAAAGCCGCGTAGTCGAGGCGTACTGCGCGCAGCCCGTCCGCAACGGAGATGCCGTACCCGCCCTTGCGCGCGTGGCGGATGACGCGCAGCTCGATCCCCGCCGCCGCCGCGATGCGCAGCGCCACTTCACCGCCCCCGTCGGTGCTGCCGTCGTCGACGAGGATCACCTCCTGCCGCTCGGCGAGCGCGGGGAGCACCTCAGCGCAGCGCTGCAGCATCCAGGGCAGGTTCTCGGCCTCGTTGTGGGCCGGCATGACCAGCGACAGGCCCGACAGCCGGGCGGCGGGCTGGGGGATCGGCCCGCCCGTCGGATCCGCCGCAGGGGGCAGAGGGTGCGTCATCTCGAGCGCCCGTCCCTCAGCCGGCCGGCTCGTCGACGTGGAGGTAGTCGGCGAAACGCGGCCAGTTGACCAGCATCTGCGCCTCGAGCTCGGGCGAGATGGGCAGGTAGGTGCCCTCCCCCTCGATGACCACGCGGCCGTCCGGGAGCAGAACCCGCCCCACCCCCGCGACGGCGCGGCGGCGCCAGTGGGTCAGCCAGCCCTCGATGCGCAGCGGCACACCCACCGGGGCCGCCTGCCGAAAGCGCGCCTCCAGCCGCCCGGTGACCACCCAGCGATGGCGCAGCGCCGCGCAGCGGCCGATGACGTCGTCGACGATGGCCACCAGCAGTCCCCCGTGCGCGATCCCGGGAAAGCCCATGTGGTCGGCATCGGCGACCCACTCGCCAAAGACGCGATGGCCGAAGAGCGGATCGGGTTCGGGAGGGGGCGGATCGGCATCCGTGGGGGTGCGCTCGACGCGGTACTGCACGCGCAGCCCCGAAGGATGGCGCAGCCCGTGCACGAAGTTGCGCTGGTACTCGCTGCGGTCGTTCAGCCACGCGGCGTCGAGCTCGGGCGGCAGCTCGTCGCTCATCGCCGGCTGCGTTCTCAGCGCAACTGCAGCCGCGTTGTTCCAGCCATGTACGGCCGCAACGCGTCGGGGAGGAGAACGCTCCCGTCGGCCGTCTGGTGCGTCTCCAGAAGGCCGGCGACGACGCGCGGCAGGGCCAGCGCGCTGCCGTTCAGGGTGTGCGGGTGCAGGGGGCGCTGCTGCGGGGCGGGCCGGTAGCGTATCT
>DATDHG010000118.1:0-4633 GCA_036521675.1 Candidatus Dormiibacterota bacterium
GGCGCGCCGTACCTGCTGCCGAGCGCCCGCTGGGGTGCCCGGCTCGGCAATGGCGAGATCGTCGATGCCGTGGTCCACGACGGGCTGTGGTCGACCTTCACCGGGCAGCACATGGGCGAGTCCTCGGACACCGTCAACCGCGAGCTCGAGATCTCACGAGAGGACCAGGACGCCTGGGCGGCGCGCAGCCACCAGCGCGCTCAACACGCGTGGGAGGCCGGGCACTTCGACCAGGAGGTCGTGACCGTGGAGGTGGCGGCGCGCAAGGGGTCGCCGACGGTGGTCGCGCGCGACGAGGGGGTGCGTGGCCAGACCACTGTGGAGGCGCTGGCGGCGCTTGCGCCCGCCTTCGGCGAGGACGGGACCATCACCGCCGGCAACGCCTCGCAGCTCTCCGAGGCGGCCGCCGCCCTGGTGGTCATGAGCCCGGCGCGCGCCGAGGCGCTGGGGGCACGCCCGCTGGCGGAGATCGTCGCCCACGGCATGTCGGCTGACCGCTTCGCCTATCTCCATACGGTGCCGGCGCTGGCGCTCGAGCATGCGCTCCACAAGGCGGAGCTGCGCCCCCGCGACCTGGACCTGCTGGAGATCAACGAGGCGTTTGCATCGGTCGCCCTGAACTCCACCCGGATGCTCGGCGTGGACGAGGAGCGCGTCAACGTCAACGGCGGCGCGGTCGCCCTAGGCCATCCGATCGGCGCCACCGGAGCGCGCCTGGTGGTGACGCTGCTCGCCGAGTTGCGGCGGCGTGGCATGACGGTGGGCGCAGCGACGCTGTGCGGCGGCGGCGGTCAGGGCGACGCGCTGGTCATCCGCGCGGTGGCCTGACCGGCCCTAGCCGGCCGGCCGGGTTCAGAGGTCGGCGCAGCCGGTGATGAGCTTCGGGCTGGCGGTCTGGTAGACGATCACGATCCGGCCGGCTCCGAAGAGGAAGCTGGACACGGGGACGGTGATCCTGATCATCCCGGCTGAGTCGGCGGTGGCGATGGCGAGCACGGTGAGGTGCTGGCTGGCGTTCGCTCCCCCGCAGCTGCCGAGGTGGTCGTGGATAGCGTGAACCGACCCCGGCGCCAGGCCCTGGACGGTGATCTGCAGGCGGCGGCCGCCCGCGCCGGTGACCTCGGTGACCGAGCCCGAGGCGCCGCCGGCGACCAGCGGCAGGATGGCCACGATCCTGGCGGTGGAAGCGGGCGGCGGTGGCGGGGTGGGCGCGGGGGTGCGGACCACGGGGGCCGGCGTTACCAAGGCGGGCGCCAGGCTGGGCGTCGCCACAGCGCTGGGCACAGCGGACGGCGCCGGGGTCGGTGCGGGCGCGGCGTCCGAGGTCGGGGCCAGTGGCGCCACGGGGGGCAGGCTCGCGGACTGGGGCGGGGTCGACGCGGTCGACGGGGTCGGGCCGCCCGCGACCGACCCCGCAGTGGCGGACGCTCCACAGGCGGCGAGGAACCACGCCAGCATCCCCAGCGCGGCTACGGTGCGGACGGTACGGACGGTGCGGGCGTGGCGGGTCACGGTCCTGGGTACCCGGCCGAGTTACGTCGGTGGCCCCCGGCAAGAGGCGCCTCAGGGGGCAGCGCTCGAGGCCAGCGCCTGCTCGAGGTCGGCGATCAGGTCATCGGTGTCCTCGATCCCGACGCTGAGGCGGATGAGCCCGCCGGCGATGCCGACGCGCTGACGCGTCTCCGCGGGCACCGACGCGTGGGTCATCCGTCCGGGATGCTCGGCCAGGGATTCGACGGCGCCCAGCGACTCGGCGAGGATGAACAGGCGCAGTCGCGCCAGCACCCGCAGCGCGCGCTCCTCGCCATCCACCTCGAAGGACACCATCCCGCCGCTGTCGCGCATCTGACGCCGCGCCAGCGCGTGCTGCAGATGACTGTCGAGGCCCGGGTAGTGGACGGCGCCGACGTCTGGATGACCCTCGAGGAATCGCGCCACCGCCAGCGCATTCTCGGACTGGCGGCGGACCCGGAGCTCCAGGGTCTTGAGGCCGCGCAGCAGCAGCCAGCAGTCGAACGGAGACGGCACGGCACCCACCGCGTTCTGATGAAAACGCAGCCTCTCGGCGATCGCGTCGTCCGAGACCATCACCGCGCCCCCGACCACGTCACTGTGGCCGCCCAGGTATTTGGTGGAGCTGTGCACCACGACGTCGGCGCCCAAGGCCAGCGGGTTCTGCAGCACCGGCGTGGCGAAGGTGTTGTCCACCACGGTGAGCACGCCGCGCTCACGGGTGATGGCGGCGACCGCGCCGATGTCGATCAGGCGCAGCAGCGGGTTGGTGGGGGACTCGAGCCAGACCAGGCGGGTGCGCTCGGTCATGGCCTCATGCACCGCCTCAGGGTCGCGGGCGTCGACCGCTGTGAACGTCATCCCGTAGCGCGTGAGCACCCGGTTGAAGAGCCGTGCCGTGCCGCCGTAGACGTCGTCATTGACGACCACGTGGGCGCCCTCGTCGAGGAGCAGCATCACCGTCGTGGTTGCTGCCAGACCTGACGCAAAGGTGAGGCAGTGGCGGCTACCCTCGAGCGCCGCCAGGCACTCCTCCAGAGCGTGGCGCGTGGGGTTGTCGGAGCGCGAGTACTCGTAGCCGTGATGGACACCGACCTCGTCCTGCTGATAGGTGGTGGCCAGGTGGATGGGCTGGACCACGGCCCCCGTGGCGGGGTCGGGGCCCTGGCCGACGTGGAGCGCTCGGGTGGCGAAGCCCCAGGGGCGACCGCCGCCCTCGGGGCCGTCAGCCACGATGATGGGCGACGAACTCGAGCAGGTCGGCGCGCGTCACCATGCCCACCGGGGTGGGCCCGTCGAGGACCACCACGGCGGCGTCGCCGCCCAGCAGGGCCTCGAACGCCTCTTCCACGGGCGCGTCGGCCGGCATGGTCCGGAAGGGCGGGTCCATGGCGGCGCTCACCGCCTCGGAGACCACCCCGGGATCGCGGTAGATGCGGTCGAGCAGGGTGCGCTCCTGGAGGCTGCCGACGATCTCGGCGCCGTGCGTCGCGGTGCTGCGCACCGGCAGCTGGGAGATGCTGTAGCGCTGCATCACCTCGATCGCGTCCCCCACCGTGCTGCCCGCAGGAATCGTGACCAGCTCGGGGAGCTGACCGTCGCCGCGCGGGTGCCCGTTGGCGGCGGCGGCCGCGCTGTGCAGCACTTCGCGCACGCGCGCGGGAGCGATGCGCTCGACATAGCCCTGCTGGCGCATCCACTCGTCGTTGAAGAACTTGCTCAAGTAATTGCGTCCGGTGTCGGTGAGGATCACCACCACCACCGCGTTCTCGTCCATTTCGGCCGCAACCACCAGAGCTGCGTGGAGCGCCAGTCCCGAGGAGCCGCCCACCAGGATCCCCTCCTCGCGGGCCAGCCGGCGGGCCGCCACGAACGACTGCTTGTCGCTCACCTGCACGATGCGGTCGATCAGCGAGAGGTCCATGGTCTCGGGGTAGAAGTCCTCGCCGACGCCCTCCACCACATAGGGGTGGATCTCGCCTGAGTAGATGGAGCCCTCGGGGTCGGCGCCGATGATCTGGAGACCGGGTTTGCTCTCTTTGAGGAAACGCCCCGCGCCGCTGATGGTGCCGCCGGTGCCCATACCCGCCACCAGGACGTCGATGCGCCCGTCGGTCTGACGCCAGATCTCGGGCCCGGTGGTCAGGTAGTGCGCCTCGGGGTTGCGCGGGTTGGCGTACTGGTTGGGCTGGAACGCGCCGGGAATCTCGCGGGTGAGGCGGTCGGCCACCGAGTAATAGGACTGGGGCGACTCCTTGGGCACCGCGGTCGGGCAGACGACCACCTCGGCGCCGTACGCCTTGAGCAGGCTGATCTTCTCCGCGCTCATCTTGTCGGGCATGACGAAGACGCAGCGGTAACCCTTGATGGCAGCGGCGATCGCCAAGCCGTGACCGGTGTTGCCCGAGGTGGGCTCGATGATGGTGCCGCCACGGCGCAGGGCGCCCCGCCGCTCGGCGTCCTCGATCATCGACAGCGCGATGCGGTCCTTGATTGAGCCGCCGGGATTGACCGACTCGAGCTTGGCGAGGACCATCGGGCGCACGCCGGCGGCCACCTTGTGGAGCCGGACCAGCGGCGTGTCACCGACGGCGTCGAGGATGCTGTCGAGGTACTCCACCGCGGCGCCAGTCTACCCCGGGAATCAGGGCCGCGAGGGTGGGGCCGGGACGTCCGGGCGAGCTCGGCCGGCGATGAGCCGGCCGGCGGGGTCAGGCCGGCGCAGCCTGCGCAAGGCGCCGGACAGCGCTGGGCAGCGTGCTCAGGTCGGGAAGCACGGCGTCGGCCAGGCTCGGGTCGTGGGCCTCGCCGAGCCGGTTGACCCAGATGCGCCTGATGCCCAGGGCGTGGGCCGGGCGGATGTCGTGGAAGTGGCTCTGCGCGACGTGGACCCAGTGGTCGCGGCTCACGTCGAACGCGGTCTCGAAGCGCCGGAAGTGGGCATGGTCGGGTTTGTAGGCGCCCACGTCCTCGGCGGTCACCGTGGCGTCGAAGGGGACCGGGAGCCGGCGCCGCGTCAGAGCGATGAGGTCGCGGTCGCAATTGGTCAGCAGCGCCAGCCGCCACCCGTCGGCGCGGCAGGCGGCCAGCGCCTCCGCGACATCGCCGAAGACCGGCCAGA
>DATDHG010000119.1:0-2213 GCA_036521675.1 Candidatus Dormiibacterota bacterium
CCACCGTCCTTGGCCAGCACTACGTCCCCACGTCCGAGATCACTGTGCAGTCGAAGGTGGACAAGGCGTGACCCGAGCCCACATCGGGTGAGGCGTTGACCACGACCACGCCGGGAGGGGCGGCGCCGGGCCGCCCCGTGCGCCTGGCGTCGTCGGGCCTGCCCGCCGCGCGCCGCCGGGCGCTGGGGCGCGACCGCATCGCCAGCGGTGCCGTCCTCGTGGCGGCGGGGTTGAGCGTGCTGATCGTGGCGCTGGTGATCATCTTCCTGGCCATCCGCGCCACGCCGGTGATCACCGACCCGGCCATCGGCCTCAAGCAGTTCTTCACCAGCTCCAACTGGCAGCCGGACGCCAACATCGGCGGCTTCGGCACGACCATGTCGACCTTCGGGGCGCTTTCGCCGATCGCCGGAACGCTGGCGGTCACCGGCCTGGCGCTGCTCATCGCGGTGCCGCTCAGCCTCTCGCTGGCGTTGGTGCTGGTGGAGGCGAACCCGGCGCTCGGGGAACGCTATCTACGTTCGGCGATCGAGCTCTTCGTGGGCATCCCGTCGGTGGTCTACGGCTACCTGGGGTTCGTCATCCTGCTGCCCCTCCTCAAGCCGTTCGCGCCTGCCGGCGCCGACGGCAGCGGCATCCTGGCGGCGGGGTTCGTGCTCTCCATCATGATCACGCCGACCATCACCGCCCTCAGCGCCGACGGGCTGCACGCCGTGCCCCGCTCGCTCAAGGAGGCGTCCATGGCGCTGGGAGCAACGCAGTGGCAGACCATGCGCAAGGTGCTGCTCCCCGCGGCCCGCGCCAGCATCATCAGCGGGGTGGTGCTCGGCATGGCGCGCGCCATGGGGGAGGCGCTGGCGGTGGCGTTGGTGATCGGCGACGTCAACGTCCTCGACGTGAAGTCCAACGGGATCCGCGCGCTGCTCAAGCCCTTCACCACCATGACTGTGACCATCACAGATGGGGTCAACAACGTCACCATCAACCCTCAGGGCGCTGCGGCCCGCTACATGCTCGCCCTCGTGCTCCTGGTGATGACGTTCCTGTGCATCGTCATCGTCCGTTATGTCAACCGCAACGCGGAGCGGCCCAATCAGTGAACGCGCGCGCCCGCCTCGCAAACACTGTGGCCCTCGCGGTGATCCGCGGCCTGGCGCTCCTCCTGGTCGCGCTCCTCGCGTACATCGTCGTGTACCTCGTCGTGCACGGCTTCTCGGAGCTGCGCCGCCTCGAGTTCTACACGAAGCCCCCCAACCCGGGCGGACCGGGCAGCGGGGTGGGACCGCAGCTCTACAACACGTTCTACGTGCTCGTCCTCTCGATGATCCTGACGGTGCCCCTGGGGTTGTTCGCCGGCATCTACTTCGCGGAATACGCCGGCACGGGCAGGATCACCAACTTTCTCCGGCGCGCCACCGAGACCCTGGCGACGCTGCCCTCCATCGTCGTGGGCCTCTTCGGCTTCTCGCTCTTCGTGCAGGCGACCGGGAGCAAGCCAAGCCGCCTGGCGGCGGCGCTCTGCCTGGTGGTCATCAACCTGCCCTACGCGGTGCGGGTCACCGAGGACGCGCTGCGCAACCTGTCCCCGGCGCTGCGCGAGGGCAGCCTGGCGCTGGGAGCGACACGCTGGGAGACGATCAGGCGGGTGCAGCTGCCCGCTGCTCTGCCCGCGCTGATCACCGGGATCATCCTGATCGCCGGCCGCGCCTTCGGTGAGGCCGCGGCCATCCTCTTCGCGGGGGCCGCCGGGGCCATCACCACCGCCAACAACTACAACCTCAACCCCTTCGCTGCCGGCGACACCCTGGCGGTCAACCTCTACCAGTTCCGCATCCAGGTCGACCCGGGCGTGGTCACGGACTCCACCCAGTACTCGGACGGGATCGCCGCTCTGCTCCTTCTCCTCGTCCTGGGCTTTAACCTGTGGGCGCGCGGGCTCGGTCGGTATACAGTCCGCCGCCTGCAGGGGATCTGACGTGAGCGTCCAGCCGATCGAGGACCAACCCGACGCCGCCCCCGACCTCGGCGCCGTCCCAGTCGCCGGAGGTGCTCCGGCCGCCGCGGTGAGGCCGCACGCCGCCAAGCTCGAGACCAGGAACCTCAACCTCCACTACGGCGACTTCCTGGCCTGCCGCAACATCGGGTTCCTGGGGGCGGATCGGGAGATCACGGCCATCATCGGGCCCTCGGGCTGCGGCAAGTCGACGCTGCTG
>DATDHG010000120.1:0-6861 GCA_036521675.1 Candidatus Dormiibacterota bacterium
CTTCGGCGAGGTGACCGACCCCGTCACCGGTGGCCCGCTCGGCAACTATCCGCAGGTGCAGAGCCACGCCGCGGCGGTGCTCGCCGGGGGTGGGGCATAGGGACGGCCCAACCTACCGGGCGGCGCAGCGCCTCTTCAGACGCGCTCGAGGGCCGGGATCCCCAGCACGGAGAGCGCGTCGGCGAGGGTCGCGCGGGTGGCGGCGACCAGCGCCCGGCGGAAGCGCCGCGCCCCCGCGTCGGCCTCGCGGATGATCGCCGGGGTGTGCTCGTACACGTCGGTCAGCGCCGAGGCGAGCTCAAAGGCGTAGGCGGCGAGCACCGCAGGGGCGAGGGCGCCGGCCGCCTCGGCGAGGGCGGTCGGATAGTCCTCGATGCGGCGGAGCAGCGTGCGCTCCACCGCCTGTAGCGCGGCGGGCGGCTCGGGCTCGCCGCCGTCGTCGCTCACCTTGCGCAGCACCCCCGCAGCCCGGGCGTGGGCGTACTGGAGGTAGACGCCGCTGTCGCCGGTGACGCGCAGCGCGTCGCCGAAGTCGAACGCGATGATGGTGGGGAGGGTGAACTTCTCGAGGTAGTAGCGCACTCCGCCCACCGCGAGCGCGTGCGCGGTGGCGGCGTCGGCGGCTTTGGGGCGGAGCATGGCGACGGCTCGGTCGAGCAGGTCGTCGGCGCGCACCTCGATGCCGTGCCTGCCGCTGAGCGCGACGGCGGCGGCGCCGTCATCGGCCGCCACGCCCAGCTCAGCGGCCGCGCGCGGCGTCAGCGCCACCACCTCATAGCCGAGATGGACGCTGTTGGCGGCCTCATGGGTGTGGCCGAGGCGCGCGAGCGCAGCCCGCACCACCATCTGCGGGTAGGTCTGGCGCACGTCGATGACAGTGATGACATGATCGGCGTGCCCGAAGCCCCGGCCGTCGAGCGTGGCGCCGCCCGCGTGCGCCTGGGTGGTGGCCGGGGAATGCGGATCGTCCGACCAGCGCCGGTAGTGGAAGTCGACGTCGAGAAGGCCGAACTTCCAGAGCTGGTAGGCGATGTCCTTGGCCGTGTACGTGGCGACGCCATCCGATTTGACGAGTACCTTGGTGCTGCGATCGTCCGTCGCCGGCTCGCCACCGGCAGCCGCGTCCGCCTCGGGGGCATCCGCATCAACTCCTACCAGCGGCATGACCCAGCACCCCACGTTTCGGCCGTTATCGGCCAGAACGATCGCGCCGTGCGCGCGCAGCAGGGTGAAGGCGGCGTCCCAGAAACCCAGCTCGAGGATGTCCGACTCCCAGGACAGCAGGTCATAGCCGATGCCGAAGCGGGCCATCGTGGCCAGGTGGGCGTCGACGATGCGGCCCGCCAGCTGCTTGGCGAAGCGGGCCGTCTCGTTGTCCCGTTCCTCGATGGCCTTCAGCACCGCCACAGTGAGGGCGCGGAGCGCCGGCTCCGTCTCCTGGCGGCGCACCACCTCCACGTACACGCGCGAGCAGAATTGATCGAAGGGCTCCTCGGGTTGCTGCTCGATGCCCAGCTCGCGCAGTCCGACGACCACGTCGGCCACCTGCACGCCGGTGTCGTCGATGTAGTTCTGCACCTCCACGCCGCTGCCCGTGCGTCGCAGCAGGCGCGCCACCGTGTCGCCGATACAGGCGTTGCGCAGATGGCCGATGTGCGCCGCCTTGTTGGTGTTGATGCTGGTGTGCTCGATGAGCGCCTTGCCCTGGCGCGAGCCGTGCCCGTGGGGCAGAGGAACTGGGTCGGCAGGATCGCGAGCGAGCGCCTCGCGGATCACCGCCGGGGCCCAGGTGCGGTCCTCCAGGCGCGCGTTCACGTACCCGGGAGCGCTCACCGAATAGCCGCCGATGTGCTCCACGGCAGGCGCAGCCTTCAGCAATGCGGCCAGCTCCTGCGCGATCTGCAGCGGGCTGCGCCGCAGCACCGCCGCACAGCGCAGCGCCGCCGGCGTGCTCCAGTCACCCAGCTCAGGGCGCGCGCAGGGCTCGACGACGGCCTCGACGCCGGAGGCGCCGAGGTCGTCGAGGGCAGCTCGCAGAGCGCGCGCCAGGTCGCCACGGACGTCCGGCATGGGGCCGACAGCGTACTGGGTGGGCTCAGCCCAGCGCCCCTTGGTTGACGCGCTACTCGGTCACAAAGCTCCACGTGCGCACGTAGGTGGCGCCGGCGACGCTGGCGACGATGCGCGCTGTGTAGCGCGTGTGGTTGCGCAGCGGCGCCACCGGCAGCAAGGTGGCGGTGTTGCCATCCTGCTGGTCGGGGGCCAGCCGGTAGGCCGGCAACGGAGTGCCGTCCGGGGCGGCCAGCGTGAAACCGTCCACCGCGGCGCTCAGACCCGGGTCGAAGGTCACGGTCACCGGATAGCCGGTGATGCGGGGCTTGCCTGCCGGGACGGGATCGGGGAGCTCGTTGTCGCTGAAGGTGTCCGGAACGCGCTGCTGCCGGTCGCCCGGGTAGACCACGGGAGCGTGCGGACTGGCCTCCACCACTCCGAACCCGAACTCCATGTCCTCCATGAGCACCGGGCCCACCCCGCAGTCGCCGTACCCGACGGCGCTGAGGTCGGGCGCCATGAGGGGAAAGCGGTGGTAGACGCTGTTCACCCACTGCGCAACGGCCAGCACGGCGTCGCCGGTGTGGGTGATGTCCTCGCCGACCGGCCCTCCCTGCCAGCCGAAGTTGACGTCCCGGTCGCCCGGGCGGACGCCGCTGAAGCCCGGCAGCCCAGGGGTCTCGAGATGGATGCCAAGCCCGGCCACCGTGGGCGAGTTGTTGTTGAACAGCCAGTAGAAACAGTGGGTGGCCGCACTGACGGAGAGGGCCGGGTCGAGGCTGACCGCGGGCAGTCCCGCGGCGGCGCGCGCGGCGTTGACCGCCGCCAGGGCACGCCCGCCGGCAGCGGCCTGGACGGCGGCTACGTCGGGCGCCTGCCGCGGCCGGGCTGCCGGCCCCTGGTCGTCGTGAGCGGCGGCGGCGATGGCGGCGGCGACCTCCTGGAGACCGAGCGCCTGGTCGCCGCCGACGTCGCGCTCGAGGTAGACGAGGTATGCGGCCGCCGTCTCGTTGGTGGGGTCGGCGGTGAGCGCGCGTTCCAGGAGCGCGACGGCACCCTCGAGGTCGGCGGTGTCAGCGAAGCGAGCGTGGGCGGCGAGCTCGAGGGTGCTGGAGCTGACCGGCTGCAGCTCGCTCAGGCGGCCGTAGACGGCATCGGCGGTCGCGTAGTCGGGCTGAAGCATGGCCACCCGCCCCAGCTGCGCGAGCAGCGTGGCGTCGTCAGGGGTGAGGTCGAGCGCCTTCTGGATGGCGTTGTGCGCCCCGACGAGATCGTTGCTGTCGAGGTAGGCGGTGGCCAGCTCGGCGGGCCGCTCCACCCAGCCCGGCTGCGCCTGGAAGGCGGCGGTGAAACCCTGCAGCTCCGCATGGACGTCGCCGGCGTCCCGCCCCAGGTTGCCCTCCTCGCGGTGCAGCTCCGCGCGCAGGTAGGCAGGGCTGCTCTCATCGATCTGGCTCGCCGCGGTCGCCAGCTGGCCCCGGCTGCCAGCGAAGTCGCCGGTGTCGGCGAGGGCCTCGGCGAGGAACAGGTGGCCGATCGCATCCGCACTGTCGAGCTCAACTGCGCGGCGACCCTCGGCGACGGCCGCGGCGAGATGATCCGTCCAGTCCTCGATCCGGCCGAGCACGGCGTGGGCCCGCGCCATGCCGGGAGCGAGGGCGACCGCCCGCTGCGCCTGCGTGCGTGCCGCCCCGAGGTCACGGCGATAGGCAAGGCAGAGCGCGAAGTCGGCGCGGGCGAGCCCCGCCTCGGGATGAGCGCCCACGATCGCGCTGAAGGCGCTGGCGGCCTGGGCGTAGCGATTGGTGTAGACCAGCTCGTCGGCCGCGACCACCGCCGCGGCCACCTGGAGCGCCGCCAGCTCCGTTGCGGAGCCGAAGGTGGCCGTGCCTGGCGGGGCGGGGGTCGCGCACGCTGTGGCGGTGAGCATGACAGCCAGCGCCGCGCTCAACCGGGCGGGACGGGCGAGGTGATGTCGGGGCCATGTGGGCATGGGTCAGCACAGGCACAGACGCGGCACGGGGCCGGAAGGGTCGCACAGATCGGCGCGATCGCGTCAGGAGCGGGGCCTCAGCCCAAACGCGGTCGCGCCATGGCTCGGCCCGGGCCGGCCCGCCACTCCCGGGTCGCCCCGAAGGCTCACCTCTGCAGTGCAGGCCTCTCCGCGGGTGCGTTCACCGCGACCCCGCGGCGCAGCGACAGCACCCGCGCGCCCTCGGCGACGCCGAAGCACAGCGCCCCCAGGGCGAGGCCCACCACCGTGTCGGAGATGTAGTGCTCGCCCAGGTAGATCACGCCGAAGCAGAGGGTCAACGGGTAGAGCAGCCACAACCAGGCCCACCGGTTGCCCCAGCCCTTCACGGCAATGATCGAGAGGCTGACGATCAGCGGGACGGACACGTGCAACGAGGGCATGGCGGCGTTGGGCTCGGGATCGGCCCCCGCATAGAAATTGCCGAAACCGCCGAGGCTCTGCAGGGTGTCGACCACGATGCGATGCATCGGCGGCAGGAAACCCTTGTTGGCGGCGAGCCAGGGGGGCATCTCCGGGTAGAGCAGGTAGCCGATGAAGCCCAGGCCCATCACCAGGATGTAGGCGCTCACGAAGGTGCCGAAGCGATCGCGGTGACGGCTCCACAGCCACATCCCGGCGACCAGCGGCGCGGCGAAGTGGAAGAGGTACTCGCCGCTCAGGACGACGCCCAGGGTGCGGCCGAACACCCCGTAGCCGATGTGCTGCTGGAGCCACGTGGTGCCCACCACACCGCCGAGGAGGCTGCGCTCCAGCACGATAGGGCCGACGTCGTGGACCTTGCCGGCGATCTTGGCCCCCACCGCCGAGAGGTCCTCGAACATCACCGCCACGAAGAGGAACGGCAGCCAGTCCCACACGAAGGGTCGCGCACGTCCGACGACTGCGAAAACCACCAGTCCGATCAGGATGACGTGCTCGGAGGTGATGCCCACCTGCTTGCTGGCCATGAGCCCGATCGAGGCGATCGCGTACGCGGCCATGGTCCCGTAGACGAACGGCCGCTGCCGGAAGGCATGGGTGCTGCGCCGCGCCGGCGGGGCGGCGATGGCGGCGGTGACGCGCTCGGCGGCGTCGGCGACCCGTTCCGCGGCCACGCTGACGGACTGCTGGAGGGCCCGGCGCGTCTCGACGTTGGCGTGCTCGGCCGTCCGGCCGCACCCTCCGAACGTCTCCACCGCCGTCTCCTCCAGGGCCATCCGCGGGCCTCCCTGCCCGCCGGGCGGTCCGTGCCGCGCGTTCCCTATCCGCGTGCAGGACACCTTACCGGGTCGGCGCCGCTCGGGGGCCCCGCAACCCTGCCGTAATGTCTGCAACCGACTGTTGCCCGTGTGCGTATTCACAAGGTGCAACATGAACAGGCTCGACCTGACCAACCGCGAGATCGCCGGTAGTCTGCAACGCCACCGTCGCCAGGAGCTGGAGCGGCAGAGCATGCTGGCGCCCATCCGGGCCATCGACGTCATGGTCGCCGACCTCGAGGAGCTTCACCTGCTGGGGCGCAAGCGCGTGCCCGAGGGCTGGGGGGTCCGTCTGGGCAACCTGGGGCGGGCGCTGCCGAGCGGCTGCGAGCTCGGCGAGCTGCGCAGCCGCATCACCATCGTCCACCTCATGGACCGGCTCTACGAGATCCAGGACGAGTTGCTCAGGCGCAAGACGGGCGGGCTCGTGCTCGATGAGGACGAGCTCAGCGAGGCCAGCTGAGCGGAGCGCCGCCGGTGCCGGGTGGGGGCGGGCGCGATACCCTATGGGCCACGTGACCGAGGGAGCCACGACCCGCGCCGGGGTCCTGACCGTCAGCGACGGCGCCGCGCGAGGTGAGCGTGTCGACCGCAGCGGTGACCTCGCCGCGGAGCGCCTCACGGCCCTGCCCGCGGTGGTCAGCTGGCGTCGCGTCGTCCCCGACGAGCCCGCGTCCATCCATGCGGCGGTGATCGCGGCCGCCGACTCCACCGACCTGCTCATCCTGACGGGGGGCACCGGGCTGGGGCCCCGCGACGTCACCCCGCAGACCCTCCGACCCCTGCTCGACTACGAGGTGCCCGGCCTGGCCGAGGCGATGCGCGCCCGGGGTCTCGAACACACCAGGCACGCCATGCTCAGCCGCCAGGTGGCCGGCGTCCGCGGCGGCTGCCTGGTGCTCGCGCTCCCGGGCAGCCCGCACGCCGTCGCGGACTGCCTGGACGCGGTCTGGGAAGCCCTGCCCCACGCGCTGGCGCTGCTCCGCGGGGAGACCGCCCACGCGCCCCACCCCCAGGGCAGCGCCGCCTGATGCGACGCCTGGTCTACTCGGGCCTGGTCCCCTGCTCTCCCGAGGCGCTGGCCACCCGCTTCCTCGATCCCGAGACCGCTCCCGACGTCTGGCCGCAACTGCGCTCGCGCAGCGTGCTCCGCGCCGGCCGCGGCTGGTCGGAGATGGCGACCGCTGAGCTGGGCGGCGACCCCGGCCGCCCGCCGGTGCGCTTCCGCCTGCTCCGGCCCAATGAGCTGATCGCCGTCAGCGCCGGCACCGGCGCCTGGGCGCTGCACCGGTTCCTGCCCGCCGAGGGGGGTTGCCTCTGGGTGATCGAGAACCACGACCAGCGGCGCCGCGGCGAGCCGTGGACGCGCTTCGCGCGCCGCCGCCGTCGCGCCGCCGAGGAGATCGAGCGGCTGGTCGACGGCGCCGCCGGGTACTTCGCCGAACGCGTCTAGCCCTTTTCCCCGGGGCCGCCGTCCTGGCGCGGCGCCTCCTCACCCTGGTGGCCGCGGCGCTTGTAGATGAACAGGTTGTCGAT
>DATDHG010000121.1:0-17206 GCA_036521675.1 Candidatus Dormiibacterota bacterium
GTCGCGCAGCTGCAACAACGCGAGCAGCGAGATCCACTCAGGTTCCGGCGTGCCGTTGTCCCACAACCCGTCCTCTCGCCGGAGGGCCAGCAGCCGAGCGCCCCAGCCGTCGGTCGCGACGCGCGCGCGCTCTACTGCGACCTGGTCGGCCGGCGCATCGCTCAGGTCGCGCATCGCCTGCCAACGGATCGCCGGATCCGCATCGAGCAGCCAATCGAGCGCGTTCATCGGAGCTCCCCCCTTTCGTGTCGGTCCGCGCACGTTAGGGGATGCCGCCCACCGCCGCGCCCGGCGTTCACTCGTCGTCGGCGTGACAATGGGTCGAACGCAAAACGACGTGGCGGAGCGTCGCTCGAGGAGGAAGCGTGACCACACTCAAGGACCGACCGAACACCGCACTGCTGGTCATCGACGTACAGCAGGGCGTGGTCCAGGGAAATCACGAGCGCGACGCGGTCGTCGCGAACGTCGGCAGCCTTGTCGAGAAAGCGCGGCGGGAACGGGTCCCCGTTGTCTGGGTCCAGCACTCCGACGAGGAGCTTGCGAGGGGGAGCGACGAATGGCGGATCGTCCCCGAGCTGACTCCGGGCGACGCCGAGCCGCTGGTCGAGAAGAACTACGGCGACTCCTTCGAGGACACCACCCTCGAGACGGTGCTGTCGGACCTCGGAGTCGGGCGACTGGTCGTCGTCGGCGCGCAGACCGATGCGTGCATCCGCTCGACGCTCCACGGCGCGTTCGTCAGAGGGTACGACGCGACCCTTGTCAGAGACGCCCACACGACGGAGGACCAGACGGCATGGGGGGCGCCGCCGCCCGCCCAGGTCATCGCGCACACGAACCTGTACTGGACCTACCAGACGGCGCCAGGGCGGACGGCCGGGACGGTCGAGACGAAGGATGTCGGCTTCGGCGGCACGTCCTGAAGCCTGTGCGACCCGGCCGGGGGCGCTTCGGGACGGCTCGGCGGCCTCCCGCCGATCAGCGGCCTGTAACCAACCCGACGGCCGAGTGCACCTAGTATCAGCGTCAATGCCGCCTCACCCCGCCACCCTCCCGCGGCTGCGCGTGGTCGACGCCGGCGACACCGTGTTTGCGCCGGTGCGGACCGGAAACGCCTTCGAGGAGGCAGTGGAGCGCATCCTGGCGGCCATCAAGCTCGGCCTCATCGCGCGGGGCGGGCGCCTGCCTTCGGAGCGCGAGCTGGCCGAGCGGCTCAAGGTCAGCCGCATGACCCTGCGCGAGGCCATCCACTCGCTCCAGGAGGCGGGGTACGTGGAGACCCGGCGCGGCCGCAGCGGGGGAACCTTCGTGGTGGAGCCGCCGCCGCGCCCGGCGCGGCGGGCCCGCCGCAGTCTCGCCCCGGAGGTCGCTCTCGACCTGGATGACGCGCTGTCGTTCCGAGCGGTGCTCGAGCCGGGCGCGGCCGAGCTGGCCGCCGCGCAGCCCCACGACGCGCACATGGCGGTCCGCCTGCGGGCGCTCCTGGCGGAGACCGCGGAGGCGCCCCCCCAGGGGTACCGTCCCGCCGATTCCCGCCTGCACCTCGCCATCGCCGAGCTCACCGGCTCCCCGACCCTGGTCTCCGCCGTGGCGAGCGCGCGGATGCGCATCAACGACCTGCTCGACGAGATGCCCCTGCTGAAGCACAATCTCGCTCACTCCAACCGGCAGCACGAGCGCATCGTGCGCGCGGTGCTCGGCGGCGATGGCGCCACCGCGCGGCGGGTGATGGAGGAGCACCTGGCCGCCTCGGCGGCGCTGCTGCGCGGCTTCCTGGGTTGAGGCCAGAGCTGGCCGGAAGTGGCCGCGGCGGTCCGGAAGGCCCTACGGCGCCGTGCTGATGAATACGTTCTTCAGCTCGGTGTAGGCGTCGAGCGCGGCCATGCCCAGCTCGCGCCCGAGGCCCGACTGCTTCATTCCCCCGAAGGGCGTGGCCACCCGCACAGAGGTGTTGGAGTTGACCGAGATCACCCCGCTCTGCACCCCGCGGGCCACGCGCAGGGCGCGTCCCACATCGCGGGTCCAGACCGATCCCGAGAGGCCGTAGGGGGTGTCGTTGGCGATCTCGATCGCCTCGGCCTCGTCCGCCACCGGGATGACGCAGACCACCGGCCCGAAGACCTCCTCGGTGGCGACGCGCGCCCGCCGGTCGGCGGTGAGGACGACCGTCGGCGGGAACCAGAAGCCGGGCCCCTCGGGGGCGTGGCCCCGGTGGGCGATATCCACGCCGTCGAGATAGCCGGCCACCGTGCGGCGGTGCGCCGCGGACACCAGCGGTCCCATGTCGGTGCCCGGCGCCTCCGGATCGCCGACGCGCACCGCGTCGGTGGCGGCCACGAGGAGCTCGACGAACCGATCGTGGGCGGAGCGCTCCACGAGGATGCGGCTGCGCGCACAGCAGTCCTGGCCGGCGTTGCCGAAGACCGCGGCCGCAGCTCCCCGCGCGGCGCTCTCCAGGTCCGCATCCGCGAAGATGATGTTGGCCGACTTCCCGCCCAGCTCCAGGGTGATGCGGGTGATGTTCTCGGCGGCGCTGCGCATCACCTCGCGGCCCACCTCGGTCGAGCCGGTGAAGGCGATCTTGGCGACGCCGGGGTGCGCGGCCAGGCGCGAGCCGACGACGCTGCCCTTGCCGGTGATCACGTTGAGCACCCCGGCCGGTAGGCCGGCCTCCAGCGCGAGCTCGCCGAGGCGGAGCGCGGTGAGCGGCGTGATCTCGGCAGGCTTGACCACAACTGTGTTGCCGGTCGCCAGGGCGGGAGCCACCTTCCAGGTGGTGATGGCGATGGGGAAGTTCCAGGGCACGATGGCCCCGATCACGCCCATCGGCTCGTGGAAGGTCATGTCGACCCCGCCGGCCACGGGGATGGTCGCGCCCGTGTGCTTGTCGATCGCGCCCGCGTAGAAGTGGAACACCTCGGCGACGCTGCCGACCTCGCCGCGACTGTCGCCGAGCGGCTTGCCGACGTTGCGGGTCTCCAGCAGCGCCAGCTCCTCGGCGTGATCCTCGACCAGGCCCGCGAGGCGGCGCAGCAGGCGCGCGCGGTCGGCGGGGACCACCCGGCTCCAGCTCGGGAAGGCGGCGCGGGCGGCGGCCACCGCGGCGTCGAGCTCTGCAGTGCCCGCGGCTTCGATGTGCGCGATGGCGACCTCGGTCGCCGGATTGATGATGGCGACGGTGCTCATGGGGACACCGCCACGGGGCGCGCCGCCTCCAGCAACGCCGCGAAGAGGCGGGGGTCGGCCGCGGCGTCCTCCTCGGGATGCCACTGCACCCCCAGCACGAAGGGCAGGTCGGGCATCTCCACCGCCTCCACCACGCCGTCGGGGGCCGCCCCGCTGACCACGAGGCCATCGCCGAGACGCCCGATCCCCTGGTGATGGCAGGAGGCCACGGTGAGGTCCTCGCCCAGGATGCGGGCGGCCAGGCTTCCCGGGGTCAGCTCCACGCGATGCCGGCCGAAGGTCCCCGGCCGCGGCTGATGGTCCTCGTGGCCGACGGCGTCGGGGAGGTGCTGGAGCAGGTCGCCGCCCTGGAGCACGTTGAGCACCTCCATGCCACGGCAGATGGCCAGGACGGGAAGCCGGCGCGCCAGCGCCTCACGCAGCAGGGCCAGCTCGGCCGCGTCGCGCTCGGGGCGGGTGTTGGCGGTGCGCTCATGGGCCTCCGCCCCGTACGCGGCCGGGTCGACGTCATTGCCGCCGGCAAGGACCAGGGCGTCCAGCGACGCGGCCACCGCGGCGGCGGCGTCCGCCACGGGCGGGAGCAGCACCGGCACGCCCCCGGCGCGCCGCACCGCGTCGACGTACGCGCGCGGGAGGAGGACTGCGGGGCGGTTCCACGCGCCCCAGGAGGCGGTCTCGACGTACGTGGTGATGCCGACCAGGGGTGCGGCGCGGGGCCCGGCCGCCGACCAGGGCTTGACGGCGCCCGCCGATCTGCCGATACTCACGTGCCGATCCTCAATGGGCTGACATTAGAGCATTTTCGGGCGGGCCCACGAGGTGGATGCGGCCGCTGTGAGCGGGTCAGGGTTGGCGACTTCTCAGCACCACCAAGGAGGACGGCGTTGGGCCGACGCCTGGACGGGCGCGTGGCGATCGTCACCGGCGGCGCCAACGGTATGGGTCGCGCGGCCTCCATCCGCTTCGGGTGTGAGGGCGCCCACGTGGTGGTCGCCGACATCGACGAGGCCAGGGCGGGCGAGACGCTGGCGGCGGTCGAGGCCGCCGGCGGCGACGGGATGGTGGTGCGGGTCGACGTCGCCGACGCGGGCGAACAGGAGGCCCTGGTGGCCGCGGCCGTCGATCGCTTCGGCGCCGTCAACGTCTTCTACAACAACGCCGGCATCCTCCCCGCGACGGACGGGGGCGTCCTCGACACCGACGAGGCGACCTGGCAGCGCGTCATGGACGTCAATCTCAAGGGGGTGTGGCTGGGCTGCCGAGCGGCGATCCCGGCGATGCTCCGCAGCGGCGGCGGGAGCATCATCAATGTCGCCTCCTTCGTCGCCTTCATGGGCGCGGCCACCGCGCAGATCGCCTACACCTCCAGCAAGGGCGGAGTTCTGGCCATGACCCGCGAGATCGCAGTGGAGTACGCGCGCCGGGGGATCCGCGCCAACGCGCTCTGCCCGGGGCCCATCGACACGCCGCTGCTCGCCGAGCTCCTCGCGGACCCCGTCCGCCGCCAGCGACGGCTGGTTCACATCCCCATGGGGCGGCTCGGTCGCGCCGAGGAGCTCGCCACGGCGGCGCTCTTCCTGGCCAGCGACGACTCCTCCTTCATGACCGGCGCTGCGCTCATCGTCGACGGCGGCATCACCGCCGCGTACGTGACCCCCGAGTAGCCGTGGCCGCCCCTCTCGACCTCGAGCAGCTGCGCCGGCTGGTCGACAGCGGCGACGTCGACACCGTGCTGGTCGTGTTCCCCGACCTGCACGGGCGCCTGGTGGGCAAGCGCGTGGTGGGTAGCTACTTCCTCGAGGACGTGCTCGGCCACGAGGGCATGCACGACTGCAACTACCTGCTGGCGTCCGACCTCGACATGACCCCGCTGCCCGGCTACCGAAACTACAGCTGGGAGCGCGGCTACGGAGACGTGAGCGCGGTGCCCGACCTGGAGACCCTGCGCCTGGTGCCCTGGCTCGAGGCCACGGCCATGGTGCTCTGCGACGTCCAGAGCGAAGCCGGTGAGCTCATCGAGGAGGCCCCGCGGCGCATCCTCCAGCGCCAGCTGGAGCGCGCTCGGGAGCACGGGCTGACCCTGAAGGCCGCCACCGAGCTCGAGTTCTACCTCTTCCGCGACACGTATGAGGCGATCGCCGAGAGCGGCTACCGCGCGCTCGTGCCCCACTCCACCTTCGTCGAGGACTACCTCATCCTGCAGACCAGCCGCGATGAGTACCTGATCCGGCAGATCCGCAACGGCATGGAGCGCGCGGGCGTCCCCGTGGAGTTCTCCAAGGGGGAGTGTGGGCGCGGCCAGCACGAGATCAACCTGCGCTACGCCCCCGCGCTCGAGATCGCCGACCGGCACGTCGTGTACAAGAACGGCTGCAAGGAGATCGCCGCGCTGAACGGCCGCGCCATCACGTTCATGGCCAAGTACACCATGGACGACTCGGGCTCCTCCTGCCACGTGCACAGCAGCCTCTGGGACCGCGATGGCGGACGCTCGCTGATGCACGACGCCGCCGGGGAGCACGGGATGTCAGAGCTGTTCCGCCACTACCTGGGCGGGTTGATGGCCACCGCCCGCGAGCTCTCCGTGTTGATGGCGCCGAACGTCAATTCCTACAAGCGCTTCCGGCCCGGGTCCTGGGCCCCGACGGCGATCGCCTGGGCGCTCGACAACCGCACCTGCGGGTTCCGCGTCGTCGGCGAGGGCGGCTCACTGCGCGTCGAGGATCGCATCCCCGGGGCCGACGCCAATCCCTACCTCGTCCTGGCCGCGACGCTCGCGGGCGGCCTCTGGGGCATCGAGAACGAAGTTGAGCCGCCCCCTCAGTTCGAGGGCAACGGCTACACCGCCGAGCACCTGCCGCGGGTGCCGAGCTCGCTCCACGAGGCCGTCGAGGCCTTCGCGGCGAGCACGGTGGCGCGCGAGGCGTTCGGCGACGACGTCCACCATCACCTGCTCAACACAGCCCGCCAGGAGCTGGCCATCTTCGACAACCAGGTGGTCACCGACTGGGAGCTGCGGAGGTACTTCGAGCGCATCTAGGCGCAGGGCACACAAGCCCCGGCATGGCACCCACCACCACCCACATGGGGGAAGACATGGCGACGACAACCGGCGCAACGGACACCGAGACGGCAATCGAACGCGCGGACACCGAGCAGCTCCACCAGATGGGCTATGCGCAGGAGCTGCGCCGCAAGATGAGCGTCTTCTCCAACTTCGCCATCTCGTTCACCATCATCTCGATCCTCTCGGGGTGCCTGACGCTCTACGGCTTCGGCATGATCACCGGCGGCCCCGTGGTCATGAGCATCGGCTGGCCGATCGTCGGCTTCTTCGTGATGATCATCGGGCTCAACATGGCGGAAGTCGCCTCCAGCTACCCCACCGCCGGCGGCCTCTACTACTGGTCGGCCAAGCTGGCCCACACGGGCAAGCGCAACGCTCCGGCGTGGAGCTGGTTCACCGGCTGGTTCAACCTCCTGGGCCAGGTGGCGGTCACCGCCGGCATCGACTTCGGGCTGGCCCTTTTCGTCAACGCCTATCTGAACCTGGTGTTCCACTACCCCGTCGGGCCCCGCTGGCTCATCCTCATCTACGGCATCGTGCTCGTGCTCCACGGGCTGCTCAACACCTTTGGCATCGCGCTCGTGGCGCTGCTGAACGACATCAGCGTGTGGTGGCACGTGTTCGGCGTGTTGATCATCGTCGGCACGCTGGTCATCGTGCCCAGCCAGCACCAGTCGTTCTCGTTCGTCTTCACGGAGAGGGTCAACGGCACCGGCTTCAGCTCGATGATCTACGTGGTGTTGATCGGGTTGCTGCTGTCGCAGTACACGCTCACCGGGTACGACGCCTCGGCGCACATGTCCGAGGAGACCAAGGAGGCCAACCGCTCGGCGCCCTGGGGAATCGTGACCTCGATCGGCGTGTCGGTGATCTTCGGCTGGATCCTGCTGCTCGGCGTCACCTTCGCCATCCAGGACTATGCGGGCGAGTCGGCATCCGCGACCGGCGTGCCCCCAGCCCAGATCTTCATCGACGCGGCCGGCTACCGCACCGGGCTGTTGCTGCTGCTCATCGCCATCGGCGCCCAGTTCTTCTGCGGGATGTCGTCGATCACGTCCAACTCGCGGATGATCTATGCGTTCTCGCGCGACGGCGCGCTGCCGGCATCGTCGTTGTGGCACCGTATCAACAAGCGGACGCGCACCCCCACCAACTCCATCTGGCTGGCCGCAGCCGGAGCCTTCATCCTCGGTCTCCCGTACCTCTGGAACCCCTCCGCCTATGCGGCGGTGACCTCCATCGCGGTGATCGGCCTCTACATCGCCTACGTCATGCCCATATTCCTGCGCCTGGTGGTGGGTGATCGCTTCGTGAAGGGGCCCTGGCACCTGGGCAGCTGGGGCCGCCCCCTGGCGGTCGTCTCCGTGGCCTGGGTCGCCTTCATCACCGTGCTCTTCTGTCTCCCCCAGACGGGCCCGTTCGACCAGATCTCGCTGTACAACTTCAACTACGCGGTCATCGCCGCGGCGGGGGTGCTGCTCTTCTCCGGAGGGTGGTGGTTCCTGGGAGCGCGCCGGTGGTTCAAGGGCCCGCGCGTCCAGGGCACGCCTGAGGAACTGCGCGCCATCGAACGGGCGCTGGAGGTGGGCTGACAAGGAGCGCATGCCGGCCTCCACCCTGACCGTCCACTGACCTCGGTGGCTGCGCTCCGCGACGCGGAGATCGTCATCGTGGGTGGCGGCGCCATCGGCACCGGCGTGGCCTACGCGCTGGCCAGAGCGGGACACACCGACGTCCTCCTGATCGAGAAGGAGCCGGGTCTCTCGCAGGTCACCAGCGCGCAGGCCGCCGGGCTGGTGGGCCAGGCCCGCAGCGACGTCGACCGCACCAGGCTGGCGATGTGGTCGGTGAAGACCTTCTCCGAGCTGCAGAGTGACGCGGCGCCAACTCCCAGCTGGCGGCAGACGGGCAGCCTGCGGGTGGCCACCACCCCCGAACGCGTGGCCGAGTTCCGGCGCTTCCTGCGCGTGGCCGCGGAGGCCGGGCTTGACCTCGAGGAGATTGCGCCCGCCGAGGCGGAGCGCATGTGGCCGGGGATGCGGCTGGGCACGGCGACGTCGATCCTCTGGTGCCCGCAGGATGGCTACCTGCAGCCCGCCGACCTGGTCACCTCCTACCATCATCACGCCCGCGCCCTGGGGGTGGGCTTCGCCACCGACACCACCGTTGAGGACATCCTCGTCCGCAACGGGCGGGTCGCGGGGGTGCGCACCGACCGGGGTGAGGTCCGCTGCGAACACGTCGTCAACGCCGCGGGCGCCCACGCCTACCATGTGGCGCGGCTGGTGGGGATCGAGCTGCCCATCATCCCAGTCCGCCACGAGTTCTTCACCACCGTCGAGGTCGACAGCATCCGGCCCGAGTTCCCGGTGATGCGCGCGGTCGACCAGACGCTCTACCTGCGCGCCGACGTCCACTCCCTGCTGGTCGGAGGCTGGGAGCCGCGGGGGCTCTCGATCGACCCACGGACCTACCGGCTCGACGAGCGTCCCCCGGTGATCGAGCCCGACTGGCCGGTGCTGGCCAATTTCGCCGACCAGCTGGAACCGCTCTACCCACGGGTTGTCGAGACTGGGATCCGTGCCACCTTCAGGGGCTGGCCCACCTTCGCGCCCGACGGGCGCTTCATCGTGGGGGAGAGCGGGCGGGTGAAGGGGTTCGTCATGGCGGGCGCCTGCAACGCCCACGGGGTGTCGGGCTCGGCGGGGATAGGCCGCCACGTGGTCGAGGCGATGTTCGACCCCGACCCCTCGCCGTACGTGCGCAGCCTCAGCCCCGACCGCTTCACCGAGACGTCGTGGGACTGGGCGAGCGCCGAGGTTCGGGCCCGGCGCGTGTACGAGACCTACTACTCGCTCACAGGCCACTGACGCCCAGCGGCGCAAACCCGGGACCTCGGTATAGCGGCGCGATGTTCAGCCTCATCGGGATCGCCATCGCCACGCGGGTCTTCTGACCGGGCAGGTTGTCTAGCCATCTTTGGTGAACCCAGCCAGCCATCCCATCCAGGCAGTGGATCCACTGGTTGACCCGGTGGGGCTTGGGATGACAAACTTGTCTAGCCATGTTGGCGACGCCTCGCGGTCCTCACGAGCTTCCGGCCTACCGGCACATCGCCGCCGAGATCGCCGCGGGCATTCGGGCGGGGACGCCCGCTCCCGGCAAACAGCTGCCCTCGGAGAGCGACCTGGCCACCCGGTACGGCGTCTCGCGCGGGACCATCCGGCAGACCCTGGGGTTGCTCCAGGTCGACGGCCTCATCGCCTCGCGCCAGGGGGCGCGACGCCTGGTTCTGTCCGCGCCGCGCCTGCAGAGCTTTGCTGAGCTGATGAGCTTCTCGGCGTGGGCCAGGGCCCGCGGGGAGCAGCCCGGCGCCCTGCTGGTGGAGCTGGTCCGGCGCCCCGCCGGACCCCTGGAGGCGGAGCGCCTCGACGTGCCGGTGGGCGCTGTCGTCTACGTCATGACCCGGGTCCGGACTCTGTCGGGGGCCCCGGTCATGATCGAGCGCACGACCTATCCGGAGTGGGTTGGCCGCTTGGTGGCGGCGTTCGACGGCGAGACGGAGTCCATCACGCAGCGTCTCGAGGAGGCGGGGGTCAGCTTCGCCGTCGCCGAGCACACCATCGACGCGATCGCCTGCGGGGTTGCGGACGCGCGGCTCCTGGGCCTGCAGCCGCGCACCCCCTTGCTCCGCGAGCGCCGCCGGACCACCGCGCCCGACGGCCGTCCCGTGGAGTGGTCGGACGACCGCTACCGCGCCGACTCCGTTGCCTTCACCGTCCACAACACTGTCGCCACCGCCAACCTCACCCTGCTGCCGCTGCCTGCGCGCAACGGGGACGAGCCCGCTGTCAGAACGATGCGCCGCCAGACCGGCCTCACCCACCCGAGGAGACCCGATGAGCCCCACAGCTGAGCGCGTCCGCGCCGGCGACCACAGCACCACGACGGTGGATCGGTTGGTCGCCGAGCATCGTCCCGGATACGCGCTGCAGCGGGAGTTCCAGGTGGACCCCGGCATCTACCAGCTCGAGCTCGACCGCATCTGGCGGCAGAGCTGGCTCTTTGCCGGCCACAGCTGCGAGGCGCGCACCCCTGGCGACTACTTCCTCTTCGACATCGACACCGACTCCATCATCATCGCGCGCGCCGAGGACGGGCGCCTGCACGCCATGCACAACACCTGCCGGCACCGCGGGACCAAGGTCTGCGAGGCGGAGTCGGGGCACGTCAAACGGCTGGTCTGTCCGTACCACCAGTGGTCCTATGGCCTCGACGGGGCCCTGCTCGCGTGCGGGGGCATGGACCGCGAGGACGGCATCGACCGGCACGATCTCCCGCTCCACCCCGTCGCCGTCGAGGAGGTCGCCGGACTGGTCTTTGTCAACCTTGGCAAGAACCCGAGTGGCTTCGACGCGGCTCGAGAGGAGATCCAGTCGAGGCTGGCGATCCAGGGACTGGAGCACGCCAAGGTGGTGGCGGTGCGCAACTACCAGGTCAAGGCGAACTGGAAGCTGGTCTGGGAGAACAATCGGGAGTGCTGGCACTGCAACGTGTCCCACCCCGAATACGTGAGAGCGAACTTCGATGCCGCGCGGCTCGACGATCCCGCCGTCAGGCAGGTCATCGCCGAGCGCTCAGACGCGATCTCCGAGCGGCTGCGCGACCACGGCATCGAGATCGACTTCCGCGACCCGGGGCTCACCCCCTTCCCGACCGCCGACCGCTGGTGGTCGATCAACCGCACGCCTCTGGTGGAGGGGTTCGTGACCGAGTCGGTCGACGGGCAGCCCGTGGCCCCACTCATGGGCGGATACCGCGACCGCGAGGTGGGGACGCTGCGGGTGCGCACGATGCCCAACCTATGGCATCACTCCAGCAGCGATCACTCGATGTCCAACCGGCTGGCGCCTGCCGGACCCGGCGTGACGCGCGTCCAGGTGCAGTGGCTGGTCGACGAGGCCGCGGTCGAAGGGAGGGACTACGACGTCGAGCGGATCCTGCCCTTCTGGCAACGAACCAGCGAGCAGGACTGGGGCCTCTGCGAGCGCAACCACGGCGGCGTCATGAGCTCGGCCTTCACACCGGGGCCCTACTCGCGCAAACGCGAGTACAACGTCATCGCCTTCACCGAGTGGTACCTGCGCGAGATCGGCCGTGGCCGGTGAGCCCGCCGCGGCCGCTGCCGCGGCGCTCCCGACGCGGGCCCGGGTGGTCATCATCGGCGGCGGGGTCATGGGCTGCAGCGTCGCCTATCACCTGGCGGCGCTCGGCTGGACCGACCTGGTGCTGCTCGAGCAGGGCCAGCTCTCCTGCGGGACCACCTGGCACGCCGCCGGGCTGGTCGGCCAGTTGCGCTCCCAGGAGAGCCTCACGCGCCTCTGCCAGTACAGCACCGAGCTGTACAGCCGCCTCGAGGCGGAGACCGGGCTGGCCACGGGGTGGAAGGAGTGCGGCGGCATGTCGGTGGCGCGCACCCCCGAGCGCATGACCTACCTCAGGCGCTACGCCGCCGTGGCTCGCGCGTTCGGGATCGACTGCGAGATCGTGGACGCCCAGGAGGCGGGCCGCCTCTGGCCGGTGATGCGCATCGACGACCTGCTCGGCGCGGTGTGGCTGCCCGGCGACGGCAAGGCCAACCCCAGCGACCTGACCCAGGCGCTGGCTCGAGGCGCGCGCATGCGCGGGGCGCGCATCGTCGAGGGAATCCGGGTTATCGGCATCACCGTCACCGACGGGACCGTCCGGGGCGTGAGCACGGTCGAGGGCGACGTCGAGTGCGAGATCGTGGTCAACTGCGCCGGCCAGTGGGCCAAGCAGGTCGGCCTCATGTGCGGGGTGGTCGTGCCCCTGCACAGCGCCGAGCACTTCTACATGGTGTCGGGGCAGATCGAGGGCGTGCATCCGGAGCTGCCCGTGATGCGCGATCCCGACGGTTACATCTACTTCAAGGAGGACGTGGGCGCGCTGGTCATGGGGGGCTTCGAGCCCGACGCCAAGCCCTGGGGTATGGACGGGATCCCCGACCCCTTCGAGTTCCAGCTGCTGCCCGATGACTGGGAGCAGTTCGGCATCCTGCTGGAGAACGCGCTGCACCGGGTTCCTGCCCTGGAGGCGGCCGGCGTCAAGCGCTCCATCAATGGCCCCGAGAGCTTCACGCCCGACAACAACTTTCTGCTCGGCGAGGCGCCCGAGGTGCGCAACTTCTACCTGGGGTGCGGCTTCAACTCCATGGGGATCGCTTCGGCGGGCGGAGCCGGCAAGGGCCTGGCGGAGTGGATCATCAACGGCGAGCAGACCACCGACCTCTGGGCGGTCGACATCCGCCGCTTCGCGCGTTTCAACGGCAACGAGCAGTGGCTGCGCGACCGCGTCACCGAGACCCTGGGGCTGCACTACGCCATGCCCTGGCCCAACCGCGAGCTGGAATCGGCGCGGCCGCTGCGCCGCTCTCCCGTGTACCAC
This sequence comes from Candidatus Dormiibacterota bacterium, assembly GCA_036521675.1. Taxonomy (GTDB): domain Bacteria; phylum Chloroflexota; class Dormibacteria; order Aeolococcales; family Aeolococcaceae; genus DATDHG01. The sequence continues at coordinate 12,722 of DATDHG010000121.1, forward strand.
GTGCTGGAGAGAGCGGGGGCGTGCTTCGGCACGAAGATGGGCTGGGAGCGGGCCAACTGGTTCGCCCCGGCGGGCACCCGGCCCCGGGTGGAGTACTCCTTCGAGAAGCAGAACTGGCTTCCCCACAGCTGCGCCGAGCACGTGGCCACGCGCGAGGCCGTCGCCCTGTTCGATCAGACCTCCTTCTCGAAGTACACGTTCAAGGGACGCGATGCCGTCACGGCGTTGCAGTTCCTGTGCACGAACGACGTGGATGTTGCGGTCGGCGGGGTCGTCTACACCGGCATGCTGAATGAGCGCGGAGGCTATGAATCGGACTTCACGGTCACGCGCGTGGCCGGCGACGAGTACCTCATCGTCACCAGCTCCGGGCAGACCACGCGCGACCTGGACTACATCGGGCGCCACCTGCCCGAGGGCGCTCATGCGGTGCTCGTCGACGTCACCTCGGGATACGCGGTGTTCGGGGTCATGGGCCCGCGCTCACGCACCCTGCTGCAACGCGTGTCGCGAGCCGACTTCAGCGCTGAGGCCTTTCTCTTCGCCACCAGCCGGCTGGTCGACATCGGCTATGCGACCGTGCGGGCCACGCGTATCACCTACGTCGGCGAGCTGGGGTGGGAGCTGTATGTCCCCACCGAGTTCGCGGTCTCCGTCTACGAGACGCTGCTCGACGCGGGCGCCGACCTCGGGCTCGCCCAGGCCGGGTACTACGCGATCGACTCCCTGCGCCTGGAGAAGGGCTACCGCGCCTGGGGCCGGGAGCTGACCCCGGAGTGCACGCCCCTGGAGGCCGGGCTCGGGTTCGCCTGCAAGCTGGGCACGGAGATCCCCTTCCGGGGTCGCGAGGCGCTGCTGGCGCAGCGCGCGGCGGGACTGCGGCGCAAGGTGGTGTCGCTGGTCCTCGACGACCCGTGCCGGATGATGTGGGGCGGCGAGCTGCTCCTCCGCGACGGCCGCGCCGCGGGCCACGTCACCTCGGCGGCCTACGGTCACACCGCCGGCGGGGCGGTGATGCTGGGCTACCTCAACAGCGGCGATGGGTCACCGCTGGCCAATGACGACCTGCGTACCAGCGGCTACCACGTCGACATCGCCGGGGAGCGCGTCCCGGCCACGCTGCACCTGCGGCCGCCCTATGACCCCACCTCGGCGCGCGTGAGGTCCTAGACAGCGTCTGGCCTTCACGGTTCTTTGCATCTTGACGATGGTCGAGATCGAGCCCATACTCCCGGCCAACTCGCACCCAATGGCCTGAGGCGGGCCCTTTTCCGGGGCTCACCGGGGAGGCAGCATGACCCAGACCGCGGGGTCCCTGGAGCTGCAGGAGCCCCGTCCGGACGGAGGCGCGCCGGGAGGGCAGTCTGCGCCTGCGGCCACTCCCGAGGAGATACGCGACGCCGTCGTCGCCGGGATGCCCGAGTGGGCCGGCTCCGCCATCGCCTTCGAGGTCCTGCCCGGCGGGACCTCGAATGTCAACTACCTGGCTCGCGTCGACGGCCAGTGCTTTGTGATCAAGGTGCTGACCGAGCAGATGGATGACCTGGGGCTGCGTGTCCCGATCAGCCACGTCCTCACCAACACCGAGGCGGCGGGGCGGACGGGTCTGGGCCCGCAGACCGTCCGCAGCTTCCCCGAGATGTCGGCGCTCGTGCTGGAGTGCATCGGCGGTCGCACGCTGACCATCCCCGAGGTCGGAGCCGCGTCCAACATCCCGCGCATCGGCCGCGCGGTCCGCACCTTCCACGACGACACCGACGCCTTCAGCAATCGCATCGAGTTCTTCGAGTTCCTCGACACGTTCCTGCGCCTGCTCGACGAGCACAGCCTGCACGCGCCGGACGGGCTCCTCGATTTTCTCCCGGCGATGAGCGACGTCCGGGCGGCGCTCGCCAAAAACCCGCTGCCGTTGGTCCCCAGTCACAACGACCTGCTCTCCTCCAACATCATGGACGACGGCCGCATCAGGCTCATCGACTACGACTTCAGCGCCATGAACGATCCGTGCTTCGACCTCGGCGACCTGGCCATGGAGGCGGACTACGGCGTCGACCAGGTCGAGGCCCTCTGCGAGAGCTACTTCGGTGAGCCCAACCCGACGCAGATGGCCAGGGTGCGACTCTTCGGCATCGTCGCGCAGTACACATGGGCGGTCTGGGAGACGCTCATGGACCGGCTCCTGGTGGCCAAGCCCGATCCGGATTTCGACTATCACAAGGAGGCCTACGACCGCTGGTCGTGGGCGCGCAGGAAGCTCGAGAGCCCCGATTTCGGAGCGGTGCTCGACGCCGCGCGGACACCCTGATGAACCCCGTCTCCAATCAAGCGCGGGGGGACCGTCGCGCCATCAGCCAGCGGACCGGAGGAGCGTGCCCATGAGCCCTGTGGAAGTCATAACCCCAGAGGTGGCGGTCCAAGACAAAGAAGAGCTGGGGCAACTCGGCTACAGGCAGGAGCTGGATCGCAGGCTCGGAAGCTTCTCGAGCTTCGCGGCCGGGTTCAGCTACATCTCCATCTTGACCGGCATGTTCCAGCTCTTCGCGTTCGGGTACGCCTTCGGGGGCCCGGCCATGTTCTGGACCTGGCCCACCGTGCTCATCGGCCAGATGCTGGTCGCCCTGTGCTTCGCCGAGTACGCGGCGACGTACCCCATCGCGGGATCGTCCTACATGTGGTCGCGGCAGATCGCCAGCCGCGCCACCTCCTGGATGGCGGGCTGGCTGCTGGTCACCGGCGGGATCGTCACCATCGCCGCGGTCGCGGTGGCCTGGCAGGTGATCCTGCCCCAGATCGACAGCCGGTTCCAGTTCTTCGGCGGAACGGCGGACATCGGCTCCTTCTCCACGCCGAACGGCGCCAAGAACGCCATCCTCCTCGGCTGCATCCTGATCGTCATCACCACCATCATCAACTGCATCGGGATCCGGCTGATGGCCAGGATCAACAACATCGGCGTCGTCTGCGAGCTCGTCGGCGCGAGCGCGCTCATCATCGTGCTGGCGACTCATATCAAGCGCGGCCCCTCGGTGGTGACCGAGACGCTGGGCACGGGGTCGGGTCACAGCGCCGGCTACCTGGGTGCCTTCCTGCTCGCGATCCTCATGTCCGCCTACGTCATGTACGGGTTCGACAGCGCGGGCCAGCTCGCCGAGGAGACCAACCAGCCGCGCAAGCGTGCGCCCATCGCGATCATCCGGGCGCTGGGGGCCGCCGGAATTCTCGGGATGCTGCTCATCCTCGTGGCCCTCATGGCCGTGGGCGACATCAACAATCCCAACATCGGCACCAGCGGGCTGGTCTTCATCGTCCAGGACACGATGAGCTGGCCGCTCTACGACATCTTCCTGATCGACGTCATGATCGCCATCACGGTCTGCTGCCTGGCCGTGCAGACCATGGCCATCCGCTCGGCCTTCGCCATGGCGCGTGACAACCATCTGCCCGGCGGCTCGGTGCTCGCGCGGGTCTCCAAGACCACGCGGACGCCGATCGTTCCGTCCATCGCGATCGGGTTGCTGGCCATCGCTCTGCTGCTGATCAACATCGGCAACCAGCGCGTCTTCACCGTGGTGACCTCGGTCGCCATCATCATGTTCTACATGGCGTACCTCTACTGCACGGTGCCGATGCTGCTGGCGCGGTTCACCGGTCGCTGGCCGCGGCCCGGTTCCGAGGGGTACTTCTCGCTGGGGCGGTGGGGGCTGCCGATCAACATCGTGGCCGTCCTCTACGGGGCCGGCATGGTCTTCAACCTGGCCTGGCCGCGCGCCGAGGTCTACGGCACCGACAAGTGGTACTACCAGTACGGCGCCTACGTCTTCGTCGGCGGCGTCATGATCTTCGGCGCCATCTACTACTACCTGGTGCAGCGCAACCAGCCCTTCGGGATCCTCGACGAGCATCAGTCCGCCGAGGCGGCGACCGTGGTCGCGTCCCTGCGCTGCTAGTCGCATCACCTGGGCCAGGACGGGCGGTGCCCATTTCCGGGGCACCGCCCGTTTCGCCGTTCGTCCCCGATCCTGGTGTCCCCAGCCGCGGCCTTGACCCGCGCGGCCGGTCACAATGCCGAGCCGTGGTCGTCATCCCCGCCGTCGATGTCCGCGGGGGCCGCAGCGTGCGGCTGCTGCGCGGCGACTTCGCCCGCGAGACGGTCTACGCGGAGGAGCCCGCCCAGGTTGCCCTTGACTTCCTGCGGGCGGGCGCCGGCCGTCTGCACATCGTCGATCTCGACGCCGCGCGTGGCACCCCCGACGTGCTCAGCCGCGATTCCGTCCGGCGCGCCGTGCGGGAGACCGCCGGCGCAGGCGCCGAGGTCCAGGTCGGGGGCGGGGTGCGCAGCCCGGCGGCGGCGGCGAGCTGGCTGGAGATCGGCGCCGCGTACGTGGTGTTGGGCAGCCTGGCTTTGCGCGAGCCGGAGGTGGCGCTGCAGATCTGTCGGGCCCATCCCGGGCAGGTGCTGCTCGGGCTCGACGTGCGCGAGGGCGA
>DATDHG010000122.1:0-9925 GCA_036521675.1 Candidatus Dormiibacterota bacterium
GCGGCCGCTCCATGGAGCCTGAGCTCGAGGGCCCGCGGGCTCACCGGAAGTGCCGGGACGCCGGGGTCGGGAGACTGAGCTCCGCCCCGCCTTCGGTGGCCAGCAGCCGCACCCCGCTGCCCGCCACCAGGCGCCCCACCACGGTCAGCGAGGCCAGCGACCAGTCCCGCTGCAGCGCCGCGCAGAGCCCAGGCGGGGCCGCCGCCAGGAGCTCGAAGTCCTCGCCCCCGGCAAGCGCCAGGACCGGCCAGCCCTCCGGGAGGGCCGCGCGGAGCGAGGCGTCGACGGGGACCCGGTCGAGCCACAGCTCGGCGGCGCACCTGCTCGCAGCGCCGGTGCGCTGCGCGTCGATGAGCAGCCCGTCGGACAGGTCGCCGGCGCAGCGCACCCCCGCGGCGGCGAGCGCGCGACCCTCGGCCAGCCGGGCGACCGGCTGCAGCTGGGCCTTCGTCCACAGGTCGTGGTCGGCCCGTGAGGCAGGCAACGGCGCGTCGGGCCGCGGCCCGTCCCGCTCGAGGAGGAGGCGCAGCCCGGCGGCGGCACGGCCGAGCACGCCGCTGACCAGCAGCAGATCACCCACCCGGCCACCGTCGCGCCGCATCGCCGTTTGTGCCTGCACTGTCCCAAACGCGCAGACGTCGACGACCAGCGGTCCGTCGATGGCGCTGACGTCCCCCCCGAGCAGCGCGCAACCCGCGTCGGCGCCGGCGTCGAGCAGCCCGAGCTGCACGGCGGCGAGGTCGTCCACCGGCGTGGGAGCGGCGGCGCAGACCGTCGCCACGCAGGAGTGCGGGGTGGCGCCCATCGCGGCCAGGTCGCTCATCGAGAGCGTCAGCGCCCGCCGGCCCAGCAGATACGGCGTGGTCCAGCCAGGCCGAAAGTCGACCCCCTCGACCACCGCGTCCTGGGTGACCACGACGGACATCCCGGCAGGAGGCGTCCACACTGCGGCATCGTCACCTGGCCCCACGACCACCCCCGGGCTGGTGGCCGCGGCGGCGCCCGCCGCCCGCAGAAGGCGGTCGAGCAGCCCCGTCTCCCCGACGTTCTGGAGCGACTCGCCGCCGTCCCCGAACCGGCGGGCGCGCAGGGCCGCGAGCCGAGACGTCTCGGCGGCGCGGTCGCTCAGCTCCCCGGCACTCCGGTCGCCGGGGTGGAGGCGGCCGCCTGCAGCGAGATCTCCGCCCGCCCGGCAAGGTGAGCGCGCCGGCCCGCGGCGGTCGCCTCGCTGAAGGCGCGGGCCATCTCCACCGGGTCGCGCGAGCGCGCGATGGCGGTGTTGACCAGAACGGCGGCGGCGCCCCACTCCATCACGCGCGCCGCCTCGCTGGGGACGCCGAGCCCGGCGTCGATGACCACCGGGACAGTGAGCCGCTCGATGATGAGCCGCAGGTTGGTCTCGTTCTGGGGGCCCAGAGTGGTGCCGATCGGCGCCGCCCCTGGCATCACCGCCGCGGCCCCGGCCTCCTCGAGGCGCAACGCCAGCACCACGTCGTCGCTCGTGTAGGTGAGCACGGTGAAGCCCTCCCGCACCAGCTGCCGGGTGGCGTCGAGGGTGCCGGCGGGGTCGGGGAGCAGAGTGCGCTCGTCGCCGATGACCTCCACCTTGATGAGGTCGCCCAGAGTGGCGGCGCGGGCCAGCCGGGCCAGCCGGACCGCCTGTTCGGCGGTGGTCGCGCCGGCGGTGTTGGGCAGCAGGGTGAAGGCCGACAGATCGACGCCGGCAAGCTCGTTGCGCGGCGCCTGGGGCACCTCGCCCGGCGCCGCCGGGGCCAGCGCCAGGCGGCGGATGGCCAGCGTGACCAGGTCCGGCCGGGCGGCCTCCAGGCAGGCCTGGAGCACGGCGTCCGATGGGAAACGGCCGGTGCCGTGGATGAGGCGATTACCGAGAGTGGCCGCGCCGATGCGCAGCGGCTGCAGGGTCGAGGGGCCCGCCACCGTGGTCATGCGCCGCCACCCACGAGCTGGAGCACCTCCAGCTCATCGCCGCGCGCCACCGTGGCCGCCTCCAGCTCCGCGCCACGCAGCACGCGGCGGTTGTGCTCCACGACCACGCGCCGCCGGTCGATCCCGAGGTTCTCCAGGAACGCCGCCAGGGTGATTCCCGCCTCCACCTCGGCGGGCTCCCCGTTGAGCACGATGGCAACGGTCATGCCGCCGCCGCCTCGACGGCCCGGAGCAGCCCGGCGGTGGCGGCGGCGGGATCGGGCGCCGCGCAGACCGCGCGCACCACGGCCACACGGCGGGCGCCGGCGGCGAGGACCAGGGGCAGGCTGGTCGCGTCGATGCCGCCGATGGCCACCCAGGGGATACGCAGGCGGGGGGCCACCGCGCTCACCAGCTCCAGGCCCACGGCCGCACGGCCCGGCTTGGTGGGAGTGGCGTAGATCGGTCCCACCCCGAGGTAGTCGGCGCCCTGCTCCTGAGCCTCCAGAGCCTGCGCCAGGCTGTGCGTCGAGCGGCCCACCAGGCGCCCCGGCCAGAGCTGGCGCGCCCGCGCGATGGGGGCGTCGTCCTGGCCCAGGTGCACGCCGTCCGCAGCGGCCTCCATGGCCACGTCGAGGTGGTCGTTGACGATGAAGAGCACGCCGGCGGCTGCAGTCAGCTCCCGGCACCGCCCAGCGAGGCGGCGCAGCGCGTCGCCTCCGTCCTCCTTGCAGCGCAGCTGGACTGCCCCCGCGCCCCCGGCGCAAGCCGCGCGCACCACCTCCAGCGTCCGTTCCGGCGAATCCTCGGCGGCGGTGATGACATAGAGCCGGACGGTGTACATGCGCGCGCGCAATCGCGCGCCGGCGCGCGGTCTGGAAGCGACGGGAGAGGGTGGGGTGTGGGTCTGGGTCATCGCCAATCACCCCGGGACGGAGTGCCGCCCCTGGCGGGCCCCCGTTGCCGTGCCGCATTACCGGCACGGTCCTCGGGGTCGCCGCCGCGCTGGCGGCCTCTCAGCCTCCGCTCCCCCAGGGATGCCCGCATTCTAGTGGACTGTTCCGCCCCCCACCATGTATCGGGGGACCCGCGCCGACACCCCGCAGAGCACCTCGTAGGCGGAGGTCCGGGCCGCCCTCGCGACCGCTGCGGCGTCTAGCAGGCCGCGGTGGGCACGGCCGCCGGCCAGAACCACCGCGACGTCGCCGGTGGCCACCGCCTCCACAGCGGAGACGTCGGCGGTCAACTGGTCCATGCTGACGGTGCCGACGATGGGGCAGCGAACGCCGTGAACGAGCACATGGCCGCAGTTGGACTGGGCACGCTGCACCCCGTCGGCGTAGCCCGCCGCCACCGCCGCGATGCGGGTGTCCGCGGGCGCCTGCCAGGTGCGGTTGTAGCCCACGGTCTCGCCCCGCCGGACGGTGAAGACGCGCGTGATCGAGGCGAGCATGCTGAGCGCCGCCTCCACCTCGATCACGCCCTCGCAGTGCGCCGGCTCATGGCCGTAGAGCACCAGACCGGGGCGCACCAGGTCATGGTTCATGGCGGCGAAACGCAGCATGGCGGCGCTGTTGGAACAGTGGACCAGCGCGTCGGGATGGCCGTCTCGGACGTGGTCGACCACCGCTACGAAGCGGGCATGCTGCTCGGCGGTAAAGTTCGGGTCAGAACCGTCCGCATCAGCGAAATGGGTGAACACGCCGGCGAGCTCGACATGCGAGCGCAGCGAGCGCAGTTCGGCCAGCAGCCCGGCGACCGCTTCCGGCGCGGCCCCCAGCCGGCCCATGCCAGTGTCCACCTTGAGATGTGCGCGCACCGGCCGCTCCAGGCGCCGCGCGGCCGCCACCAGCGAGCGCATCGTGTCCACGTCGAAGACGGTCACCTCGACTCCGGCGCCGACGAGCGCGGCGTGGGTGGTGGGGTGGGTCCAGCCCACCACCAGGAGGGGCACGTTGAAGCCGGCGTCGCGAAGCTGCAGGGCCTCCTCGGCGGAGCTGACCCCCAGGCGCCCGACGCCCCCGTCCAGCAGCGCCCGGGCGGCCAGCCGGGCACCGTGGCCATACGCATTGGCCTTCACCATGGCCATCACCTCGCACCCGGGTCCCACCAGCGCGGCCACCGCCGCGGCGTTGCGGCGCAGGGCGGCGACATCGACCACCGCCCAGCGCAGCGGCTGCGCGCCGCCCGCCAACGGTCCGGGCCAGGCCGCCAGCTCGCCGGCGGGCAGGGGCGTGGCGCCGGTCACCGGCCCTCGAGCGCCCGGCGGACGCGCTCCTGGGCGGCCGGGAGGGCCTCGAGGAGATCTCCGGCGAGGGCGCCGCTCCGCCCCCGCTCCGCCTCGACGAGCGCACCTGCCTCCGCGTGCACCACAACCCCGGCCCGGGCCGCCTCGAACGGCTCGAGGCCACCGGCGAGGAAGGCCCCGCAGAGCCCGGCGAGCACGTCGCCGGTGCCCCCGGTGGCCAGGGCGACGACCCGATGCTCGTCGGTGAAGAGCCGCCTGTCGGGAGCCGCCACCACCGTGCGGGCGCCCTTGAGCACCACCACCACGTCGTGCGCGCTCGCGAAACTCCCGGCAGTGCCTGGGCGGTCGGCCTGGACCCTCGTGGTCGGGATGCCCGCCAGCCGGCCCATCTCGGCAGGGTGGGGAGTGAGGATGACCGGCTGGCTCACGAGCCGCCAGTCCAGCCCCTCCTCGGCGGCGAGGTTCAACCCGTCCGCGTCGACCACCACCGGGCAGGGCAGCCCCCGGAGGAGGGCCGCCAGGGCGCGTCCGGTGGCCGGGTCGCGGCCCAGCCCTGGGCCGACGACCAGCGCGGCGGCGCGGGCCAGGAGCCCGTGGCGAAGCTCGTCAACCCCTGCCTCGGTGAGGACGCCGCTGCCGCCGTCGCTGAGCCCGTGAGCCATGACCTCGGTGCACTTCACGGCCAGGAGCGGATGCAGCTCGCGAGGGACAGCGAGATGGACCAGGCCGGCCCCGCCCCGGGCGGCGCCCATCGCGGCGAGATAAGCGGCGCCGCTGAAGCCGTGCGAACCGGCCACCACGCACACGGTCCCGAAGGTGCCCTTGTGGCCGTCGGCGGGACGCTCGGGAAGGCGCAGATCCGCCGGTGGCAGGAGAACCGGGGGACGGTCGAGGCGGCCGCGGGTCGGGTCGGGAGCGGCGAGCACCGCCACCGCCGCGGCCATCCCCGCGTCGTGGCTCAACGACAGGGCGATCGTCTCGGGCGCGCTCCCGACGCGGACCGCCGGGACCCCGTTCGACCCCCGGCGCACCTCGATGTCGCGAAAGCCGGGCAGCGGGCTGCGCCCCAACGACCCATACAGCTTGCGGACCGCCTCCTTGGCCGCCCAGCGCGCCGCCCAGCGCTCGGGGCGCCCGGCGCAGTCATGCTGCTCCGCGGCGGTGAAGCAGCGCTCGGCGAGTCGCGGCCGGCGGGCCAGCAGCGCGCTCACCCTCTCCACCGAGGTGACGTCGACCCCGACGGCCACCCCGGCGACGTCGATGGAGAGCGCGCCCATGCCGAGCGGCAGCCTACTCCACGGTGACCGACTTGGCGAGGTTGCGGGGCTGATCGACGTCGCAGCCGCGCTGCACGGCGACGTGGTAGGCGAAGAGCTGCAGCGGCACCGTGTTGACGATAGGCGAGAGCAGCTCGTCCACCGCGGGAACCTCGATCACGTCGCTGATCTGCTGACCCTCGAAGGGGTTCTCCCCCTCGGTGACCAGGGCGATGATCGGCGCCTGCCGGGCGTGCACCTCCTGGACGCTGCTGACCAGCTTCGCCAGCGTGGCGGATCGCGTCGCCAGCGCCACCACCGGGACCTGGGGGTCGAGCAGAGCGATGGGGCCGTGCTTCAGCTCGCCGGCCGGGTAGCCCTCGGCGTGCACGTAGGAGATCTCCTTGAGCTTGAGGGCCCCTTCCATGGCGGTCACGACGTTGACGCCCCGCCCGATGAACAGGGCGCTGTGCATGTGGGCATGGCGCTGGGCCAGCTCGGCGAGCTGCGGCTCGAGCTCGAGCGTCCGCCGCACCAACTCGGGAAGGCTGGACAGCTCGGCGGTGAGACGGCGCTGAGTGTCGACCCCGGGCGCGCCGCGCACCTGGGCGAGGTGGAGCGCCAGGAGGACGCCGCAGACGAGCTGGGCCAGGAAGGTCTTGGTCGCGGCCACCCCGATCTCCGGACCGGCCTGCATCAGCAGCGTCCCGTCCGCCTCGAGGTTGAGCGCGCTCCCCACCACGTTGGTGATGGCCAGGACCCGGGCCCCGCGGCGCCGCGCCTCGCGCACCGCCGCGAGCGTGTCGGCGGTCTCGCCCGACTGGGAGATGGCCACCACCAGGCTGCCGGCGTCGAGCAGGGGATCGCTGTAGCGGAACTCGCTGGAGGCGGTCACACGGGCGGGGATCCGCACGAGCCGCTCGACGGCGAGCGCGGCGGCCGCCCCCGCATGGAGGGCGGTGCCACAGGCGACGATGTGGACCTCGCGGACCTCGGCCAGGGTGGCGTCGTCGATCCCCATCCCGGTGAGCGTCACCAGGCCGGTGTCGTCGTCCACGCGTCCGGCCAGAGCCTGGCGCACGGCCTCGGGCTGCTCGTGGATCTCCTTGAGCATGAAATGCGGATAGCCGCCGCGCTCGGCCTGCGCGGCATCCCAGTCGACGGTGATGAGCCGCGGCTCGACGCGGGTGCCGTCGAGGCTCTGGACCAGCACCTCCCCCGCTCGAGCGGTCGCCACCTCGCCCTCGCCGAGCAGGAGGATGCGCTTCGTGTAAGGGATCAGCGCGGTGATGTCGCTGCTCACCAGCGTCTCGCCAGTGCCCAGGCCGATCACGAGGGGGGCGTTGAGCCGCGCCGCGACCAGCGTGTCCGGCTCGTCGGCGCTCAGGACGAGCAGCGCGTAGGCGCCCTGGATGCGGCGGAGGGCGGCGCGGACGGCGGCGCCGAGGCTGCCGCGGTACAGCTCCTCGATGAGGTGGGGGACTACCTCGGTGTCGGTGTCGCTCTCGAAGCGGTGGCCCCGGGCGAGGAGCTCGGCGCGCAGCTCACGGTAGTTCTCGATGATGCCGTTGTGGATGAGATGGATGCGGCCCTCGCAATCCTGGTGAGGGTGAGCGTTGACCACCGTGGGGCGCCCATGCGTGGCCCAGCGGGTGTGGCCGATCCCCACATTGCCCGACGGCAGGCCCTGTTCCTCGAGCAGGCGCGCGAGGTCGGCGACCTTGCGCTCGCTCTTGACCACCGTCGACCGGCCCCCGGCCTGCCCGTCGAGAACGGCGATCCCGGCGGAATCGTAGCCACGGTATTCGAGCCGGCGCAGGCTCTCGATCAGCAGCGGCGCGGCGGGCCGCGGCCCGGTGTAGCCGATGATTCCGCACATGTGACAGCCCCAACGATGGCACGACCGGGGCCGTTACGGGTTCAGGGAGTGGGGACGGGGGTCGGCGACGGACTGGGGGCGGGGGCGGCGGTCGGTGCGGCTGTCGGCGGCGGGGGTGCGATGAGCACCCCGACGTGCACGTCGACCTTGTTGGGGCTGGCGGTCACCCCGACCGGGGTGCTGACGGGGATTCCCGACACCGTCACTGACCCGAAGAGCCCGAAGATGTTGACCTGCACGTTGAGGAAGTCGATGGTCTGAAGCACGGTCGCAGGACCGGTGAGGACCACCGTCTGGGGGACCGGCGTCAGCGAGGCCAGCAGATGACCGGAGGCCGGCTGACCCTGGGTCACCACGATGATGGGCACCGAGCGCGAGGTGAAGGTCGAGTTGATGAGCACTTCGACCAGAACCGTCGTGGGGGTCACGCCCAGGTTGGTGACCACAGTGCCGGCCGGGTCTATCAGTCGCACTGTGAGTTCCTGGGAATAGTTGGTCTTGAAGCCCGTGAGGTCGACCTCGACCTGGGCTCGCACCTGGTCTATGAGCCGCTTGGCGCCGTTGACCAATACACTCCCAGGGGTCACCGTGGGCACCTCGGGGCGGAACCCCGCGGGCGGACCCTTGATCGTCACCGGGGTTACCGGCACTGTGCGCGTCGCCAGCACATCGATGTACGCCCGGACCGTCGCAGGACCGTCCGTGTTGACGTCGGGGTCGTTGTTGAGGACCACCACGGGCACATCCTGCGTTCCGGCATGGGTGATCCTGGAGACGTCGACCCTGGCGGAGAGCTTGTCCCGTGTGAAGGCCCCGACGTGTTCCCTGGTCCCCGTGATGTGCACGGTGATCGGGTCGATGGGCTGGTCGATCGCCCACATCGTGCCGCGCCCGTCGAACTGCACCGGTACCACGAAACTGCGGCTGTCGGGCGGATTGTTGGCATACACCACCACCGACCAGACCACCAGCGCCAGCACCACCGCCATCGCCTTGAGGCGGAAGTTACGGCGAATGATGGCGGGAACTGGCAGGTTCACCGGTTGACCGGCCGCGAGCGGGACCGGAATCCGGCGCCCGCGTTGCGCAGGAAGGGCCGCGGGAAGCTCACCCGGCCCGGCTGGGGCTCACCGCCGAGCAGCTCGAGGAGGGTCTCGTTGAGCTGGGCTAGGTCCAGGCCACGGAGCAGCTTGCCCGAATAGGCGAGGCTGATCAGCCGCGTCTCCTCGGAGACGATCAGCACCGCCGCATCGCACTGCAGGGTCAGCCCGATGGCGGCGCGGTGGCGCATCCCCATCGCGCCCACGTTGGGGATCGTCTCGGCGAGCGGCAGCAGGCAGCCGGCGGCGATCAGGCGCTGGTCGCGAATGATGGCCGCACCGTCGTGGAGCGGGGAGCCGGTGAAGAACACGGTGGCCAGCAGCTCAGCAGTGATCTCGCTGTTGAGCCGCACCCCGGTGGCGGCGACGTTCTCCAGGCCCGTCTCACGTTCGAAGACGATCAGGGCGCCGATCTTGCGCTCGCCCATGCTGGCGGCGGCGCGCAGCACCTCGTCGACGACGCGGTTGATGCCCACCGCGCCGGGATGCCCGAGCACCGTGCGCACCGGGTTGATCCGGCCCACCTGGTCGAGAGCCCGCCGCAGCTCGGGCTGGAAGAGCACCACGACGGCGACGATCAACGCCTGGCTGGTGTTCTGGTACAGGAACTGGATGAGGCGCAGGTCGAGCTTGTTGGCCGTGAAGCCGACCAGGCCGATGACCAGGATCCCCACCAGCAGCTGCGCAGCCTGGGTACCGCGCACCAGCTTGAGCAGCTGGTAGACGACGATCGCCACGATGAGGATATCGATGACGTCGCGCCAGCCCACCTGGCCGAGGAAGATGCGAACGTTCTCGGTGAAGCTCACGCGAGCGCCGCCGCCCGTGCCGGCTCGACGCCGCTGCCGGCGAACACCAGGCTGAGCAGCGCCTGCTGCACCCAGAGCCGGTTCTCGGCCTGGTCGAAAACGATCGACCGCTCCCCGTCGAGCACCGAGTCGGTGATCTCCTCGCCGCGGTGCGCCGGGAGGCAGTGCATCACCAGGGCCCGGGGCGCCAGCTCGAGCAGCTGCTCGTTGACCTGCAGGTGGGCGAAGTCCTCGCGGCGGCGCTGCTGCTCGGCTTCCTGGCCCATGCTGGTCCAGACATCCGTGTAGACGATCTCGGCGCCATCCAGCACCGGCTCGGGGGCGTGCGAGAGCAGCAGGCCCGGCCGGCCCGCCCGCAGCTGGGCGGCCCGCTCGAGGACGTCTCCGGGCGGCTCGTAGCCGGGTGGGCAGACGATGCGCAGGTCGACCCCCGTCAGCGCCGCCGCGTAGAGCCAGGAGGTGCACACGTTGTTGCCATCGCCCACGTAAGCGACCCTGACGCCGGCGATCCGGCCGGCGTGCTCGCGCACCGTCAGCAGGTCGGCGAGGACCTGGCAGGGATGCTCACGGTCGGTCATCGCGCTGATCACCGGCTGAGCGGCCGCCTCGGCGATGCGCACCAGGTCGCGGTGGGAGATGAGCCGGGCGACGATGCCGTCGACGTAGCGGTCGAGGATGCGGCTGATGTCCCCCACCGATTCGCGTTC
>DATDHG010000123.1:0-1598 GCA_036521675.1 Candidatus Dormiibacterota bacterium
CGTCGGGCAGGGCGTTGAGCAGCGGCTCGAAGCGGGCTCGCACCACGCCCATGGCCACGCGCTGCTCGCGCAGTCGCTCCGCCTGGGTGGCGAAGCGGCGCACCTCGTCGGTCTCGCGGCCGAGCGTCTTCACCACCAGCGCGCCGTCGATGGACTCATGAGCGACGGCACTGAGATCGCCGATACAGCGCTGGGCGCGCTCCGCGGGCGGCTCCACGCGCGCCATGTAGAGGTGGTTGAGCAGTGCCACCCCGGGCAGAACCGCACCGCCCACCAGCGCCAGCACGGGGTCGGTGACGACCAGCAGCACGGTCGCGAGCACGATGAGCAGCACCACCGCCGTGGCGTAGGGGAGCGGGCCGATCACCTCGCTGGCGGCCTCCGCGTCGGCATGCGCGTGGGCGAGCAGGTCTCCCGTGGGTTGAGAGCGGTGATAGGCCACCGGGAGGGCGGCGTACTTGTCGACCACGCGCGTACGCAGGTCGCGGGCGACCCGTGCCTTGGTCACCCCGGCGAAGAAGCGGCGCACGGCGATGCCCCCGCCCCGCAGCAGGGCGACGGCGAGAATGGCGGCCGCGGCCTCGGCCACGCGCACGGTGGCGACCCCGCCGCTGAAGGCGGGGACGATCACCGAGTCCGTGACGCGCCCCAGCACCACCGCGCTGGCCACTGTGGCGAAGGCGTACACGGCCGCGCCCGCGATCCCCACGCTCAGCACTGCGGGGTGCATGCGGAAGTATTCGGCGAGCATGGCGAACCCACGCCTGCCGACGCCTGCCGAGCTTGGGTTTCTGTCAACTGTGGCCGTTGCCAACTGAGCTCACCTGAAAGAAGCGGATAAAAACGGAGGACCGGGTGGGAGGCTTCCCACGCGGTCCTCTGGTGAGCCGGCCATGACGCGGGCTACAGGATCAGCGGGGGGCCTCCGATGGGCGCACTTGTCCCTTTCTGGGGTCGTGCTGAGGGGTGATGAGGCACCACATGGAGGAAGTCTCCGAAGGTTGCGTGGTTGCGGGCGCACGAACACGCCCGTCGCGGCGTACTCGAGCATCGTACGGACCGGTGCTGCTCATGTCAACCTGGGGCAGATACGCGAGTTTGGCCAGGTTCAAGTGGCGGTAGGGTTGAGCCCATGAGCATGGCGGCTCGACCTCCCTGCGACGAAGCCGTGATGCACAGTGGCGCGGCCGACCCGGCCGCCGCCGCCGCGACGCCGCGCACCGGCGCGTGGGTGCTCACGGCCGCGATCCTGGGATCGTCGATGGTCTTCATCGACGGCACCGTCGTCAACGTCGCGCTGGCCGCCATCCAGCGTGACCTGGGCACCGACGCCGCCGGTGTTCAGTGGGTGATCGAGGCGTATGCGTTGACCCTCTCCGCCCTCCTCCTCGTCGGCGGCGCCCTCGGCGACCGGCTAGGCCGGCGTCGGGTGTTCGCCGCCGGCGTGGCGCTGTTCGCGCTCAGCTCAGCGGCGTGCGCCGCGGCGCCGTCGATCGGGGTGCTGGTGGCCGCCCGCGCCGGCCAGGGCGCCGCCGGGGCGCTGCTGACCCCGGGCAGCCTGGCCCTGATCAGCGCCAGCTTCCCGCCGTCGCGGCGCG